>NZ_CP154796.1:6600000-6900000 GCF_039566955.1 Micromonospora sp. DSM 45708 | reverse complement strand
CCGGCAGCGCCCGATCGCCGAGATCGTCGACGCCCCGGAGTACCGCGCCGAGCATGCGCGGCTGTTCCGCAAGGAGTGTGTCGGCTGCGGCAGCAACTACAGCCTCAACCTGCGCTGGCGGCCGGGCACCTACCTGGCCGACCGGCAGTGGCGGCGCGGGCGGCGCAGCCTTGTCTGAGCCGATGCGCCCGAGCCAGCCGCTGTACGACGCGCTGGCGCCCGGCTACGAGGAGCACTTCGCGGTGCCGCACCGGCGCGCGTACGACGATCTGGCGTGGGAGCGGGTGCGCGCGCTGCTGCCGCCGGACGGTCCGGTGGTGGATGCCGGCTGCGGCGTGGGCCGCTGGGCGCGGCGGCTGCTCGACCTGGGTCATCCGGTGACCGGCGTCGAGCAGGCGTCGGGGATGGTCGCCGAGCTGCGTCGCCGCCCGCCCGGTCCCGGTTTCACGCTGGTCGAGGGCTCGATGACGGAGGTGACGCTGCCCGCCACGGCCGGCGCGGTGCTGGCGATGGGCTCGCTGCAATACACCGCCGATCCCGAGCGGGCGGTCCGGCATCTGGCCGGCTGGTTGCGTCCGGGCGGGGTGCTGGCCGTGCTCGTCGACTCGCTGGTGGGCCTGGTGCTGGAGCTGGTCGGCGCCGGCCGGGACGACGAGGCGGTGGACCGGTTGGCCCGGCGCCGGGGCGTCTGGCGGGCCGACGGGCACGCCGCCGACCTGCACCTGCTGGACCGCGCCCGGTTGGAGGCCGCGTTCGCCGCCGCCGGCCTGGTCGAGGTGCGCAGCGCCGGGTTGCTGGTCAGCGCCGGGCCGCTGGGCCGGGCGGGGTTGGTTGGGCGGCTCGCCGCCGACCGGGACGCGCTGCTGGCGCTGGAGCGCCGGCTGGGCGACGACCCGGTCCTCGCCGACGCCGGCAAGCAACTGCTGGTGACCGGCCGCCGCGCTCCGACCTGACCACCCGCCCCGGGTTCAGCCGAGGCAGCGGCGCAGCGCGGCGACCACCCGTTCCGCCTGCTCCACGGTGAGTTCCGACGACATGGGCAGGGCGAGCGCCTCGGCGTCCAGCCGGTCGGTCACCGGCAGCCGTTCGCCGTCGCCGAGCGGGCCACTGTGGATCGCCGCGAAGTAGGGCTTGGTCTGCACGCCGAGCGCGGCCAGCGCGTCCGCCACCCGCGCCCGGTCGGCGATCCGGGCCACCCAGTGCACCCAGCAGTGCCGGTCCCCGGGGCGGACCTGCTGGAACTCCACCGGGAGGGTGCGGGCGGCGGCGGCGTACACCTCGGCCACCTCGGCCCGGCGGCGGACCAGGGTGTCCAGCTCCGCGAGCTGGTCGACCGCGACGACGGCGTGCAGCTCGTTCATCAGCTCGGAGCGGGTCCAGCCGGCCGGCGAGGCGAGCACCGCCTCGGCGGCGTCGGCGGGCAGCACGAGGGCGCCGCCGGCCCCGCCGGCCGAGACCACCTTGGCGAAACTCATCGAGTACGAGTGGGCCAGCGCCTGCTGTGCCACCGGGCGGCCCCGGTGCAGGCTGCCGAGGGCGGCGGCGGAGTCGGCCAGCAGCGCCACCCCGGCGGGGTCGCAGACCGCCCGCAGGGCCGGGTAGTCGCACGGATTGCCGAAGGTGTCCACGCAGAGCACCAGGCGTACGCCGCCCCCCGCGACGGCGGTGGCGACGGCCGCCGGGTCCAGCGTCCACGTCGCGGCGTCCACGTCAACGAAGCGCAGCGCGTACCCGAGCTGGACCAGGATCTCCGCGGTCGCGGGGAACGTGTACGACGGCAGCACCGCCACGTCGCCGGGGCGGGCCGGGCCGACGGTGGCGGCCACCATGATCCGCAGTGCGGCGGTGCCGGACGCGGTGACCAGCACCCGGTGGTCGTCGTCGAGTTCCAGCTCCTTGCCGAGTTGTTCGGTCAGCTCCCGCGTCCACCGGTTGCCGTGCTTGACCTCGCCGCTGGCGAGCGCCGCCTGCTGGCGGGCGGCCACCAGCTCGGGGTGGGCCGGCGGCGGCGGCACGACGACCGGCAGCGGCGGCCGGAACACGGGTGCCCGGTCGGCGTCCACCGCGTCGACCAGTTCCGCCAGGCGCGGGCGGAGCGGGGGCACGCGGTGGCCGGCGGCGGTGAGCTTGTCGGTGACCACCAGGCCGGAGCTGTCCGGCGTGCGGCGGGGCGTGGTCAGCAGCGGCGCGGACGAGCCGCACAGGTCACGGATCCAGGTGGCGAGGTCGACAAGAGGCACCGGCTCCCCGCCGACGTTCCAGATGCCGGGGCCGATCCCGTCGAGCAGCATCCGGGCGAGGGCGTCGGCGGGCAGGAAGCTGCGTACGGTGTCCGCGGTGACCGGCAGCGGCAGTCCCAGGCGGGCCCGGCGGACCAGCCGGGTGGCGACCCGGTGCTGTCCCGCGCCGAACGCGTTCGCGAGCCGGAGCACGGTCAGCCGGTCGGGGTCGACCGCGTCGGCGACGAGCCGTTCCTGGGCGAGCTTCGCCATCGCGTACGTCCACCGGCCGGTCGGGTCGGCGTCGGCCATGGCCCGGGCCAGCGGGGCGGCCCGCCAGGGCGGGCAGGGCGTCCGGGCCAGTTCGCGGGCGGCGGCGCACCAGCGGTCGATCTCCTCGACGGACCACGGCAGGTCGGGCGCGGTCTCCTCGGTCAGCGGACCGGCCGCGGCGCCGTAGACCTCGACGGAGGAGGTGAGCACCACCTGCCGTCCGGCCAGCCGGGGCAGCAGCCGGGCGGTGCTGATCGCGTTGTCGAGCGGCAGCGTCCAGGGCCGGCGGGGGCGCGGCTGACTCGCGCCGAGCAGCACCACCACGATGCCGGGCGGCAGCTCGGGCGGGTCGTCGACGAGCAGGTCGACGCGGAGCCAGTCCGGAGCGCCGGTGCTCGTCCCGGCCGGCGGGTGCCGGTCCACGGTGGTGACCCGCGCGCCGGCGGCCAGCAGTGCCTCGGCGGTCGCGGTGCCCAGGAACCCGGCGCCGCCGACCAGCACGAATTCATCCATCGTCGTGCCTCCCCGTGAACCGAGCACAGTATCGCGGAACGGACCGTCCGGAGTGTCGGATAGCGGCGGCAGAAAAAGTCAGGCTTGACTGTTTGTTTCCGGGGCGGGACGCTGTCCCCGTGCCCACCGCACCGACCCGCGTCCCGCAGCAGGAGCGCAGCCGCGCCACCCAGGCCCGGCTGCTGGAGGCGACCGTCGAGTGCCTGGTGGAACACGGCTGGTCCGGCACCACGACCACGGTGGTGGCCGCCCGGGCCGGTGTCTCCCGGGGCGCGCAGTTGCACCACTACCCCACCAAGGCCGCCCTGGTCACCGCCGCCGTCGCCCACCTCGCCGAGCGCCGGGCGGCGGAGCTGCGCACCGAGGCGGACGCGCTGCCGGCCGGCCCGCAACGGCTGGACCGGGTGATCGACCTGCTCGGTGTCGCCTTCACCGGGCCGCTCTTCGTCGCCGCCCTCGAACTCTGGGTCGCCGCCCGCACCGACGCCGAGCTGCGCGACGCGCTGGTGCCGCTGGAGGCCACCGTGGGCCGGGAGATGCACCGGCTCACCGTCGAGCTGCTCGGGGTGGACGAGCGCCGCCCCGGCATCCGCGAGGCCGTACAGGCCACCCTCGACCTGCTGCGCGGGCTGGGCGTGGCGAACCTGCTCAGCGACGACTCGTCCCGCCGCACCGCGCTGCTGCGGATGTGGAAGCGCCAACTCGCCACCCTGCTCACCCCCGACGACCCGCCCGGGGCGGGCCCGACCCGCCCCGGCCCGCCCGCCACCGACCCGGCCGCACCCGGGCCGCCCGGCGACGCGCGGCCCTGATCCGAAGCCCTGACCGGCACACCCGCCCGGAGGCACCATGGTCGACGCGACCGCACTGCTCGCGGATCTCACCGCCGAGTCCGACCAGCTCGACGCGCTCGTCAGCGGGCTGCCGCCGGAGGACTGGGCCCGGGACACCCCGGCCGCCGGATGGACCGTCGCCCACCAGATCGCCCACCTGGCCTGGACCGACCACGTGGCCGGGCTCGCCGCCACCGACCCCGACGCGTTCTACGCCTCGGTGCTGTCCGCCCCCGACCCGGCCCGGCTGGTCGACGACGGGGCCGAGTCCTTCCTCGCCCCGCCGCCCGCGCTGCTGGCCCGCTGGCGGGACGGCCGCACCACGCTCGCGGCGGCCCTGGCCGCCACCCCGGCCGGCGAGAAGCTGCCCTGGTACGGGACCCGGATGTCGCCCGCCTCGATGGCCACCGCCCGGATCATGGAAACCTGGGCGCACGGCGAGGACGTCGCCGACGCGCTCGGTGTCACCCGCGCCCCGACCGCCCGGCTGCGGCACGTCGCGCACCTCGGCTTCCGTACCCTCGGGCACGGCTTCGCCGCGCACGGCCGACCGGTGCCGACAGACCCGGTCCGGGTCGAACTCACCGCACCGGCGGGCGACGAGGTCTGGGCCTTCGGTCCGGCGGCGGCGAGCGACCGGGTGACCGGGCCGGCGCTCGACTTCTGCCTGCTGGTCACGCAGCGCCGGCACCGCGCCGACCTGGCCCTGGTCGCGACCGGGCCGGTCGCCGACGAATGGCTGGACGTGGCCCAGGCATTCGCCGGCCCGCCCGGCGGCAAGCGGGAGCCGGCGAGCGGGGTCCACCAGTGAGCGGGGTGCTGCGGGTCGGCAACGCGTCCGGCTTCTACGGCGACCGGTTCGCCGCCTGGCGGGAGATGCTCGACGGTGGCGAGCTGGACGTGCTGACCGGCGACTACCTGGCCGAGCTGACCATGCTGATCCTCGGTCGCGACCGGATGCGTGACCCCTCCCTCGGCTACGCGAAGACGTTCCTGCGCCAGCTTGAGGGCGTGCTCGGCACCGCGCGGGAGCGGGGCGTCACGCTGGTCACCAACGCCGGCGGCCTCAACCCGGCCGGCCTGGCCGACGCGGTCCGGGCGCTCGCCGCGCGGCTCGGCATGGACGTGCGGGTCGGGTACGTCGAGGGCGACGCGCTCCAGCGGCCGGACGCGCTGACCGCGAACGCCTACCTGGGAGCGTTCGGCATCGCGGCCTGCCTCGACGCGGGCGCGGACGTGGTGGTCACCGGGCGGGTCACCGACGCGTCGCTGGCGGTCGGCCCGGCCATCGCCCGCTTCGGCTGGACCCGGGACGACCTCGACGCGCTGGCCGGAGCCACCGTGGCCGGGCACCTGATCGAATGCGGGGCGCAGGTCACCGGCGGCAACTTCAGCTTCTTCACCGAGCTGCCGGACGGCGGCCGGCGTCCCGGCTTCCCGATCGCCGAGCTGCACCCGGACGGCACGTCGGTGCTCACCAAGCATCCGGGCACCGGCGGCGCGGTCACCGTCGAGACGGTCACCGCCCAACTCCTGTACGAGGTGGGCGGCCCGGACTACCTCGGGCCGGACGTGGTGACCCGGCTGGACACGGTGCGGCTGGAGCAGGCGGGCCCGGACCGGGTACGCGTCTCCGGCGTGCGTGGCACGCCCCCGCCGGGCACGCTCAAGGTGGGCGTCAACAACCTGGGCGGCTTCCGCAACTCGATGACGTTCGTCCTGTGCGGGCTGGACATCCCGGCCAAGGCGGCGCTGGTCCGGAGCCAGGTGGAGGACGCGGTCGGCAGCGAGGGGCTGGAGTTCACGCTGGCCCGCACCGACCACCCGGACGCGGCCGACACCGAGGCGGCGAGCGCGCTGCTGCACGTACACCTGCGCGACGGCGACAAGGCGCGGGCCGGGCGGGCGTTCTCGGCGGCGGCGGTGGAGCTGGCGCTCGCCTCCTACCCGGGCTGCACGTTGACCACCTTGCCCGGTGACGCCATGCCGTACGGCGTCTTCACCGCCGACGTGGTCGCGCAGGACGCGGTGGCGCACGTGGCCGTGCTCCCGTCGGGCGAGCGCGTGCCGATCGCCCCGCCGGCCGTGGTGGGTGGTTCGCCGGGGCCCCCTGTTATGCGTCAGGCGTTAACCGGGGGCCCCGCCTTGCACCTCACCCGGCGGGCGCCGCTGGGGGAGGTGGTGGGGGCGCGGTCGGGCGACAAGGGCGGCGATGCCAACCTCGGCGTCTGGGCGCGGACGGACGCCACCTGGGCCTGGCTGCGCGGCTGGCTGACCGTGGCGCGGCTGGCCGAGCTGCTGCCGGAGACCGCCCCGCTGACCGTGGAGCGGTACGAGCTGCCGAACCTGCGCGCGGTCAACTTCGTGATCCGGGGGCTGCTGGGGCCGGGCGTGGCCGCCTCCACCCGGTTCGACCCGCAGGCCAAGGCGCTCGGCGAGCTGCTCCGGGCCCGGGTGGTCGACCTGCCGGCGGAGGTGCCGGCGTGACCATCGTGGACACCCCCGAGCGTCGCCAGCTCCGCGAGCTGACCCGCGCCTTCGTCACCCGGGAGGTGCTGCCGCACCTGGCCGACTGGGAACGGGCCGGTGAGGTGCCCCGGTCGCTGCACCGGACCGCCGCAAAGGTCGGGCTGCTCGGCATCGGCTTCCCGGAGTCGGTCGGCGGCAGTGGCGGCGACCTGCTCGACTCGATCGTGGTCACCGAGGAGATCATCCGCTCGGGTGGCTCGTCCGGGCTGATCGCCGCGTTGTTCACGCACGGCATCGCGCTGCCGCACATCGTCGCCGCCAAGGGCGAGGATCTCATCGGGAAGTACGTACGGCCCACGCTCGCCGGCACGATGATCGGCGCGTTGGCGATCACCGAGCCGGACGGCGGTTCGGACGTGGCCGCCATCCGGACGTGCGCGGTGCGCGACGGCGACCACTACGTGGTGAACGGGTCGAAGACCTACATCACCAGCGGCATCCGGGCGGACTTCGTGACCACCGCGGTCTGCACCGGTTTTCCCGGCTCCGGCTCGCTGAGCCTGCTGGTGGTCGACAGGGGCACGCCCGGGTTCACCGTGGGCCGGCGGCTGGAGAAGCTGGGCTGGCACTGCTCGGACACCGCCGAGCTGTCGTTCGTCGACGTCCGGGTGCCGGTGGCGAACCGGGTCGGCCCGGAGGACACCGCGTTCCTGGCCATCATGCAGCAGTTCGCCACCGAGCGGCTGTCGCTGGCCACCCAGGCGTACGCGACCGCGCAGCGCTGCGTCGACCTGGCGGTGCGGTGGTGCCGGGACCGCGCCACGTTCGGCCGTCCGCTCGCCAGTCGGCAGCTCGTCCGGCACCGGCTGGCCGAGATGCACACCCGTGCCGAGGCGGCCCGCGCGTACGTGCACGAGGTGGCCGAGCGGGTGACCGCGGGGCAGCCGGTGGTGACCGAGGTGGCGATGGCGAAGAACGTGGCGGTGGCCGCCTGCGACCACGTGGTGGACGCCGCGCTGCAACTGCACGGCGGTTTCGGCTACCTGCGCGACGCGGAGGTGGAGCGGCACTACCGGGACGCCCGCATCCTCGGCATCGGCGGCGGCACCACCGAGATCATGAACGAGATCATCGCGAAGGGCATGGGCCTGTGAGCACTGTTCTCCGGAGCACGGTCGACCCGTCCGCGCCGGCCTTCACCGCCAACCGGGAGGCGCTGCTGGAACGCCTCGCCGAGCTGGACGCGGCGCTGGACCAGGCGCGGGCCGGCGGCGGCGAGAAGTACGTGACCCGGCACCACAAGCGGGGCAAGCTGCTCCCCCGGGAGCGCATCGAGCTGCTGCTCGACCCGGACAGCCCGTTCCTGGAGCTGTCGTCGGTGGCCGCGTACGGCACGGACTTCCCGGTCGGTGCCAGCACCGTGACCGGCATCGGCGTGGTCGAGGGCGTGGAGTGCCTGATCGTGGCGAACGACCCGACGGTACGCGGCGGCGCGATCAACCCGTGGTCGCTGGCGAAGACGCGCCGGGCGGGCGAGATCGCGTTGGCCAACCGGCTGCCGATGGTGAACCTGGTCGAGTCGGCCGGCGCGGACCTGCCTTCCCAGGCGGAGATCTTCATCCCCGGCGGGCGGGTGTTCCGCGACCTGACCCGGCTCTCCGCGGCGAAGATCCCCACGGTCAGCGTGGTGTTCGGCAACGCCACCGCCGGCGGCGCGTACGTGCCCGGCATGTCGGACTTCACCATCATGATCCGGGACCGGTCGCAGGTCTACCTGGCCGGGCCGCCGCTGGTGAAGATGGCCACCGGCGAGGTCACCGACGACGAGTCGCTGGGCGGGGCGCGCATGCACGCCGGCACGTCCGGCCTGGCCGACTTCCTCGCCGAGGACGAGCGGGACGGCATCCGGCTGGCCCGGCAGTGCGTACGCCGGCTCAACTGGCGCAAGGGCGGCCCGCCGCCGCGCACCTCCCACCCGCTGCCACCCCGGTACGACCCGGAGGAGTTGCTCGGCATCGCCAGCGCCGACCTGAAGGTGCCGTTCGACCCGCGCGAGGTGCTGGCCCGGGTGCTGGACGACAGCGCGTTCGACGAGTTCAAGCCCGGTTACGGCACGGCGCTGGTGACCGGTTGGGGCGAGCTGCACGGCTGGCCGGTCGGCGTGCTGGCGAACGCGCGGGGCGTGCTGTTCAGCGAGGAGGCGCAGAAGGCGGCGCAGTTCATCCAGCTCGCCAACGCGGCCGACACGCCGCTGGTCTTCCTCCAGAACACGACCGGCTACATGGTCGGCACCGAGTACGAGCAGCGCGGCATCATCAAGCACGGCGCGCTGATGATCAACGCGGTGTCGAACTCGACGGTGCCGCACCTGACGGTCAACCTGGGCGCCTCCTACGGCGCCGGCAACTACGGCATGTGCGGCCGGGCGTACGAGCCGAGGTTCCTGTTCACCTGGCCGAACGCGAAGTCGGCGGTGATGGGGCCGGCGCAGTTGGCCGGCGTGCTGTCGATCGTGGCCCGGCAGGCCGCCGCGGCCCGGGGCCGGGACTACGACGAGGACTCCGACGCCGCCATGCGGATGATGGTCGAGCAGCAGATCGAGTCGCAGTCGGGCGCGTTGTTCCTCTCCGGCCGGCTCTACGACGACGGGGTGATCGACCCCCGGGACACCCGTACCGTCCTCGGGCTCTGCCTGTCGGCGATCCACAACGGACCGGTGAAGGGCGCCGACGGTTTCGGCGTCTTCCGGATGTGAGGGGCTCGATGATCACGAGGTTGTTGGTCGCCAACCGGGGGGAGATCGCCCGCCGGGTCTTCGCCACCTGCCGGGCGCTCGGCGTGCAGACGGTGGCGGTGCACTCCGACGCGGACGCCGACGCGCCGTTCGTCGCCGAGGCCGATCACGCGGTCCGGCTGCCGGGTAACACGCCGGCCGAGACGTACCTGCGCATCGACCTCATCCTGGACGCGGCCCGCCGGGCCGGCGCGGACGCGGTCCACCCCGGCTACGGCTTCCTCGCCGAGAACGCGGAGTTCGCGGCGGCGGTGACCGACGCGGGCCTGACCTGGGTGGGGCCGTCGGCGAAGGCGATCGCCGCGATGGGCGACAAGATGGCGGCCAAGGCGCTGCTCGCCGACGCGGGCGTGCCGATGCTGCCGACCTGGACCGACCCCGAACAGGTCACCGCGTTCCCGGTGCTGGTCAAGGCCAGTGCCGGCGGCGGGGGCCGGGGCATGCGGATCGTCCGCGACGCGGCCGGGCTCGCGGAGGCCGTCGCGGGCGCGCGTCGCGAGGCGGCGGCGGCGTTCGGCGACGACACGGTCTTCATCGAGCGGTACGTCGAGCGCGGCCGGCACGTCGAGGTGCAGATCTTCGGCGACACCCACGGCACGGTCGTGGCGCTCGGGGTCCGCGACTGCTCGATCCAGCGCCGGCACCAGAAGATCGTCGAGGAGGCGCCCGGGGTGCTGCCCGACGACGTGCGCGCCAAGCTGCACGAGGCGGCGGTGGCGGCCGGCCGGGCGGTCGACTACGTCGGCGCGGGCACGGTGGAGTTCCTGCTGGCGCCGGAGGGGCAGGTGCACTTCCTGGAGATGAACACCCGCCTCCAGGTCGAGCACCCGGTCACCGAGCTGACCACCGGCCTGGACCTGGTGCGGCTGCAACTGCTGGTCGCCGAGGGCGAGCCGCTGCCGCAGCGGGCCACCGACGCGTCCTGGATGCGCGGTTGTGCCATCGAGGTACGGCTCTGCGCCGAGGAACCGGCCCAGGGTTTCCGCCCGGCCACCGGCACGCTGCACCGGTTCGCGATCCCCGGGGTGGACCGCGAGTTCGGCAACCTGGCCCGCGCCGGGCTGCGCCTGGACTCCGGCGTGGTGGACGGCTCGACGGTGAGCGTGCATTACGACTCGATGCTGGCCAAGCTGGTCGCCTGGGCGCCCACCCGCGCCGAGGCGGCCCGGGCCCTGGCCGGCGCGCTGGCCCGGGCCGAGCTGCACGGCGTCGCTACCAACCGGGACCTGCTGGTCCGGGTGCTGCGCAGCGGGGAGTTCGCCGCCGCCGACGTGGACACCGGCTTCCTGGACCGGCACCCCGAGGTCTTCGCACCGCTGCTGCCGGCCGACCAGCTTCCGCTGGCCGCGCTGGCGGCGGCACTGGCCGGGGCCGCCGCGCGCCGGGCCGCCGCCCCGGTGCTGGCCGGGCTGCCGTCGGGCTGGCGTAACGTCCCGGCCGTCCCCCAGGTCACCCGCTTCACCACTCCCGATGGCGACCTGGAGATCCGCTACCGCCTCACCCGCACCGGCACCCTCGCCGAGTGGGAAAGGCGGGGCCCCTTCTCAACGCCTGGAGTAGAGCAGGGGCCCCCGGTCAACACCGAGCCGGAACCGCCGGTGGAGCTGGTGTCGGCCGAGCCGGACCGCGTGGTGCTCGACGTGGACGGGGTGCGGCGGGCGTTCCGCGTACACCGGGTGGGGTCGTCGGTCTTCGTGGACGGCCCGGACGGGGCGACGAGCCTCACCGAGCTGCCGCGACTGCCCCGGCCCACCGCGGAGCTGCCGGCCGGGTCGCTGCTCGCGCCGCTGCCCGGCGCGGTGACCCGGGTGCACGTCGAGGTCGGCCAGCGGGTCGCCGCCGGTGACCTGCTGCTGACGCTGGAAGCGATGAAGCTCGAACATCCCGTGCTCGCCCCGGCCGACGGCGTGGTGGCGGAGCTGCCGGTCGCGCCCGGCGGCCAGGTGGAGACGGGCGCCGTGCTGGCCGTGGTCGACCCCGAGGAGGACCCGCAGTGAACTTCGACCTCACCGAAGAACAGGACCAGCTCCGCGACGCGGTACGCGCGCTGGGCCGCAGGTACGGCCACTCCTACTTCGTGTCCAAGGCCAAGTCGGGCGAGCACACCACCGAGCTGTGGCACGAGGCCGGCCGGCTCGGCTACCTCGGCGTCAACATCCCCACCGAGTACGGCGGCGGGGGCGGCGGCATCACCGAGCTGGCGCTGGTGTGCGAGGAGCTGGCCGCGGCGGGCTGCCCGCTGCTGCTGCTCGTGGTCTCCCCCGCCATCGCCGCCACCGTGATCAACAAGCACGGTACGGAGGAGCAGCGCAAGCGGCACCTGCCCGGCCTCGCCGACGGCTCCCAGAAGATCGTCTTCGCGATCACCGAGCCGGACGCCGGGTCGAACTTCCACCGCCTCGCCACGGTGGCCCGCCGCGACGGCGACGACTGGCTGCTCACCGGCCGCAAGGTCTACATCTCCGGCGTCGACGAGGCCGACCACGTGCTGGTGGTGGCCAGGACCGAGGACGCCTCCTCCGGAAAACTCAAGCCGGCGCTGTTCCTCGTGCCGACCGACGCGCCCGGCCTGGAGAAGTCCAAACTGGACATGGAGATCCTGTCGCCGGAGAACCAGTTCCAGCTCTTCCTGGACGACGTGCGGCTGCCCGCCGACGCGCTCGTCGGCGAGTCGTTGGCCGCCGGCCTGCCGGCGCTGTTCGCCGGGCTCAACCCGGAGCGGATCACGGTCGCCGCGATGGGCGCCGGCACCGGCCGCTACGCCATCGAGAAGGCGTCGGAGTACACCGCCACCCGCAAGGTCTGGGGCGGGCGCTCGATCGGCTCGCACCAGGGCGTGTCGCACCCGCTCGCGCACGCCGCCGTCCAGGTGGAACTGGCCCGGCTGATGATCCACAAGGCAGCCACGCTCTACGACGCCGGGCGCGACCTGGAGGCCGGCGTCTCCGGCAACATGGCCAAGTACGCGGCCGGCGAGGCCGCCGCGCTCGCCGTCGACACCGCCGTCCAGGCGCTCGGCGGGGCCGGCATGACCACCGAGTACGGCGTGGCGACGCTGCTCGGCGCCGTGCGCGCCGGCCGGATCGCCCCGGTCAGCCGCGAGATGATCCTCAACTTCGTCGCCCAGCACGTCCTGTCCCAGGACAAGTCCTACTGACCTGGGTGTCTCCGGCCCCGTACGACAGCCATGGCGTCCCACCCGAGTGGTCGGGGAGACTGGTGGGGTGGGAGCGGGTGAGGTGGAGCGGGCGGGTGAACGGCTGTACGCCGTGTTCGCCGGGCATCCGATGCCCGCAGACATGGCGGCGTGCGAGCACTGCGTGGACCCGGCCGACGTCGACCACTTCCGGCGGACGCCGCTGCACGCTTTGACGCCGGACCAGCTCGGCAGCTACCTGTCCAACCCGGGCACCTGGGGCGACGGGAGCGAGCTGCCGCACCTGGTGCCCCGGCTGCTGACCGCGTACGCCGCCGGCGAGATGACCGACCAGTCGTGGCCGGACACGCTGGCCCGCCGGATCGCCGGGCACTGGGCGGACTGGACACCCGCCGAGCGGAGCGCGGTCGAGGACTTCCTCCGCGCCTGGTGGCGGTCGACGCTGACCTCGTGGCCGTCGGACCATCCGGCGGAGGACATCCTGGACGCGGTGGCCGCGCTGGACCTGGACCTCGGCCCCTACCTGGCGGACTTCGCCGAGCTGCCGGGTCAGACGCCCAGCCGCCACCTCGCGGAGGTCGTGCGGTGGTCGGCACCCGACGAACGGTCGAGACGCGAGCTGGACCGGTGGCTGACCTCCGACATCCCGGCCGGGCTGCTGTGGGCTGCGGCGGTGGCCGACGCGGGGACCCCGCTCGGCGACGAGTTGGTCGAGGCCGCCGACCTGGCCGACCTGCTCCGCACCACGCGCTGACCCGGGTTCGGGGCAGATCTTGGAAGCAAACGGCCCTCAGCTTCCAAGACCCGCGTACGAGAACGCGTCAGGCGTCGAACGTGCCGGACCTGATCGCGTGGACGAAGCCGGTCCACCGGTCGGCGGCGAACGACAGCGTCGGACCCTGCCGGTCCTTGGTGTCGCGAACCATCACGGCCTCGGGCGGGGTGGCAACCTCGACGCAGTTGCCGCTGGAGCCGGACCGGGTGCTCTTGCGCCAGGTGACGCGAGTCAGGTCCATGCCGGCGCCCTCCTAGGCGATCAGGTCTGCTGCGATCGAACGCAGCGTATCTCGCGTTTGCTTGGGTGCCAGCGCAAGGGCTTGCAGTTGCTCATGAGCCGCCGCGTAGGCGACCACCTCGCTCGGTCGGTCCAGATACAGCGCGCCGGTCAGGGTGTCGACGTACACCATGCGCTCCTCGGCCGCGTCCGGATACGGGTCGGGCAGGGGTGGGAAGTCGAGGATCACGAAGCTGCCGTCGAAGCCGACCCCTGCCGAGTAGGGCAGCAACTGGATGTGGACGTTGCTGCGGGTCGACTCCTCCGCGAGCCGCAGGAGTTGGCGGTGCAGCACCTCCGGGCCACCGACCATGCGACGTGCCGCTCCCTCGTCGATGACCACTCGTAGGATCGATGGTTCGTGACCGGCAAGGATGGCTTGGCGCTCCAGCCGTAGGGCGACCTGGCGTTCCACCTCGTTGTCGCGCATCGGCACCGGAGCACCTTCGAAGGCCGCCCGGGCGTACTCCTCCGTCTGCAACAGGCCGGGCACCATCTGGCACTCGTAGGTGCGGATGACGGACGCCTCCGACTCCATGCCCACGTAGGCCGCGAACCAGTCCGGCAGGACATCGCTGTACCGCTGCCACCAGCCGCGCTGCTTGGCCTGCCGGGCTACCGCGATCACCGCTTCGGCCTGGTCGCCCTCGACGCCGTACAGCGTCAGCAGGGCGCGCACGTCGTTCGGGTGCGGGCGGACTTCCGCCGTCTCGATGCGGCTGAGCCAGCTCGCGTCGTGGTCGACCCGCCGCGCGGCTTCGGCCGAGGTGATGCCGGCCCTGTCACGGAGTTGCCGCAGGGTGAGCGCCAAGCGTCGCCGCCTGACGGTGGGGCTCTGACGTGGAGGCACGCCGACATCCTGCCATGCGGAAGACATGATTTCTGCTCGCAGACACCCTCTCCGCAATCACGCCATACGCATATTGCGGATTACGTGTGTGCGTGGGACGGTGTTGGTGGGTGTGGTGGTCGGATGACCGTGCGTGGCCCGGCTGCCACGCCCCTCACGCGAGGAGGGGCGGATGAGCAGAAACCTCAGCTACGCCGAGTACGTGCTGGCCCTGGCCGAGGAGTTGGCACGAAAGCACCGTCCGGTGTGGTCGCTGCGCCGGGCCAGGCGGGTGTGCGCGTGCGGGTCTGCGCTGCCGTGCCGGGTCAAGCAGCGGGTCCTGACCAACCGGGGTCACTGGCCGACGTGAAGGCCGGCGACCTGCTCCACGTGACCCGCGCGGCCAGCCCGCAGTTCGTCACGCCGATCCTGTTCCGGGTGATCCGCGAACTCGACTGGACCACCTTCGACGGGTGGGTGTGGCTCGACGGCTACCAGGTGGACGAACGCGGCGAGGCGACCGCCCGTCGAAGCATCTTCGTCATGAGGGCCGCCCTGCGTCCCCCGATCCGCCAGGTGCGCCCCGGCACCACGATCCCACGCGAGCCGCGCCGGTCAGCGGACCGTACGGCAGGCGGCGTCGATGCGGTGCACCGGACGGACCCGGCGACCCAGGCCCTCCAACAGTGAGTCCTCCACGTGGAAGTCGCGCACCCGGAGCTGCCGCCGGGGCAGCTCGTCCTCGCTCGGGCAGAGCACCTGCGCGCGTACCTGGCCGATCGGCAGGTAGCGGACGCCGCCACGTTCCTGGAGCAGCACCACGTCGACGTCGTCCACGGTGACCACGTGACCGCGGACGTCCTCGGTGACGCCCGGCGACGTCTCGACAGTGGTGACGGTCAGCGGCAGCACCGGCGTGCTGATCACCGGCAGCGCGGCCCAGACCAGCATGGCCAGCACCGCCGCCTCGGTGACCGAGGCGAGCGGCCGGATCACCGCCGCCGGCAGCGGGCCGGTCACGAACAAGGCCAGCACCGGGGGTACGACCAGCAGCGCCAGCGCCAACGTCTCCCCCTGCCGGCCGGCGTCGAGCAGGGTGGGCCCGAGCAGCCAGAGGTAGCCGGCGAAGCCGACGGCGAGCAGCAGCAGGCGGGGCACCCGCTGCTCGTGCAGTCGTTCCGGGCCGAGCTGGAACGCGGCCACGAACGCCGGCAGCAGCAGCGGCAGGTAGAGCAGCGGCCAGGTGACCAGCGCGAGCAGGAAGCTGGCCACCGCGAACCAGGCCGGCGTGCTGTCCACCCAGCGGGCGAAGAGCGGCCGGCGGATTCCGGACGGCATCCGGTCCACGCTGACCCGCAGCACCGCGCCGAGCGCGAACACCGCGACCAGGGCGGTGGAGAGCAGCGCGGCGGCGGTGGTGAGGAAGCCGGCCAGCAGGTTCACCGTGCCGACGTTGGCGACCAGCAGCAGCGTGGTCTGCAACTCGCCGCCCGCCTCGACGCCGAGCCGCAGCACCGAGAAGACGGCCGGCACACCGACGACCGCGGTCCAGAACGACTGGGTGGCCCGCGCGCGGCGCTCGGCCGGGTCGGCCGGCGGCGGCACGGTCCGGGCCGGCGCGGCGGCAACCGGGCCGGCAGTGGCAGCCCCCGGAGCGGCAGTGCCGGCACCCGGCCCGGCCGCACCCGCCCCGACGGCGTCCGCCGGGGCGGTCATCGCCGGGGCGCCTTGTCGTCGAAGTCGACGAGCTTCGGCACGTTCAGCGGCTGCGGCTGGGACTTCTCCGCCTTGAGCCACGGCCCGAGCGTGCGGTTGTACGCGGTCAGCCACGGGCTGCTGATCCCGTCCCGCCCCTCCAGGTAGCTCTTCTGGAGCGCGAACGCGACCAGGTCACGCAGCGCCGGATCGCCGATCGGCACACCGACGCCGAGCAGCTCGCTGGTGCCGAACGGCATGTCGACGATCTCGAACTCGGTGGGGTACTGGGAGAGGAAGCCGGCCAGGATGGTCTCGTCGGAGCTGACCGCGTCGTACCGCTTCTCCCGGATGCCCCGCACGCAGTCGCCGACGGTCTTCACCACGTACGCCCGGATCTGGTGCTTCTCCAGTTCCGCCTCGGTGGTGGAGCCGCCGCTGGTGCAGACGCGCAGCCCCGGCCGGCGCAGGTCCTCGATGGTGCGGACCTGGTCGCGCAGCCGCGTCGGCACCATCACCTCCTGGGTGGTGACGAAGTACGGCCCGGCGAAGCTGATCAGCTTCTCGCGCTCCTCGGTCATCGAGAAGCTCGACACGATCAGGTCGACGGTGCCGCCCTGGAGCGCGGGAATGCGGTCCTCGGTGGCCAGTGCCACCCACTGGATGCGCTGTTCGCCCTGGAAGCCGAGGGAGGCGGCGATGTAGCGGGCGATCTCGACGTCGAAGCCGGTGTGCGCGCCGTTGCGCAGCTCGCCCATCAGCGGCTCGGTCTCCGACACCCCGATCTTGATCTTCGCCTGGCCGTCGATGTGCGAGTCGTGCAGCTTGTCGAGCACCGAGGGCAGCGGGGGTTCGCGGCGGTTGTCGCAGCCGGCGGCGGCGGCCAGGGTGAGCGTCAGCGCCACAGCCAGCGTGGTGGCGAGGGAACGGAGCCGGCGGGGAGAGACCTCGGGCATCGGGCACCTCGATCACGGGACACGACTACGGGAACACCCAGCGTAGCGAGCGTCGCACAACACGCTGTCTCCCCACGGCCCGGGGTACGGCGGACGCCCGATCGCCCGCCGTACCCCGGGGGTCCGTCAGCGGACGGTCAGCGTGCCGATCGCCGGCCGCGGCGTGGTCACCGGCGGCAGCCGCTTCGGCTCGCCCCGACCGGGCACGCCGGCGCGGGCCAGCTCGCTCTTGGCCGCGGCGACCCGGCCGGCGGCCGGGTCCTCCTGGAACGGCTGGGCGTCACCGACGCAGCGCACGCCCTTGGCCGGCGGCTTGCCGGTGAGCAGGTACGCGTCGATCTTCCCGGTCACGCACGCCGAGGTGCCGTACGCGGTGTGCCCCCAACTGTCGCTGCTCAGCAGCCGGCTGTTCGGCAGCAGCGCGGCCGAGCTGACCGCACCCTGGTAGCTGGTCGCCGGGTCCCAGTAGTTGCCGACCACGAGCACCGGGGCGGCGGTGGTGCGGTTGAACGGGCCGGTGTAGGCGTCCTCGTCGCGCACGGTCCAGGTGTCGCGGGCGCAGGGCGCGGTGCCCCAGGCCCAGGCCCGCCCGAAGTAGGGCGCCCGCTGGTCCTCCCTGGCCGCCAGTGCCGGCCAGGCGTCCGCGCTCCTCGGGTGGTACGCGTCGGTGCAGTCCACGGTCAGGAACGTCTCCAGCCCGTTGTCGTACGGGAAGTCGTACCCCCGCTGCTGCCGGGCCTGCGCGGCACGGGCGGCGAGCGCCTTGCGGGCCGACGCGGCGGCGGCCCGGCCGGTGGCCGGGTCGGTCGCGGCCAGTAGTTGCCCGGTGATGTCCACGACCGACTGCCAGCCGTACGGGTCGTAGAGCACGTTGAGCGTGGCCCCGACGAAGTCGGCGTAGCTGACGGTGAACGAGCCGTACTCCGGGTCGTCGATCACGGCCGGCTTCTTGCGCAGCCGCTGCGCCACGGTGTCGTACACGGTGACCGGGTCACCGTCGGCCGCCAACGCGCACCGCTCCGGACCGACCTTGCCGCATCGCACCAGGATCTCGTGCAGCGCCCGGTACGCGCCGTCGGCGCTGCGCAGCCGCGTCTCCTGGAGCTGGTTGCGGGCCCGGCCCTGACCGACCCAGGCGTCCGGGTTGAGCACGCCGTCGACGACGAGCGCGCGGAACCGGTCCGGGAACATGTTGGCGTAGTACTGGCCCAGCGCGGTGCCGTAGCTGAAGCCCAGGTAGCTGAGTTTCCGGTCGCCGACCGCCCGGCGCAGCACGTCCATGTCGCGGGCCACCTCGACGGTGGACGCCGCACCGGTCAGCGGCCTGCCGGTGGTCGAGCACGCCGCGCCGACCGCCTTCGAGGAGGCGACGTACGCCTTCTCCTCCGCCTTCGTCCACGGGAACGCGACGTTCAGCCCGGCGTACGCCCGGGTCTGGTCCTTGACGGTGCGGAAGCACTTGATGGTGTCGCCGGACCCGACGCCGCGCGGGTCGACGCCGACCACGTCGAAGCGGTCGAGCAGGTCGTCGCCGAGGAAGTAGGGCGCGGCGAGCGCGATGCTGGTGCCGGAGCCACCCGGACCCCCGGGGTTGAGGAACAGGCTGCCGATCCTGTGCTGCTGGTCGCGGGCCCTGACCCGGAGCAGCGCGACCTCGGTGGTGGCGCCCTTCGGGTTGTCGTAGTCGAGCGGCAGGCGGACGGTGGCGCACTCGGCGTAGTCGTAGCAGGCGTACCAGTCCAGCTCCGGCGTCGGCACGCGATCCACCCGACGCGCCTCCGCCGCGCTGGTGCGGTCGTACGTCGTCGGTTGCGGCGTCGGCGCGGCCACGGCGGGCGAGACGGCCGATCCGGCGAGGAGGATCCCGGCGATCCCTGTTGCGGTGAGGGACCGGATTACACGGGGCATGTGACTGCCTTCCGGTGGGGAACAGATCCGTCGAGGGGACCTCGATCCCGTCACTCTAGGATTCGCCAGCGACCAGAGTCGGCCCCCAAAGACTGACGAAAGCCGCAAAAGGTCAAGTTATGTAACGATTTTTTCTCGATCGACGCTTTTCGTGCTCCGATGTGGAGCGCGAGTGACGGGAAGCCGTCCCGGGCCGACGGTTGACAGTTCGACGCGCTGGGCCATGCTTGTCGGGTGAGTTCGTTCCCGAGGTCCGATGCGCGGGTGAAGGCCGTCGCCGCGTCCATGGCGACGGTGGCGGCGCTGGTGACGCTGGCGGTGTGGCGACCGCCCGGCATCCTGTCGGTGGTCCTGGCCCTGGTCTGCGTCGTGCTCGGCATGGTCGCCGGCGTGACGATCACCGCCGCCCGGCAGTCCCCCGGCGGCGGCGCCACGCCACCGGTCGAGAGCTGGCCGATCCCCGACCCGGGATACGGCGTGGACGCCGACACGCTGGAGGCGATCGACCCGCGCGCGGTGCGGAACCTGCGCACCCCCGGCGGCGCTCCGGTCGACGCGGACACGCTGGAGGCGCTCGACCCCCGGGCGGTCCGCCGCCTGCGCGCGGCCGGCGCGCTCGACGCCGACACGCTGGAGGCGCTCGACCCGAGGCCGGTGCGGCAACAGCGGACGTGAACGGGCTCAGCGACCGGTGAGCGTGGGACGGGCGAGCGCGTTCACGCCCTGCCCGGCCAGGCAGCGGTAGGTGCGGTCGGGCTCGCTCTCGGCCGGCGGCAGCACCTCCAGGTTCCACCCGGTCGCCGGTTCGACGCCACTGACCAACCGGAACGTGCCCACATTGCAGACCTTGCGGACGGTCGGGTCGGCGGCGACCACGTCGTGGCCGGCCCCGGTGAGACCGCTCGGCAGGTCACCGGCGGCGTAGGTCTCCCAGGTGTGCTGACCGTCGCACGGCACCCGGCTCGCCTCGGCACGTTCGCGGCGCAGGCGTACCGGCCCGTAGCACTCCAACTCGGGCGCGCAACGCGCACCGGCCGGGAGCCGGACGTCGGCGGACGCGCAGCCGGGCATCGGCGTCGGCCCGGCCACGCCGGTGGCCACCGGTGTCGGCGACACCACCACCGGCGGCGTGCCACCGGCCAGCCACGCGCCGCCGCCGGCCGAGGCGGCCAACGCGAGCACCCCGGCCCCACCGAGGAACCAACGCCTCGGCCAGCGCCGGCTCCGCGTCGGCATGGTCGGGTGGTCGTCCCGGACCGGCTGCCGAGGGCTCGGCCCGCCGGTGCGGTCGTACGGCCCGCCGGTGCGTTCGTACGGGCCACCGACGAACGGGGGCGCCGGGGTGCCGGGGTCGAGCGGCAGCGCGGCGAGCAGGCCGCGAAGCTCGACGGCGGAGGGCCGCGCGCCCGGGTCGTTCGACATGCCCAGACGCAGCACGTCGATCAGCTCGTCGGGCACCCCGGGCAGGCCGGGGATCGGATGCTGGAACATCTCCAGCACGGTGACCAGGCTCGGGTTGCGCTCGGACTGCCAGCGCGGCGGCCGGCCGTGCATCACCGCGTAGAGCGTCGCGCAGAGCGCGTAGACGTCGACGGCCGGGCTGGGCGGGCTGTGGTTGAACATCTCCGGCGGCGCGTACGCCGGGGTGAGCACCTCCAGCGTGACCGAGGCGTCGCGCACCTCGGCCAGCACCGCCAGACCGAAGTCGGCAAGCACCGCCGAGTTGAACTCGGAGTGCAGGATGTTGGCCGGCTTGACGTCGCGGTGCAGCACGCCGGCCGCGTGCGAGTGGGCCAGCGCGTCGGCGATCTTCACACCGAGGTCGCGGGTCTCCAGCGCGTCCAGCGGCGAGGTCCGCATCCGTTCCGCGTACGAGCCGTCGCACAGCTCCATGATGAGGTAGGGGTGCTGGTCGACGGTGACCCCGACGTCGAAGAGGTCGACCACGTGCGGGTGCGACGACATCCGCCCGGCGGCGCGGGCCTCGCGCAGGAAGCGGGCCTGGTCGCGCTCGCTGTCCAGCGTCCGGTTCTCGACCTTGACGGCCACCTCGCGCCCCACCGAGATCTGGGTGGCCCGGTAGACGGTGGCGTAACCACCACGGGCAAACACCGACAGGTCGGTCAGACCGGGCACAATGGGCAGCCGCAGGGCGCCGGGCGGGGTCTCGGTCACGACTCGAAAATACCCAACGGTCCCGGTCGGTCAGCGCGCCGCGTCGGAGGCGGACACCGGCGCGGAGTCGTCCGGCCCGGTCGGGACCACCGCGACGGCGGCGCCCCGGCGGGCGTCCCACCACAGGCCGGCGGCGGTCGCGAGCGCGCCCAACCCCTCCCACGCGGCCACCCCGAAGAACCGGCCCGGCGCCACGTCGGAGAGCACCGCGATGGTGAACACGGTGAACGTGACCAGCCGGAACCAGACCGTGAAGCGGTAGAACGGCCGCCACTCGGTAGCCACCGCGAGCAGGTAGTAGACCCCCATGTTGAACGAGGCCATCGAGGACGCGGTGAGGAACGTGCCGGTGTAGTCACCGGGGCCACGCTCGGCCGGCACCTCGAAGCCGAGCAGGCGCAGCTGCGTCTCCGGCCAGATCAGACCCAACGCGCCGAGCAGCAGCGCGAGGAACCCGAAGACCGCGATCGTCCAGCCGGCGCCGGAGCGCGGCAGCCTCATCGTTCCTCCCCACGAACTCCTCCGGCGGCGCTCGCCGACTGCACCACGCTAACCGGCCCCACCGACGAGCACATCCCCGGAACCGCCAGAACAGGGGTGCTCAGCCGGCGGCGAGACGGGCCCGCAGCGCGTCCGCGGCCCCCCGCTCGCTGAGCTGCTCGGTGGCGTACGCCAGGCGGACCGCCTCCTCGGCGCTGGCCAGCGCCTCCGCCGGACGGCCGGCGGCGTCCAGCGCCTCGGCCAGCACCAGCCGCGCCACCACCTGGCTGCGGACGTCCTCGGCCGGGGCGGCGATCGACCGCTGCGCCCAGTCCAACGCCTGCTCCCGCTGGCCGTGGGCGAGCAGCGCGGCAGCGTACCGGGCCATCGTCTGCCGCCGCGAGATCAGCAGCGAGGGCGCGTTGGCCGCCACGGTGGCCACCGGGGCGAGCAGCCCGACCGCGGTCCCCGGGTCACCGGCCGCGACCCGGGCCATCGCGAGCAGCACCCGCGGCGCCACCTGGGCCGGCGCCTGCGGGTTGTGCGGCTCCACACTGGTCAGCACCGACCGCGCCTCCCGCTCGGCGGTCTCGCAGTCGCCCATGTCCAGCGCGACGAAGCCGCGCAGCGTGCCGGCCATGCCGGTGAGCAACGGATGGGTGGTGCGGCCGGCGTACTCCAGCGCGTCGGAGAACAGGTCGGCGGCGTGCTCCGGCTCGCCCAGCCCGCGCGCCACCACGCCGCGCACCACCAGCGCGAAGCCCTGCCCCCAGTCGTCGCCCACCTCGGCGAACTCCCGGTACGCGCGCCGCGCCGCCCGGTCCGCCTCGGCCAGGTCACCCAGCTCGGCGGTGGCGTACGCCTCGACCGCCCGCAGCGTGCCCACCGCCCACGCCTCGCCGACCCGCTCCCCGAACGGCAGGAACACCCGCGCCAGCCGGTACGCCTCCCGCAGCCGGCCGGCGAGCAGCCGGGCGAACGCGGTGGTGCCGCGCAGCCAGGCCCGCCCGTACGGGTCCTTCAGCTCGGCGAACAACCGGGCGGCCCGGCCGAGCACCGCGTCGGTGCCGGCGAAGTCGCCCCGGGTGGTGGTCACCCAGGCCAGGTTCTGCAACGACCAGGCCTGCCCGCGCAGGTCCTTCGCGGCGAGGCTGACCTGGTAGGAGGCGGCCAGCCGGCTGCTCGCCTGCCCCAGCCGGCCGGCGACGAAGTCGGCCATGCCGAGCCGGCGCATCGCCGAGGCCCGCAGCGGGGGCAGGTCGGCGTCGGTGGCCACCTGCAACGCCTCGGAGTAGCTGCGGTCGGCGCGCTCGGCGTCGCCCAACGTCTGCTGGGCCTGCCCGGCCAGCAGCAGCGCCGCGGCCCGGGTGGCCGGATCGCCGGCGTTCGCGGCGATCTTCTCCGCCGAGGCGAGCGCGTCGGCCGGGCGGCCGATCTGCAACAACGCGCGGGCGTGCACCACCCGGTCGGCCGGAGGCACCGCGCCACGGGCCAGCTCGGCGGCGCGTTCGGCGTACTCGACGGCCAGCGCCGGCTCGCCGACGCGCAGCGACCGGCGGGCGGCCCGGCCCAGCGCGGCCACGCCCAGGCCGGCGACCGCCC
This sequence comes from Micromonospora sp. DSM 45708, assembly GCF_039566955.1. NCBI lineage: Bacteria > Bacillati > Actinomycetota > Actinomycetes > Micromonosporales > Micromonosporaceae > Micromonospora > Micromonospora schwarzwaldensis. Next base: position 6,877,043 of record NZ_CP154796.1, on the reverse strand, counting down.
GGGCCGGCGCATCCGGGCGGAGCTTGACCGCGTCGGCGAGCGCGGTCGCCCGTTCGACGTGCTCGGCGACGAAGTCGTCCCGGGCCGCCTCGGTGAACCCGCCCGCCGGGGTGCCCGCCTCGGCCACGCTCTCCGGGGCGGCCCAGCGGGCCAACGCGGCGTGCCGCTCGGCCAGCTCCGCCTTGCTCACGCCGGTGTACGCGGCCTCCCGCATCAGCGGGGTCGCGAAGGCGAAACCGGTGCGGGTGCGGTGCAGCATGCGACGTTGCAGCAGCTCCTCGACGGCCCGGTCCAGCTCGACCGCGGCCACCGCGGCGGGCCGTCCGTCCCGCCCGACCCGCTGCTCGCGCAGCGCCTCCAGCGCGCCGGTGGCCACCGTGTCGCCGACCACCGCGGCGTCGCGCAGCACCGAGCGGGCGTCCGGCGGCAGCGCGTCGATGCGCGCCGCGAGCACGGCGGCCAGGTCCCGGGAGAGCAACCGGCTGCCCAGCGAGCCGGGGGCCAGCCGCCAGGCCACGTCCGCCCCGCGCCCCGCGCCGGCGGTCAGCGCGCCGCGTTCCATCAGCAGCGTGACCAGTTCGGCCAGGTAGAACGGATTGCCCTGGGCGGTGGCGAGCAGCCGGTCCGCGTCGGCCTGGGACAGCCGGCCCCCGGACAGGTAGCTGGTGAGCAGCCGAGCCGCGTCCGCGCCGCGCAACGGCGGCAACGCGTGCACCTCGGCGTCCGCGAGCCGGGTGAGCGCGCCGGCGGTACGCACCAGCTCGGGGCGGCCGAGCAGCAGCACCAGCACCGGCCCGGTGAGCCGGTTGAGGGTCAGCGCGAGCGCCTTGACCGTCTCGGCGGTGGCGTCGTGCAGGTCGTCCACCACGATCACCAGCGGAGCCTCGCCGGCCAGCCCGCTGAGCAGTTCCGCGACGGCGTTCGGCACCACCTCGGCGTCCGCCGGCGCGGTGGCGGCGTTCCACTCGACGCTCTCCGTGGCGGGCGGCAGTTCGGCGTACCCGAGCAGGGCCAGGAGCTGGTCCACGGCGATCGGCGGCGGGTCGCCGGGGAGCCGGGCGAGGCGCTGGCCGAGCCGGCGCAGGCGCTCCTCGACGGCCGGCCGGGTCACCGCGGTCGCCGCGTCGTTCGGCAGGCCGACCGCGGCGCGGACCAGGTCGGCCAGGGGCGCCAGCCGGCGTCGCTCGCCGAACGCGGCGCAGCGGACCGAGAGCACCCGGGCGCCGGTGTGCGCCGCGTACCGGCCGGTGCCGACGTCGTAGCCGGCGGCGAGGCGCTCCACCTCGGCGGCGAACCGGGACTTGCCGATGCCCGCCTCGGCGGTCATCAGCAGCACCCGGGGTTCACCTCGGTCGATCACCTCGGCGAGCCGGCCGGCGACGCGGCCGATCTCGGTCTCCCGGCCCACGTAGGGCGCCTCGTCGCCGAGGCCGGACCGGGTGCCCGGCGCGTCCAGCAGGCCCAGCAGCTCGTACGCCTCCACCGGTTCGCGCTTGCCCTTGAGCCGCAGCGGACGCAGCGCCCGCCAGGAGGCGACGTGCCGGGTCGCGGTGGAGGTCCGCGCCCCGGCGTAGATCGCGCCGACCGCGGCGGCGTCGGCGAGCCGGGCGGCGGTGTTCACCGTGTCGCCGATGACGGTGTACTCGATGGCGGCCTGGATGCCGGCGATGACGTCCCCGGTGTTGAGCCCGACCCGCAGGCCGAGCGGCGCCCCGCCGCCCCGCTCGTCGTCGAGCACCCGGCGGACGGCCCGTTGCATGGACAGCGCCGCCCGGACGGCCCGCTCGGCGTCGTCCTCGTGCGCGACCGGCGCGCCGAAGACCGCCATGATCCCGTCACCGGTGAGCTTGTCGACGTGCCCGCCGAACGTCTTGACCGCCCCGGCCAGCGCGGCGAGCACCCGGTCGGTGACCGCGCCGACCCGCTCCGGGTCCAGGTCCTCGGACCAGGAGGTGAACTCGGAGAGGTCGCCGAAGAGCACGGTGACCACGCGGCGCTCGGCGGCCGGCAGGGTCGCGGCGGCCGGCAGCGCCGCTCCGCAGTTGTGGCAGAACCGCGCGCCGGGCACCGCGACGGTCCCGCACACCGGGCAGGTCACGGCTGCTCCACCCCGAGGTGTTCGAGCTGGGCGCGGACCGACCACTCGGCGGCCCACCACAGCGACCGGTCGACGTCGGCGTAGACCACGGCGACCACCTCGGGCGCGGTGCGGGCGCCCGCAGCCACCGCGGCGCGCACCTGGTCGAGCCGGGCCCGCCGGTGGGCCAGGTAGAACTCGGCCGCCGCGCCGCAGTCGGCGAGCGCCGGGCCGTGGCCCGGCAGCGCCGGGATCCCCCGGTACGCCGAGAGCAGCTCCAGGCTGGCGAGGTAGTCCCCGAGGTGCCCGTCCGGGTGGGCGACCACTGTGGTGCCCCGGCCGAGGATGGTGTCACCGGTCAGCACCACCCGCTCGCCCTCGTGCTCGGCCAGGAAGCAGACCGAGTCGGCGGTGTGCCCGGGGGTCTTCAGCAGCCGGAGCATCATCCCGAAGCCACCGAAGTCCTCGGCCGGCTCGGTCAGCGGCTCACCGCCGATGGTGTGCGCCGGGTCGGCGGCGAGCACGTGCGCGCCGCCGAGCAGTTCGCTGAGCCTGGGCGCGCCCTCGGTGTGGTCCGGGTGCCCGTGCGTGATCAGCACGAGCCCGACCGGCCCGTGCGCCGCGATCGCGGCCAGATGCCCCTCGTCGGCCGGGCCCGGGTCGACCACCACGGCCGGCGCGTCCGGCCCGGCCCGCAGCACCCAGGTGTTCGTCCCGTCGAGCGTCATCGGCCCCGGGTTGGGCGCACGCAGCAGCGAAACCCAGCCCGGCAACTCTTCCGCGAGAGCCCCTGCGGCCCCCGTCACACGCCCACCCATGGCAGCGATCGTACGACCCCACCCGCCACTCCCCGCGATCTTGCAGTTCCGGCCCGGGGTTTGTCCTCGTTCGGGGCTTGTGCCGGGGCGGAACCTGCAAGATCACGGGGGCCGGGGGACGCGCTACGCGACCTCGACGATGACCTCGACCTCGACCGGCGCGTCGAGGGGGAGTTCGGCCACGCCGACCGCGCTGCGGGCGTGGCGGCCGGCCTCGCCGAAGACGGCGCCGAACAGGTCGGAGGCGCCGTTGATGACGGCGGGCTGGCCGGTGAAGCCGGCGGCGCTGGCCACGAAGCCGGTCAGCTTCACGATCTTGACGACGTTCTCCAGCCCGACCAGCGCGTCGATCGCGGCCAGCGCGTTCAGCGCGCACCGCTCCGCCAGGTCCTTCGCCTGATCGGCGGAGACACCGTTGCCGACCTTGCCGGTGGCGAGCAGCTTGCCGTCGGCCATCGGGAGCTGGCCCGAGACGTAGACGTGCTGCCCGGACTGGACGGCCGGCACGTAGCTGGCCACCGGCGGCACGACCTCGGGCAGCGCGAGACCGAGTTCGGCGAGCTTCGCGTGCGGTCCGTTGCTCATGGTCGTCAGCCCTTCGGGCGCTTCAGGTACGCGACGAGCTGCTCCGGGTTCGGCCCGGGCACCACGGAGACCAGCTCCCAGCCGTCCTCGCCCCAGTTGTCGAGGATCTGCTTGGTCGCGTGGACCAGCAGCGGGACCGTGGCGTATTCCCACTTCTGCATCGGAGGAAGGCTCCCTTGCCTGACTTGGACTTCGGTCAGGCACAGCCTACGGTCCGACCGCCTCAGCCAGTCGCGGGACGCTGCTCCGGAGCGGGTGACTCGCCGCAGGGGCCCTCGTGCTCGTAGCGCTGCGGGCAGCGACCGCGGTCGGGCAGCAGCAGGTCGCAGAAGACGCGGTGCCGGTTGTTCTGGTCGTCGGCGGTGGAGACGGTGGTCTCGCCGGCGTCCAGCTCGGCCAGGAAGCCGAGCGAGGTGGCCACGATGCCGGCGAGCGCGGTCGCCGCCGCCAGGTCGGCCACCCGCACCGGCAGGTGGATGACGTAGCCCGGCTCCTCCTCGTCCCGCCGGCGGCCGGCCGGTCGGAGCAGCGTGCGGACCACCTCGACCGGGGGTCGGTAGGAGCGCTCGTTGAACGGTGTGCCCGCGCCAGGACCGTCGGCGTCACCGGGCCGGGCGGCCCGGTCGCCGGGGGGAAACTGGGCTCGGGGAACGTTCTCCGCGTCGCGCATCCGCTGCCTCCGGACGTCGTACCTGTTCATGGGCACCACCGCGCGGCTCGGAATCCCCCGGTCCGACCGCCGTGTCGCGACGAACGTAGGACGTGGTCGACCACTCCGACAACGGGACGCGCATGACTGATCACGTTTAGTCACATATGTGACACAAGACTGGTCCGGAACGCGACGGCGCTCTCGCGTTCGGCACGCCACACGCGGGGCTGGCAAGCGGCCCGCCGACCGCTACCCTTCCGGACTGGACGCGCGCGGTCGCGCGCCCACCACCTCGACCCCGTGCCCGTCGCCTGGGGCGGCGACGGGCGCGCCGCAACCCGGGGGAGACCGATGACCCAACCGCCCGCCGGTGGCACCACCGGCACACCCGGCGAACCGATCCCACAGCCGGCATTCGTCGGGGCCACGCCGCCGGCCGGCCCCGGTCAGCCACCACCCGGAGCCGGCCCGCCGCCGGGGCTCGGCCAGCCGCCGTATCCGTCCGGGGCGCCGCCGCGCAAGCGCCCGACCCTGCTGATCGTCTCGCTCGTGCTGGCCGCCGCGGTCCTGCTGTGCGGTGGCGGTGGCACCGCCGCGTTCCTCGCCCTCCGCAACGGCGAGGACGGCCAGGGCGCGAAGGAGCCGCAGGTGGCGGTGGACGGTTTCCTCAAGGCCGTCTACCAGGAACGGGACGCCGACAAGGCGGCCACGTTCGTCTGCTCCGCCGCCCGCGACGACGAGAAGATCGCCGCCAAGGTCGCCGAGGTGCAGAAGTACGCCGGGCAGTACCAGAACCCCCGGTTCCGCTGGACCAACCCGACCGTCGACAACCAGACCGGGGACCGGGCCACGGTCTCCACCCGGGTCACCATGACCACCGCCGACGAGAAGGTCGCCGATCAGGAACTCCGCTTCACCGTGGTGCGGAAGACGGGTTGGTGGGTCTGCGAGGTCGCCTGATCCCACCGGCTGGTTAGGCTCGACGGGTGGCAGCGAGTGAGCAGCCGGCCGAGTCCGGCGGCAGATGGCCGGGCCGCCTGCACGTGGTGACCGGCAAGGGTGGCACCGGGAAGACCAGCGTGGCCGCCGCGCTGGCCCTCGGACTGGCCGCCGGGGGCCGGCGCACGCTGCTGGTCGAGGTCGAGGGGCGGCAGGGCATCGCCCAGCTCTTCGGCACCGACCCGCTGCCGTACGAGGAGCGGCACCTCACCGACGCGCCCGGCGGCGGTGAGGTGCGGGCGCTGGCGGTCGACGCCGAGGAGGCGCTCCTCGAGTACCTGGACATGTTCTACAAGCTCGGCGCGGCCGGCCGGGCGTTGCGCAAGCTCGGTGCGATCGACTTCGCCACCACGATCGCCCCGGGCCTGCGGGACGTGCTGCTCACCGGCAAGGTCAAGGAGGCCACCACCCGCACCAGCGGGTCCCGCCGGGCGTACGACGCGGTGGTGCTGGACGCGCCGCCGACCGGGCGCATCGGCCGGTTCCTCAACGTCACCGCGGAGACCGCCCGGCTGGCCAAGGTCGGCCCGATCAAGACCCAGAGCGAGGGCGTCTCCGCGCTGCTCCGCTCCCCGATGACCGCCGTGCACGTGGTGACGCTGCTGGAGGAGATGCCGGTCCAGGAGACGCTCGACGCGGTGGCCGACCTGACCCAGTTCGGCTTCCCGGTCGGCCGGGTGATCGTCAACGGCGTCCGTCCGCCGGTGCCGGCCGGTCGCCCGGTGACCGCGGCCGAGCTGAAGCGGGGGTTGGCCGCCGCCGGCCTGCCGACCGACGCCCGGACCGTGGCCGGCCTCACCGAGGAGGCCCGCGACCAGCGGGTACGCCGCGAGCTGGAGGATTCGCTCCGCGGTGACCTGGTGGAGCTGGGGCTGCCCCTGACCGAGCTGCCGCTGCTGCCCGACGGGGTCGACCGGGCCGGGCTGGAGACGCTGGCCGAGACGCTCGTCCGGGCGGATTGACTCACACCTGGGGCCGGCTGCGGAGCAGAGAGCCCCTCGGGACCGATACGCTCGATTGGTGCCTTCCGAAGACGCGGCGCCTCCGCTGGACGTCGACCAGATCCTCGCCGACCCCGGCGTGCGGATCGTGGTCTGCTGCGGGGCGGGCGGCGTGGGCAAGACCACCACCGCCGCGGCGCTGGCGCTGCGGGCGGCCGAGCGGCACGGCCGGCGGACGGTGGTGCTCACCATCGACCCGGCCCGCCGGCTGGCCCAGTCGCTCGGCCTGACCGAGCTGGACAACACGCCCCGGCAGGTCAAGGGCCTCGACGTCGAGGACAGCGGCGGCGAGCTGCACGCCATGATGCTCGACATGAAGCGCACGTTCGACGACGTGGTGCTCCAGCACACCGACCCGGCGAAGGCGGCGGAAATTTTCGCCAACCCCTTCTACCAGGCCATGAGTTCCACCTTCGCCGGCACCCAGGAATACATGGCGATGGAGAAGCTGGGTCAGCTCCACGCCCGCGGCGAGTGGGACCTGATCGTGGTGGACACGCCGCCGTCGCGCTCCGCGCTCGACTTCCTCGACGCGCCGGCCCGGCTGTCGCGGTTCCTCGACGGCCGGATGCTGCGGCTGTTGCTGGCCCCGGCGCGCAGCGGTGGGCGGAGCATGTTCAGCCTGGTGACGGCGAGCTTCGGGATGTTCTCCAAGGTGGTGCAGAAGGTGCTCGGCGCGCAACTGCTCACCGACCTGTCCGGCTTCGTCGCCGCGCTCGACTCGATGTTCGGCGGGTTCCGGCAGCGGGCCGAGCAGACGTACCGGATCCTCCAGGCCGGCGAGACCGCGTTCCTGCTGGTCGCGGCGCCGGAGCCGGACGCGGTCCGGGAGGCCGCCTACTTCGCGGGCCGGTTGCGCGACGAGCGGATGCCGCTGGCCGGGCTGGTGCTCAACCGGGTGCACCTGCCGGCCGCGCCGGGGTTGTCGGCGGAGCGGAGCCTGGCCGCCGCGGAGCGGCTGACGGACGTCGGCGGGCACGAGGGCACGGTCGAGGTGTTGCGCGCGCACGCCGCGCTGGCCCAGCAGGCGGCCCGGGAGCAGCGGGTGGCGGCCCGGTTCACCGAGGCGTTCCCGGCGGTGCCGGCGGTGTCGGTGCCGGCGCAGCCCGCCGACGTGCACGACGTCGACGGGCTGCGGACGATCGGCGAGGCGGTCAGCCGGCGGTGAACGCGCCGACCGGACCGGTCAGGACGTGGCGGTGGTGACCAGGATCCTGTCCTTGCCGGCTTTCTCCTTGGCGTTCTTCCTCATGGCCGCCTCGAACATCTTGCGCCAGCTCGTCACCTGCGGGTGACGGCGGAGCAGCGCGCGACGCTCACGTTCGGTCATGCCGCCCCACACGCCGAACTCGATCCGGTTGTCGAGCGCGTCGGCCAGGCACTCGTACCGAACTGGGCAGCTCCGGCAGATCCTCTTTGCCACGTTCTGTTCGGCGCCCTGTACGAACAACGCGTCCGGGTCCCCGTTCTGACACGCCGCCAGTGACGGCCAGTCAGTGATCATGCCCATCTGTACACGTCCCCCCTTGCAGTACCTACCGACGTCGCGCGAGCAGCCTCGAACTCCCCCCGGTCGTCCGGCCGGCCTCCCCAGGGCGGCACGGACGACGTGTGGCTGCGATCGCCGTCACCATCATGCTGTGTAGTCACCCGATTACGCAACGTTGTCGGCGAAATCCCTAATTTCCGGACACTCCCGGCTTCCCGGGCCTTCGCCCGCCGTCTACCCGGCCCCGGTACGGAAAAACGCCGCGCCGCTCCCCCGTTCGGCGGAGACTTCTGCGTTTCTCCCGCAACCCCACACCAGGGCTCGTGCGTTTAGCACAACGAGGCCGGCGCGGGATGGAAATGGGGAAAGTTCCCCACGCGCCCGCCGATCCCTGCTCGCGTACCCTGTCGAGGTGACCTGGATGCGGAAACGTGACCACAACGTGTTGACCAACGCCGCATCGCTACTGATCTGTGGCCTGTTGGCCGGCGTGGTGGTCGCTGCGGCGGCCTTCCCCGCAGTGGCGATGTCCGGACTTGCCGCCAAGGCGGGTGCCGAGACATTCGGCGCCCTGCCCAAGGAGCTGACGGTGGCCCGGGCCCCGCAGATCACCTACCTGCTGGCCTCCGACGGCAAGACGCCGCTGGCCACCATGTACGACGAGAACCGCAAGGACGTCAAACTCAAGGACATCTCGCCCTACATGGTGAAGGCCATCATCGCGGCCGAGGACCACGACTTCTACAAGCACAACGGCGTGGACCTCAACGGCGTCGCCCGGGCGTTCGTCAACAACCAGTCCACCGGCTCGTCCCGGCAGGGCGCGTCCACGCTCACCATGCAGTACGTCCGGCTGGCCATCTCCTACTCGGCCACCCACCCGGCCGACGTGGTCGCCGCCACCGAGGACACCAGCACCCGCAAGCTGCGCGAGATGAGCCTGGCGCTCCAGGTCGACAAGGAGCTCTCCAAGGACGAGATCCTGGAGCGCTACCTGAACATCGCCGCGTTCGGCAACGGCGCGTACGGCGTCTACGCCGCCAGCCAGGTCTACTTCGGCAAGCCGCCGAGCAAGCTCGACATCCAGGAGTCGGCGATGCTCGCCGGCATGGTGAAGGCGCCGACCGCGTTCGACCCGACCACCAAGGCCGGCTACCCGGAGGCGGTCGGCCGGCGCGACTACGTCATCCAGAACATGGTGCAGACCGGCGCCATCACCCAGCCCGAGGCGGACGCCGCCAAGAAGATCAAGCTCCAGGTGCGGGACAAGCGCACGCCGAACGGCTGCGTGCAGACCAACACCAACTCCTGGGGCTTCTTCTGCGACTACTTCTACCGCTGGTGGCTCCAGCAGGAGACGTTCGGCGGCACGTCGTACGACCGGGAGCGGCGGCTCAAGAGCGGCGGCTACACCATCGTCACCAGCATGGACGTGCAGGCGCAGAAGGCCGCCGACAAGGCGGTCCGCAACCACCTGAGCGAGAGCAGCAAGGCGGCCCGGATGGTGGCCGTGATCGAGCCGGGCACCGGTCGCGTCCGGGCGGTGGCGGTGAACCGGAAGTTCAAGATCGACGATCCGAAGAACCCGCAGAACAAGATCTCCAGCGACCCGCGCAAGGCGAAGAAGAAGATCCGGGGCAACTACCCGAACACCGTGAACCCGCTGGTCACCGGCGGTCCCGGCATCGCCGGCTACCAGGCCGGCTCGACCTTCAAGATCTTCACGCTGGTCGCCGCGCTGGAGAAGGGCTACCCGCTCAGCTACAGCATCAACGCGCAGAAGGTCTTCAAGTCCGACTACCCGGTCGAGTTCAACTCCCCGGCCGCCTGCCCGGGCACCAACAAGTACTGCCCGCAGAACGCCAACGAGTCGATGGCCGGCATGCACAACATGTGGAGCGGCTTCGGCTTCTCGGTGAACACGTTCTTCATCGACCTCCAGCAGCGGGTCGGCGCGGAGAACGTGGTCAAGGCGGCGCAGAAGCTCGGCATCAGCTTCCGCTCGTCGGACGACGCCAAGCTCGCGGCCAACCCGCACCAGTGGGGCGCGTTCAGCCTCGGCGTCTCGCAGACCACCCCGCTGGAGCTGGCCAACGCGTACGCCACGCTGGCCGCCGACGGCAAGTACTGCGAGCCGATCCCGGTGCAGGAAATCCGCGGGCCGGACGGTGACAAGCTCGACATCGCCAACCCGCACTGCGAGCAGCGGATCAGCACCGAGGTGGCCCGCGCCGCCGTGGACGCCGCCCGCTGCCCGGTCGGTGACCGCTCCGCCACCTCGAAGTGCGGCACCGCCACCGCCGGCAACGTCCGCGGCATCGTCAAGGCGCCGGTGGCCGGCAAGTCCGGCACCACCGACTCGGAGAAGACCTCCGCCCTGGTCGCCATGACCAAGCAGTACGCGGTGGCCGGCATCATGGCCGACCCGGACTGGGCGCAGACCAACCAGAAGATGGGCCACGACGTGCCCAACGGCATCAACCCGGCGGTCTACGAGACGCTGCGGGACGCCATGAAGGGCAAGGAACGGAAGAACTTCACCCCACCGGACGGCAAGATCGTCATGGGTGACCAGCGTTCGATCCCGGGCGTGAAGTGCGAGTCCGTCGACACCGCCAAGTCGCGGATCAAGGGCGCCGGTTTCGAGCCGGTGGTCTCCAGCAGCAGGGTGCCGTCGGAGTGCCCGGCGGGCACCGCGGCCGGCACCAGCCCGGACGGGCGCACCATCAAGGGCGGCGTGGTGCTGATCGAGGTCAGCTCCGGGCAGGGCGCACCGAAGCCCGGCGACTCCACCGGACCGGGCGGTCCGGTGGTTCCCCCGAACCCGGGCAACGGCCGACCGGGACGCCCACGCGGCTGACCGGCGAACGACGACGACGGGCGGGCACCCCTGCGGGTGCCCGCCCGTCGCGTTGCGGTCGGTGCGTCTACAGGCCGAGCTGCCGGCGTACCTCGGCGGCGACCCGGCCCCCCTCGGCCCGGCCGGCCACCGCGGCCTGGGCCGCCTTCATGGCCGGGCCCATCTGCGCCTTGCCGGTGAAGCCGCCCGCGGCGAGCGCCCCCGAAACCAGCTCGGCCAGCTCGTCGTCGGGGAGCTGCTTCGGCAGGTAACGCTCCAGCACCTCGCCCTCCGCGGTCTCCTTGCCGGCCTGCTCCGCGCGCCCGGCATCGGCGAACGCGGTGGCCGCCTCGCGCCGCTTCTTCGCCTCCTTGGTCAGCACCGCGAGCACCTCGTCGTCGCTGAGCTCGCGCTTTTCCCGGCCGGCGACCTCAGCGTTGCCGACTGCCGCGAGGGCCATCCGCAGCGTGGAGGTGGTCAGCTCGTCGCGCGCCTTCAGGGCGGCGCGCATGTCGGTGGTGAGACGGTCCTTCAGCGTGCTCATGGTCGGTGAAACTACCCTGAACAGCATGCGAAAGCGCACACTATTCCGGCTCGCGGCCGGAACCGCCGCCGCCGGCGCGGCCACGCTGGCCTACGCGTCGCTCGTCGAGCGCAACCTGTTCACCCTCCGCCGGTACGACGTGCCGGTGCTCCCGACCGACGCCGAACCGCTGCGCGTGCTCCACCTGTCGGACCTGCACATGATGCCCAACCAGCGGCGCAAGCAGGACTGGGTGGCCTCGCTGGCCGCGCTCGACCCGGACCTGGTCGTGGTCACCGGCGACAACATGGCCGACCCGGAGGCGGTGCCCGGCGTGCTGCGCGCGCTCCAGCCGCTGCTCGACTTCCCCGGCGCGTTCGTGTTCGGCTCCAACGACTACACCGGGCCGGTGCTGAAGAACCCGTTCACCTACTTCCTGCCCGACCGGGAGTACACCGACGGCGTGCCGCTGCCGTACGAGGAACTGCGCGGCATCCTCACCGGCGCCGGCTGGGTGGACCTGAACAACGCCCGCACCACGCTCAAGGCCGGCGGGCGGGCGATCGAGATGGCCGGTGTGGACGATCCGCACATCGAGCGGGACGACTACGACGCGGTGGCCGGGCCGGTCGGTGACGAGGTCGCGCTGTCGATCGCGCTGGCCCACTCGCCGGAGCCGGCCGTGCTGGACCGGATGGCCGCCGACGGCTTCGGGTTGCTGCTGGCCGGGCACACCCACGGCGGGCAGGTCTGCGTGCCCGGGTACGGCGCGTTGGTGACCAACTGCGGGCTGCCCCGGTCAATGGCGCGCGGGCTGCACCGCTGGCCCGGCTCGGACTCCTGGCTGCACGTCTCCGCCGGCCTGGGCACCCACCCGACCGCCCCGGTCCGCTTCGCCTGCCCACCCGAGGCGAGCATCCTGACCCTGATCCCCCGCTGATCGGCGATCTTGGTGCGGATCCGCCCGCGGAGGGGTGAATCCGCACCAAGATCCAGGCGTCGCGTGGGGTGGGGGTACCGAGTTGGACCCCGGAGGCGGGTGGGCTACTATTTGTCGGCACGCCTCGGGGTGTGGCGCAGCTTGGTAGCGCGCTTCGTTCGGGACGAAGAGGTCGTCGGTTCGAATCCGGCCACCCCGACCAGAGGTCAGGCCACTCTCCATCAACAGAGAGTGGCCTGGTGCATTTGCAGCTCCCCCTGCCACCAGGGCGACGTGGCGTTACCTAGCGTGGTGTTCAGGTGTACCTTCCGATGCGATGGGGTGCGTCCTCCTCCGCGTTGGGAGCGTCGTTGTGTCGCACGTCGATCCACGTTTCGCGGCCCAGCTTCGGGCGCTGCGGGCCAGTCGCGGGCTGTCTCTGCGGGCGCTCGGGCAGCTCGCGCACCGGGGCAAGAGTCATCTGCACGATCTGGGGACCGCCGCCAAGGCTCCGACACCGGAAACGGCCCGGCACCTCGATGAGGTTCTTCAAGCTGGTGGGGCACTCGTGCGGCTCGTCGAGCAACCCGTCGACCACGACGCGGGGCGGACACGCGCCGACGCCGCCCGTACCTACGTCCACGTCCACGATCCGGTCAATGCCGCCCGCGTCCTGACAGCGGCCGACCGCATCGCGCCGGCCGAGATCCGTCACCGGCCAGCCGGTCGGGACGTACTCGCCCGGGTCGCCCGCGAGCCCCACGCTCCGGCGACGATCACCGACCTCGCCGCCAGCCTCGGCGCGGGCTGAAGACCACCGACGAGCGACGCACCGCGGCCAGATCCGTCACACCCCACCCGGGACGATCTCCCCACCGCGGGCAACTGACCGATTCACCTGGCAAGGTAGACGCATGCCAGCGATGATCCGATCCCGCCTGACCGATTGGACCACCGTCGTACCCGTGCTCGCCGTGCTCCTGCTCGTCTTCACCTGGGGGCGGGAGCTGCCCGGCGTGCTGATCTTCGTGGTGGCCGCCCTGCTCGCCGTCGCGGTGCTCGCCGCCGTCCACCACGCGGAGGTGGTGGCGCACAAGGTGGGCGAGCCGTACGGCTCGCTGGTGCTGGCGGTCGCGGTCACCGTGATCGAGGTCGGTTTGATCGTCACGCTGATGATCAGCGGTGGGGACAAGACGCAGGCGCTGGCCCGGGACACGGTCTTCGCCGCCGTGATGATCACCTGTAACGGCATCCTCGGCCTGTCGCTGCTGCTCGGCGCGCTACGCCGGCAGGTGGCGGTGTTCAACCCGGAAGGCACCGGCGGGGCGCTGGCCACCGTGGCGACGCTCGCCACGCTCAGCATGGTGGTGCCCACGTTCACCACCAGCCGGCCCGGTCCGGAGTTCTCCCCCGGTCAGCTCGCCTTCGCGGCGGTCGCCTCGCTCGCGCTCTACCTGCTGTTCGTGATGGTGCAGACCGGCCGGCACCGCGACTACTTCCTCCCGGTCACGCAGGAGGGCAGCATCCTGGCGGAGGACACCGACGGCGACGGGCACGCCGAGCCGCCGTCCACGCGTACCGCGCTGGTGAGCCTGGCGCTGCTGGTGGTGGCGCTGGTCGCGGTGGTCGGCGACGCGAAGACGATCTCCCCGGCGATCGAGTCGGCGGTGCAGGCGGCGAACCTGCCGCAGGCGTTCGTCGGCGTGGTCATCGCGCTGCTGGTGCTGGCGCCGGAGACGCTGGCCGCCGCGCGGGCGGCCCGCCGGGACCGCGTGCAGATCAGTCTCAATCTGGCGCTCGGCTCGGCGATGGCCAGCATCGGCCTGACCATCCCGGCCATCGCGATCGCCTCGATCTGGCTGGACGGCCCGCTGCTGCTGGGGCTGGGCGGCACCCAGATGACGCTGCTGGCGCTGACCGCGGTGACCGCCGTGCTCACGGTCGTGCCGGGGCGGGCCACCGTACTCCAGGGCGGGGTGCACCTGGTGCTGCTCGCCGCGTTCGTCTTCCTGGCCGCGAGCCCGTGACCGCGTCGGAAGTCCGCCGACCGCGCGGCCGGTGACCGACCGAAAGGCCGTTGCCCGCCCACCGGTGGGAACGGTTTGATGCCCGTAACTGTCCGGGCGGGCGCCTGGACGGCAACGGGAGGACATCCACTGTGTTCAGTCTCAGGCCACGTCGTGGCCTCATCGGCCTGCTCGGGTTGACCCTGGGGGTCACCGGGCTGACGGTCGTCAGCACCGACGGCGCCGCCGTCGCGGCGCCGCACTACACCACCCCACCCCAGGTGCAGGGCGGCTGGGTCGACTCGGCCACGCCCGCGAAAGCGTACAACTGGGCCGAGGGCGTCAACATGCCGCTCGGCACCCGGGTCGACGACGCCGGGAAGTCGCACACCTCGCGGATCTACGCCACCTTCGACCTGTCCCAGTTCGAGGGCGGCCGGAAGATCTACGGCGGGAAGGTCTTCATCCAGGAGCAGACCGCGGCGGACTGCACGAAGCGGGCGATCGAGATCTGGCGTACGAAGCAGGTGGGTTCCACCCCCACCTGGAACCGGCAGCCGGAGCCGATCGGCAAGCTCGACGAGATCCTGACGCCGGAGTACTGCCCCCGGGCCACCATCTCCTTCGACGTGGGCACCGCCGTCCAGGAGGCGGTGGCGCAGAAGCAGCGGCGGATCACCTTCCTGCTCCGGGTGCCGGAGCAGTACGAGACGGACCCGACGTACGCGCGTGAGCTGAACTGGTACAAGCAGGTCCAGCTCAGCGTGCAGTACAACTCGCTGCCCACGGTCGACAACGCGCGCCTCTACAACGGCGGCTTCGCCTGCACCCAGTTGCGGCCGTACCCGAAGATCGGCGCCTTCGCCCACGTGCTCCAGGCGGTCGGGACCGACGCCGACGAGTGGGATCAGCGCAGCCTGCGTACCGACGTCGCGTTCTGGCCGGTCGGCCATCCGGAGCAGCGTCGGGAGGTGAGCGGCGAGCACGGCAGTTCGGGCCGGGCGAACACGGTCCAACTGGCCGCCGACGCGCTGGCCGACGGCACGTCGTACGTCTGGCAGGCCCGCGTCGGCGACGGCGCGGACACGTCCGACTGGTCGAAGAAGTGCTACTTCAGCTACGACGCCACGGCGCCGGCGGCGCCGACGGTGACGTCGTCGAACTACCCCTCGTCGGAGACCGGCCAGTGGGTGCCGGCCGGCGAGCCGGGTGTCTTCACGTTCTCCGGCAACGGCAGGAAGGACGTGGCGGGCTTCCAGTACTCGTGGTCCCAGCTCGGCGCGGGCGGCTGTGAGTCCGGCGGTGACGTCGGCCAGTTGGTCTGCACCGACCCGCTGAGCCGCCCCGGCACCGTCCGGCCCGACGCGCCGGGGGGCACCGCGACGGTGACGATGAGCCCGCCCGACGCCGGTCCGCAGCGGCTCACCGTGCGTTCGGTCGACCTGGCCGGCAACACCTCGGGGACGGTCGTCTACGAGGTGAACGTGCCCTGGTCCGCGCCGCAGGTGGAGGTGCAGGGCGGTCCCCCGGAGTGGAACCAGGACGTGCTGCTGAAGATCACCCCGGCGCCGGGGCTCAACGGCGTCGAGGAGTACGAGATCACGCTCGACAACGAGCCGGCGGAGACCCGGCAGCCCGAGGCGGACGGTGTCGCCTGGTTCAGCTTCCGGGCGAGCAACCCCAACGGTCACCGGGTGACGATCCGCAGCCGCAGCGCCAACGGATTCGTCTCCGAGGAGACCACCTGGTACGCCACCTTCAACCCGTGGCCGGGCGTCCGGTCGGACGTCTACCAGCGACCGGCCGACGGCAGCCCGGTGGGTGGGGTCGGGGTGCCCGGCACCTTCACCTTCTCGCCGCCGCCCGGGTGGACCGACGTGGCGACCTACCGGTACGCGTTCGGCGACGACGGCGAGTTCGCCGACGTGGCCGCCGACGGTGAGGGCCGGGCGACCGTGACGTGGACGCCGCAGACCAGCGGGTGGATCACCCTGACGGTCTTCGCGGTCAAGGCCGACGGCACGTTCAGCGAGTACGCCAACTGGTACTCGTTCGAGGTCGCCGGCACCGCCTGACCGGTGGGGCGGGGTGGACGAGCAGCGTCCGCCCCGCCCCGGTCAGTCGTGCAGCTCGGTGCGGGCCACCTCGGCGAACGCCGCGCTCAGGTAGTCGGCGAACGGGCGTCCGGTGACCGCCAGCAGGTCGGCCACGAGCAGCGGGGCGTGCCGGGCGACCGCCGCCGGGTCGGGCGGGTTCTCGTCGTCGCCCGGGTCGTAGACACCGAGCGCACCGGCCAGCAGCACCAGCAGCACGTGCGGGTCGACCTCGGGCCACCACGTCGCGGCCGACCGGGCGCAGCGTTCCAGCACCTGGCGTACGTCGTCGCCGTCCAGTCCGTCCGGATGCCCCTCCTCCAGCAGCAGCCGTACCGCACCGCCGAGCACCAGCCCGGCCCGGTCGGCGGCGGCGAGTCGTTCCACCGCCGCCCGGTACGCCTCGGCGTCCCGCGCCCGGGCCGCGTCGACCGCGTCCGTGGCGGTCACGGCGATCTCGCGGGCCGGGGCGGGCAGATGACGCCAGGTCGTGGTCACCGGGCCAGCATGGCAGACGGGGTGGGCTTGCTCACCTTCCGGCTCCGCGCCCGCCGGGGCGGGGGTAAACGGGTCGCGGTCGTCGTACCCGCCGCCCAGAATCCCAGCCATGCCGCGCCGCGTCCTACCAGCCCGTCCCGAAGCCCGCCGGATTCTCCTGGGGACCCTGCTCTCCGCCGTCGGGCGCGGCCTCACCCTGCCGTTCCTCTTCATCTACCTCACCGACGTGCGCGGCCTGACCGACGCCCGCGCCGGCCTGGTGATCGGCTGGTTCGGCGCGGTGACGCTGGCCCTGTCGCCGCTGGGCGGCACGCTGATCGACCGGTTCGGCGCCCGGCGGGTGGTGCTGCCGTGCCTGGTCGTCGAGGCCGTCGGCACCGGCTCGCTGGCCCTGGTCGACTCCACCGCCTCGGCGTTCGGGGTGATGACCCTGGTCGCCGTGGGCAGCTCGGCGATCTGGGCCGGGCAGAACACCATCCTCGCGTCGCTCACGAGCGACGGTGAGCGGCAGCGGGTCTTCGGGCTGAACTTCGCCCTGCTCAACCTCGGCATCGGCGTCGGCGGCCTGATCTCCGGCGCGGTGGTCGACGTGGCCCGCCCGGTCACGTTCCAGGCGATCTACCTGCTCGACGCGGTGAGCTACCTGACCCCGGCCCTGATCCTGCTCACGCTGCCGCACGTGGGGCGCCGGCCGGCCACGGTCGCGGACGGGGGCGATGCCGCGCCGGCGGCCGGCGGCTATCTGACCGTGCTGCGGGACCGGCCGTTCCGCCGGCTCGTCGTCTTCGGGCTGGTGCTCACCACCTGCGGCTACGCGCAGATCGAGGTGGGCTTCGCGGCGTACTCGGTGCGGGTGGTGGAGGTGACGCCGCGGGTGGTGGCCTGGGCGCTCGCCGCGAACACCGTGATGATCGTGCTCTCCCAGCTGCTGATGCTCCGGCGGCTGGAGGGACGCAGCCGCACCGGCGCGCTGGCGTTGGTCGGCGCGGTCTTCGCGGGCGCCTGGCTGGTGCTCGGTGCGGCCGGCGTGGTCGGTGGCGGCAACGCGCTGCTCGCGGCGCTCGGCGTGGTGGCCTGCTCGGCGATCTTCGGGTTCGGCGAGACGATGCTGTCGCCGGTCATGCCCGCCCTGACCAACGCGTTGGCCACCGACGAGCTGCGTGGCCGCTACAACGCGATGAGTTCGATGATCTTCGGGATCAGCGGGGTCGTCGGTCCGGTCACCGCCGGGCCCCTGATCGGCGCGGCGGACGGACGGGTCTGGGTGGCGGTCGTGGTGGGTGGCTGCCTGGCCGCCTCGCTGCTCGCCCTGTCCCTGCGCCCCCTGCTCAGCGCGGTCCAGGACGGCCGCCCGGCCCCCACCTCCACCCCGGACCCCCACCTCGCCCCCACGGCCTGACCGTCCCAGCCGTCGATCAAGGAGTTCGGGCCACCCTTCCGCGCTCTGCCGGACGCGAACTCCTTGATCGACGAGCGGGAGGGCACGGACGAGGACGGGCCCCGGAGCGTCGCTCCCGGGCCCGTTCTCGGTGTGGTCGCCGTCAGGCGGCGGGGACCTCCGCGGTGGTCTGGATCCGGTCCAGCGCCGGCGCGGACACCGGCGACTTCTCGGTCAGGTACGCGGTGAAGGCGTCCAGGTCGATCTGGCCGGTCACCGCGTTGGTGCCGCCGGTCAGGACGCTGAAGCCGTCGCCGCCGCCGGCGAGGAAGTTGTTCACCGTGACCCGGTAGGTCGCGGTGTCCGTCACCGGGGTGCCGTTGATGGTGAGGCTGCCCCGGACCACCCGGCTGCCGGCACACGGCGTGCCGGCCGGCGCGGTGGTGCCGTTGACGTCCACGACGTAGTGCACGGACGAGGAGGCGTAGAGCACCCGCGCCACGGTGAACTGCTGCTCCAGCATGCAGTAGAGCTGCGCGCCGGTCAGGTCCAGCGTCACCAGGTTGTTGGCGAACGGCTGGACGGTGAACGCCTCGGCGTAGGTGACCGGGCCGGCGTCGAGGTCGGCGCGGACACCACCGGGGTTCATGAACGCGGCGACCGCGTTCTGCTCGGTGTCGGTGGCGGCGAGCTGGGCGTCGGCGATCACGTTGCCCAGCGGCGACTCACCGGTCTGGTACGTCGGCTTGCCGTTGGCGTCGACCCCGGTCTGGTACAGGTTCTCCTGGGTCTTGGTGATCGCGGCGGTGGTCTCGCCGACCACCCGGTCGGCCACCGGGCCGAGCGCGGTCTTGTACCGGCTGATCAGCTCGGTCGAGGCCGGGTCCTTGGCGACGTCCCGGGTGACCACCACGTTGTTCGCCGACGCGCTGACCACGTCCCGGGTACGCGGGTCGATCTTCAGGTTGATGTCGGTGACGAGGCGGCCGAACGAGCTGGCGCTGGTGACCAGCTTGCCGTTGATGTTGCAGTTGTACGCGGCGTGGCTGTGGCCGCTGACGATCACGTCGATCGACGGGTCCATCCGGTTGGCGATGTCGACGATCGGGCCGCTGAACCCGGTGCAGTCGTTGATGCCGCCGCCGTTCTGCACGCCACCCTCGTGCAGCAGCACGACGATGCTCTTGACGCCGAGCAGCCGCAGGATCTTGGCGTACTTGTTGGCGGTGTCGGCCTCGTCGGTGAAGCGCAGCCCGGCCACGCCCTGCTGGCTGACGATGTTCGGGGTGCCCTCCAGCGTCATGCCGATGAAGCCGATCGGCACACCCTTGACGATCTTGATGCCGAACGGCTGCATCAGCGGCAGGCCGGTGGAGGTCTTGAACGCGTTCGCGGAGAGGTACTTGAACTTCGCGCCCGCGAACGGCGTGCCGTCGGCGCAGCCGTCCACCGGGTGGCAGCCGCCGCGCTGCATCCGCAGCAGCTCGGTGGCGCCCTCGTCGAACTCGTGGTTGCCGACGCTGGCGAACTCGAGCCCGGCGAGGTTCATCTCCTCGATGGTGGGCTCGTCGTGGAACGCGGCGGAGAGCAGCGGCGAGGCGCCGATCAGGTCGCCCGCGGCGACCGTGACGGTGCCCTTGCCCTGCGCCTGCGCCGCGGCGCGCATGGCCTTCAGGTGGCTGGCCAGGTATTCCGCGCCACCGGCGGCCTGCCCGTCGATGGTGCCGCTGGAGCCGGTCGGCGGCTCCAGGTTGCCGTGGAAGTCGTTGATCGCGAGCAGCTGGACGTCGACCGGCTTCGAGTGGGCCTCGGCCTGGTCGGGGGTGACGGCGACGGCGGTGAACGCGGTCGCGGCGAGTGCGGCCAGGCCGACGGCGGCCCGGCGGCGCATCCCGGGGACGGACATGGAACTCCTCGTGAGATACCGGCGCGTGGTGTCCGGACGATGATTCGCCCGGCGACCCTGATGCGTGCCGTGACAGGGGTCGATCGCGGAAGGCGGCACTCGGGGGAACGCCGCCCCGCCCGGGGTAGCTTCTCATCCACCGGGCCGCAGGTCGACCGGGGTGGCATTCGGAATGTTCGCCGCACCAGGCGACCCGTACCGGTCTGCCCGACGAGTCCGACATGACCGTCGGATGAATTCCCGCACGGCGCACGCGGTTCGTGGAAAGGGCGCCGGCCCCCAGGGACCAGGGAGCCGGCGCCGTCGCTCATGTCACGCCGAAAACCTTGCTCTGGCAACCTTCCTGACCGGAAACACTCCCGGCGGGCCATCCGTCGCCAACCGAACGGCCGTTCATGTCCACCGGTCCGGCGGCCGGAGCGGACTGTCCGAACTCGACCTGAACACCGGAGGGCGGGTTGGCGACCGCGACGTGGGCGGTGCCGACCAGCGTCCGGAGCGCCGCCCGGGTCCACCGCCCGGCGACACCCGGCCGGCCGGACAGATAGTCGACGGTGCGGGCGACACCCCACCCGTGCGCCTCCCGCAGCCCCCGGGCCAGCATGCCGAGATAGACCGGGGCGGGCCGGGTCCAGGGCACCTCCACCGCGCGGTGCGGGGCGGTGAACGTGAGCATCGGCCGGCCGTCGCGCTCCCCGACCCGGAGCAGCGTCTCGTAGCGGCCCGGACCGAGCGTGGCCCGGCCGGTCGCGACCGCCGCGCGGATCCCGGCCAGGTCCGCGCCGGGCGGCCGGTACATCTCCTGGGCGGCGATGTCGGCGAACTGCTCGACCGTGACCAGGTAGCCGCGGACCGCCGCCCGGCCGGGCAGCTCCGGGTCGTAGAACGCCATGCCACCGGTCCAGGCGCGGGACTCGCCGGCGAAATAGACGCCGCCGGGGACCAGCGCCGGAACCGTCCGGTGCGGTGGTCGGCAGTCCCGACAGCCCGGGTACGTGCGCAGCCCGCCCGGTGGACGCCCGCCGCGCAGGTACCAGTCGAGCCGAGCGGCGTGCAGGTTCGACCCGTACGCGACGTACCAGAGCAGGGGCACCGCAGCGGTCAGAACCCGCACGTCCGACCGGCGGCATGACTGACCTGGACGGTGTGCGTGACACAGCCGCCGTCGGCGACCCGGTGCAGCAGGAACGCGGTCGGCTCGGCGACCCAGCCGATCTCGTCCTCGTCGGCCATGGTCAGGCTCGCCTGGATCCAGGTGCTCGGCGCGCAGGTCAGCACCGTACCGGCGAACGCGCTGGTCACCTGGCGGTGCAGGTGGCCCGCGGCGACGCGTACGACATGGGGGTGTCGGGCGACCACGGCGGCGAACGCGTCGGCGTCGGCGAGCCGGATGGCGTCGGCGGCCGGGACGCCCACCGCGACCGGCGGATGGTGCAGGCACACGACGGCGGGCGCCTCCGGCCGGCCGGCGAGCACCCCGTCGAGCCAGTCGAGCTGCTCGTCGCCGAGCCGACCGCCGGAGCCGCCGGGGCTGAGCGAGTCGAGCACCACGAGCGTCGCGTCCGGGTGGTCGACGTGGTAGTGCGCGGAGAATCCGCCGGCCAGGTGGGGGGTGCCGCCGAACGTGTCGAGCAGCGACTCGCGGTCGTCGTGGTTGCCGGCGGCCAGGTGCACCGGCAGCGGGAACCGCCCGACGATCTCGCGGAGGGCGAGGTATTCGTCCGGCCGGCCGGAGCCGGTGAGATCGCCGGTGATCACCACGCAGTCGGGCCGGGGGCGCAGGGCGAGCGCCACGCCGAGCGCCCGGTGCAGGCCGGCCGCCGGCTCGGCGGCGAGCGGACCGGTGGTCACATGCGGATCGCTGAGCTGGGCGATGAGCATCGGCGCCTCCTCGGGCCGGGACCCTCACGCTACCGCCGCGCCGGTCCGCGCGTTGCCCACAGGCCGCGTCCACAGGCTGTGGATAGCACATGTGTACGAAGGTCGGGAGCGGCCCCGCTGAGTACGCTTGATCGCGACCCGACCCCCCTCCGAGCAGGAACGACGTGGACCACGAGCGAGTCCTCCGCGACGTCACGGTGCGCCTTCCCACGGCGTCGACCGTGCCCGAGGCGTGCCAGTGGACCGTCGCCGCGCTCGCCCGGCACACCCCGGCGACGGCCACCATCCTGCTCCGCGTCCACGACCGCCTCCGGTGCGTCGCGGCCACCGGTGCCTGGCAGGTCTTCTCCCACGTCCCGGCGACGACCGACGGCACCGGGACGGCCCGGCACCGGCCCGAACCGTCGGTGGCGCGGCGGGTCTACGCCTCCGGCGAGACCGCCGCCGTTCCCGACGTCGCCGCCGACCCCGACTACCTCCCGGTCCGCCCGGACGTCACCGCGGAACTCTGCGTCCCGGTCCGTGACCCGGACGGCCGCCCGATCGGCGTGCTCGACCTCCAGTGGAGCGAGCCGGTCACGCTGGCGCCCTGGCAGGAGACAGCCGAACGGCTGGCCGACCGGCTCGGCGCCCGGATCGCGGCGCTCGGCGGGCCACCGGCCGAGAGCCGCAGCGAGAAACTGCTCCGGCACGCCGCCGCGTTCACCGCCGCCGGAACCGACTGGGACCTGATGGCCGCCGCCATCGCCGCGGCCCGCGACGTCTCCGCGCTCTCCGCCGCCGTGCTGGTGCTCACCGGCCGGGACGGGCCCCGCCTGGGCGCGCCCACCGACACCCCGGGCGACCTGGAGGCGCGGATCCGGGCCGAACTGGCCGAGGCCGGTCCGGCCGCGCTGGACCGCATGGTCGACCGCGCCCACCGCTACGGCTCGGCGTACACGCTGGGCGAGGCGGGGCACCCCCCGACCGAGGAGTACCTGCCACTGACCCGGGCCGGCGCGCGCACGCTGGTGGCGGTGCCGGTCGGCACGCCGTCGAGCGGCGGCGTGCTGCTGGTCGCCGACGAACGGTCACTGCGACCCGACCCGACCACTGTCAACCTGATCGAGCTGCTGGCCGGGCAGGCATGGACCTGTCTCGACCGGCTACGGACCCTGGCGCGGCTGCGCGAGCAGGCCAGCTCGGACCCGCTCACCGGGCTGCGGCACACCGGGCCGTTCGGGCAGCGGATCGCCACCGCCACGCCCGGGCGTACCGCGTTGCTGGCCATCGACGTGGACGGGTTCAAGGACGTCAACGACACGTACGGCCACCAGGCCGGCGACCGGCTGCTGGTGGGGCTGGCCCGGGCGCTGGAGGGCGCGCTGCGGCAGGGCGACGAGCTGTACCGGACCGGTGGCGACGAGTTCTTCGCGGTGATCGAGGTGAGCCACCCGCAGGAGGCGGTCCGGATCGCCGAGCGGCTCACCGAGGCGGCCCGAGTCACCGGCCGGACGATCAGCGTCGGCATCGCGCTGCCCCGCCCCGACGAGCCCCCGGAGCGCACCCTGCACCGCGCCGACCAGGCCCTCTACGCGGTCAAGCGGCACGGCCGGGACGGCGTCCACCTCTCCGCCGCCTGACCCCACCCCCCGCGCCCTCACCGCACCTCGCCCCCTCAGCGCCCCTCGCGCCTCGCGCACCCCTGCTCGCCTCGCGCGCCCTTTCACGGAAAGAGTGGCTATGGGGACCCGAATAGCCACTCTTTCCGTGAAAAGAGGGCTCGGGGCGCGGGTGAGGGCGCACGCGGGTGGTCAGTGGGTCAGTTCCTTGGCGAGGAGTTCGGCGATCTGGGCGGTGTTGAGGGCGGCGCCCTTGCGGAGGTTGTCGCCGGTCACGAACAGGTCCAGCGCACGTGGGTCGTCGACGGCGCGGCGGATGCGGCCCACCCAGGACGGGTCGGTGCCGACCGCGTCGATCGGCATCGGGAACTCCCCGGCGGCCGGGTCGTCGACCAGGATCACGCCCGGCGCGTTGCGCAGCGCCTCGCGGGCGCCCTCGGCGTCCACCTCGGTGGCGAAGACCGCGTGCACGGCGACCGAGTGACCGGTCACCACCGGCACCCGCACGCAGGTCGCGGAGACCTTCAGGTCGGGCAGCCCGAGGATCTTGCGCGACTCGTTGCGGAGTTTCAGCTCCTCGGAGGACCAGCCGCCGTCATCCAGCGCGCCGGCCCAGGGCACCACGTTGAGCGCCAGCGGGGCCGGGAACGGGCCCAGCTCCTCGCCGACCGCCTGCCGCACGTCGCCGGCACGGGAGCCGAGCGCCCGGTCACCGGCGATCTTGGCGAGTTGGAGGTGCAGCGTGTCCACCCCGGTCTGCCCCGCCCCGGAGGCCGACTGGTAGGAGGCGAGGACCAGTTCGCGCAGGCCGTACTCGCGGTGCAGCGGGGCGATCGCCACGATCATCGCCAGCGTGGTGCAGTTGGCGTTGGCGATGATCCCCTTGGCCCGGTTGCGAACCTGCTCGGGGTTGATCTCGGGGACCACCAGCGGCACGTCCCGGTCCATCCGGAACGCGCCGGAGTTGTCCACCACCACCGCGCCACGGGACACCGCGATCGGCGCCCACTCGGCCGAGACGTCGTCGGGCAGGTCGAACATCGCCACGTCGACGCCGTCGAACGCGTCGGCGGTGAGGGCCCGGACGGTCAACTCCTCGCCCCGGCACGGCACCCGGCGGCCGACCGAGCGCGCGGAGGCGAGCAGCCGGATCTCGCCCCACACGTTGCGGCGGGAGGAAAGGATCTGGCACATCACCGTACCGACGGCACCGGTCGCCCCGACCACGGCGAGGGTGGGTAGCGACGGCATCCGCGCTACCGCCCGGTGCCGGCGTAGACGACGGCTTCGGTGTCACCACCCAGCTCGAAGGCGTCGTGGATGGCCTTGACCGCCTTGTCGAGGTCGGTGTCCCGGCAGACCACGGAGACCCGGATCTCGGACGTGGAGATCATCTCGATGTTCACGCCGGCGGTGCCGAGCGCGGCGAAGAAGCCGGCGGCGACGCCCGGGTGGGAACGCATGCCGGCGCCGATCAGGGAAACCTTGCCGACGTGGTCGTCGTAGAGCAGGCCCTTGAACTTGACCGGCTCCTGGATCTTGCTGAGCGCGGCCATCGCGGTCGGACCGTCGGCCTTGGGCAGCGTGAACGAGATGTCGGTGCGGCCGGTGCCCTCGGTGGACACGTTCTGCACGATCATGTCGATGTTGATCTCGGCACCGGCCACGGTGTCGAAGATCCGCGCGGCGGCGCCCGGCTCGTCGGGCACCCCGACGATGGTGATCTTCGCCTCGCTGCGGTCGTGGGCGACCCCGGTGATCAGCGCCTGTTCCACGGAAAGGTCCTCCATCGATCCGGTGACCATGGTGCCGGTGTTGGTCGAGTATGACGAACGGACGTGGATCGGCAACCCCGCGCGCCGGGCGTACTCGACGCTGCGCAGGTGCAGCACCTTCGCGCCGCAGGCGGCCAGCTCGAGCATCTCCTCGTAGGTGATGTGCTTGATGTGCCGGGCGTTCGGCACGATCCGCGGGTCGGCGGAGAAGATGCCGTCCACGTCGGTGTAGATCTCGCAGACGTCCGCGTGGAGCGCGGCGGCGAGCGCCACCGCGGTGGTGTCCGAGCCGCCCCGGCCGAGCGTGGTGACGTCCTTGGTGTCCTGCGAGACGCCCTGGAAGCCGGCGACGATCACCACCGCGCCCTCGTCCAGCGCGCCCTTGAGCCGCCCCGGGGTCACGTCGATGATCCGGGCCCGGCCGTGCACCGAGGTGGTGATCACGCCGGCCTGGGAGCCGGTGAACGAGCGGGCTTCGTACCCCAGGTTGTGGATGGCCATGGCGAGCAGCGCCATGGAGATCCGCTCCCCGGCGGTGAGCAGCATGTCCAGTTCGCGGCCGGGCGGCAGCGGGCTGACCTGGTTGGCCAGGTCGAGCAGCTCGTCGGTGGTGTCACCCATGGCGGAGACCACCACGACCACGTCGTCGCCCGCCTTGCGGGCCGCCACGATGCGCTCGGCCACCCGCTTGATCCGCTCGGCGTTGGCGACGGAGGACCCGCCGTACTTCTGCACCACGAGTGCCACGACGGTGCACTCCCTCCCGGTGACGACCCTGAGCGTGCCGACGCCGCCGGGTCTGAAAGTCCGGCGGCGCGTGTCAGACGCCCTCAGGGTATCGGGCGGGCCGCGACGCCGGGTCGGGTGATCCCACCATCCGGCCCCGGCGTGGGGCGGCTCACCAGCCCCGGGCGGCACACGACACGCCAAGCGGTACAGCCGTACGGTGGGCTGACCGGAGCCGTGGTCGCACCGCAGAATGACCTGGTGCACGCTCATCGACGCGCGGGTCGCCGGCTGTCCGGCGTACTCGCGCTCACCCTGCCGACGCTGCTGACCGCCTGCGTCGCCGACCCACCGGGTTCGGCGCCGGCCGGCACCGCCGATCCGGTGCCGGTGCAGGTCGACGCCGCCCGCGACGAACTGGCCGGGTTGGCCGCCGCCGCGCAGGACCGGCACCTCACCGCCACGTACGCGTTCGCACCTCCCGGCGGCCCCTCCCGCACCGTTGCGGTGACCAGCGGGAACGACGGGAGCTGGCGGGTCGACGTACCCGGCTGGGGGCGGGACGGCACGGTGGACGTCTCGCTCGCCGCCACCTCGGACGGGCTCTTCCAGTGCGCCCTGCCCTCGGCCGGCTGGACGCGGCCCGCCGGCTGCGTACGCCTCGGCGACGCCGACGACGCGGTGCCCCGCCGGCTGGACCCGCGCGTGCAGCACCCGTTCACCGACTGGTTGGAGGTGCTCACCGACCGGCGGGCGCCGTTGGCGGTCTCCCCCGCCACGCCGCCGGCCGGCGTCACCGGCCGGTGCTACGCGGTCGACTCCACCTCGGCCTCGCTGAACGCACCGCTGGACGTGGGCGTCTACTGCTTCGGCGAGGACGGCACCCCGCTGGCGGTCCGTGCCACCCTCGGCAGCCTCACGCTGACCGGCTCGCCCGGCCCGGCGCCGGCGACCGTCGAGCTGGCCGGGGCGGTGACCGAGGGCGAGCCGGTCAGCCGGGACGCGCCGACGCCCGGAACGTCGTAGCACTTTGTCCGTTACGGGTGGCCTTGCCCACATCAGCTCATCCCGGTGCGGGTGACAAACCGGGCATCGGGGACGCTGTACCCCATGACCGACCTGACCCCGCTGCTCGCCTTCCGCTGGAGCCCTCGCGCGTTCGACCCCGACGCCGAGCTGACCGCCGACGAGGTGGCCGCGCTACTGGAGGCGGCCCGCTGGGCGCCCTCGGCCGGCAACGCCCAGCCGTGGCGGTTCGCGCTCGGGCACCGGCAGGACGAGACCTGGAAGCGGATCCTGGTCGGCCTGCCCGACGCCGACCAGGGCTGGGCCCGACACGCCGCCGCCCTGCTGCTCGCCGCGCACGCCGGCGGCGACCCGGAGCGCAACGCGTACGACCTGGGCCAGGCGGTCGCCCACCTCACCGTGCAGGCCACCGCGCTCGGCCTGCACGTCCGCCAGGTCACCCGCCTGGACCGCCGCCGCCTCGCCGCCGAGCTGGACCTGCCCGACGACATCCGGCCGCTGGTGGTGGCCGCGGTCGGCCGCCTCGGCGACCCCGCCACGCTCCCCGCGGACCTGTACGCCCGGGAGACCGCGCTCCGCCGCCGCCGACCCCTCCCCGCCCTGCTGCTCCGCTGAGCCGACCGACGCCGGACCCGACCCGGGTCGACGCCGGAGCCGGCGCGGGTCGACGCCGGAGCCGGCGCGGGTCGACGCCGGAGCCGGCGCGGCGGGCTCAGGGGCGGGCCGGCCGGCTCACGTGCCCCGGGCCGCGTGCAGCAGGGCGGCACCGACCTCGGTGTTGCGGTAGAGCACGTGCCGCCCGGCCCGGAACCGCGCCACCAGCCCGGCGGCGTGCAGCGCGGACAGGTGCTGGGAGACGTTCCCGGCCGACATCCCGGTGAGCCGGGCCAGGTCGGTCGTGGTCACCGCCGTGTCGAGCAGGTGCAGCAGCGCGGCCCGGCCGGAGCCGACCACCCGGGCCAGCGGGTCACCGGGTGGGGCCGGGGCGCGCGCCCAGAGCGTCCCGACCGCCCGGACCGGGTACGCCCCGGCGGGCAACGAATCCTCCAGCAGGTTCCACAGCACCCGCCGGTCGGTGAACACGCCCGGGTTCAACGCCAGCCCCCGACCCCGCAGGTCGAAGTCGCGCTCGAACGGGTCGTCGCTGACCACCCGGTCGTCGAGCCAGCGCAGGCTCGGGTGGAGCTGCTCGAACAACCGCCCCGCGCCGCCCTCGGCGAGTTGGCCGGCCCGGTACGCCACGTCGGCGTCGAGCAGCGCCCGCATGCGCGGCCAGTCCGGGGCGATCGCCTCGTCGTACCAGACCCGGACCGCGTCCACGAGCTGCGGCAGCAACCCGCGCGGGTCGGCGAGCAGGGCCTGCCCGAACGGGCTCAGCGGTCGACTCGGGACGGTCGCCAGCAGATCCTGGACCACCACGTCCGGCGGTGTCGCGGCGATCTGGTCGAGCTGCTCGGCCATCCCCGTGTCGGGCCGGGCCGCCGGGGTGACGAAGTCCGGCAACCAGCGGCGCGGCCGGGTCAGCTCCACCAGCGGACGGACCCGCGCCGCCACCTCCGGGCGGCGCAGGGCCACCCGGGCCCGGTCGATCCAGGGCAGGTGCACCGCGTAGCGGACCGGGTCGGACAGCGCCCACATGCTCATGACCGTCTCGTTGGCCGGCGACACGGCGAACCGCACACCCGCGACGTCGGCCAGAGTGAACCGCAACTCGGACACACGCACCCCCGGACGCACGATTCGGCCCAGACTAAATGGCTCGACCGGACCGTGGTGGCCCCGGTTTGCTCACCGGTCATGGGGGCCAGAGAGAGCATCCGCACCGCCGTCCGACACGTCGTACCGCCGGCCGGGCTGACCCGCGCCCTGGCCGTGCAGGCCATGGTGAACGCCGTCGGCAACGGCCTGTTCCAGGCCGGCAGCGCGGTGTTCTTCACCCGGGCGCTGGGGCTCAGCCCGGCCCAGGTGGGTCTCGGCCTGTCGCTGGCCGCCGGGGCGTCCCTGCTCGGCACCGTCCCGCTGGGCGCGCTCACCGACCGGTACGGCCCGCAGCGGGTCTGGATCGTCGGCCTGCTGCTCGACGCGGCACTGTTCGCCTCGTACCCGTTCGTCGGCGGCTTCGCCGGGTTCCTCGCCGTGGTGCTCGCGCTGGCCGTGGTGGGCGCCGCCGCCGGCACCGCCCGCCAGGTCTACTCGATCAACGTGCTGCGGCCGGAGGAACGGGTCACCGCGATGGCCTACCAGCGCTCCTCGCTGAACGTCGGCTTCGGGGTGGGCGCGCTGATCAGCGGCCTGGTCCTGGCCGTCGACACGATCTGGGCGTACCGGGGGATGGTCTGGTTCATCGCCACGGTCTTCCTGGTGACCGCCGGCTTCGTCCGCCGCCTGCCCCGGCTGCCGGAGGTGACCCGCCCGACCGAGCCGATGAGCCGGCTGGCGGTGCTGCGCGACCGCCCGTTCATGACGGTCGCGCTGCTCTCCGGGCTGCTCACCGCGCACCAGACGCTCTACCTGACCGTGCTGCCGCTGTGGATCCTCACCCGCACCGACGCGCCGAAGACGCTGATCGCCGCGCTCGTGCTGCTCAACACCGTGCTGATCGTGCTGCTCCAGGTGCGGGCCAGCCGGGGCGCGGACACCGCGCCGGGCGCGGCCCGGGCGTCCCGGCGGGGCGCGCTGCTGATCGCCCTGTTCTGCGTGGTCGTGCCGATCTCCGGGCAGACCCGGGGCGGGCTCACCGTGGCGGCGCTGGTGGCCGCCGCGACGTTGCTCATCGTGGCCGAGCTGATCGAGTCGGCGGGCACCTGGGGGCTCACCGCCACGCTGCCGCCCGCCGCCCAG
This sequence comes from Micromonospora sp. DSM 45708, assembly GCF_039566955.1. NCBI lineage: Bacteria > Bacillati > Actinomycetota > Actinomycetes > Micromonosporales > Micromonosporaceae > Micromonospora > Micromonospora schwarzwaldensis. Next base: position 6,847,410 of record NZ_CP154796.1, on the reverse strand, counting down.
CGCGGCGCGTACGTCGGCGCGTTCGGGCTCGGCTCCCAGGTGCAGTTCCTGGTCGCGCCGGCCGGGCTGACCGCGCTCGGCGTGAGCACCGGCGGCTGGGGCTGGTACCCGGCGGCGGCCGTCTTCGTGCTGGTCGGGCTCGTGATCGTGCCGGCGGTGACCCGGGCGGAGCGGACGCCCCGGTTGGGCGGGACGCCCGAGTCCACCGAAGCGGTGACAACGGTCCCATAGTCCGGACCGGCCTTCCCACCGCCCGTCCCACCACGTAGGGTGACCCTGACATGTGGCAGGCGTACCTTCTCCTTCGCTGCCGCGACGAGGCCTGACCGGCCGGCACCTCGTCGCGGAGTTGAACCGCGCCGTCCAGCACATCCGAACTCCCCCTCGGCACCGCCGCGCACCGTCGCCCGGCACCTCGCCGACACCTTCCGATCTGCTGACGCCACATGTTCCCAGGGAGCACTCCGAGATGGCTCAACCTGTCACCGACACCGAGACCGATCCGTTCGCGCGCCAGCGCCCCAGCCGGATGCCGGTCCACCGTTACCTCCCGTACGACAGGCAGTTCCGGGTCGAACTGCCCGACCGCACCTGGCCGACCCGCCGCGTCGAGGCCGCGCCCCGCTGGTGCGCCGTCGACCTCCGCGACGGCAACCAGGCGCTGATCGACCCGATGTCGCCCGAGCGCAAGCGCCGGATGTTCCAGCTCCTGGTGCAGATGGGCTACAAGGAGATCGAGGTCGGCTTCCCGTCGGCCAGCCAGACCGACTACGACTTCGTCCGGCAGCTCATCGAGCAGGACCTGATCCCGGAGGACGTCACCATCCAGGTGCTGACCCAGTGCCGGGAGCACCTGATCGAGCGCACCTTCGAGTCGCTGCGCGGCGCCCGCCGGGCCATCGTGCACTTCTACAACTCCACCTCGACGCTCCAGCGCCGGGTGGTCTTCGGCCTGGACCGGGACGGCATCACCGACATCGCCACCCAGGGCGCGCGGCTCTGCCAGAAGTACGCGGAGATCCACACCCCGGACACCGACATCCACTACGAGTACTCGCCGGAGTCCTACACCGGCACCGAGCTGGAGTACGCGCTGGAGGTCTGCGCGGCGGTGATCGAGGTGGTCGACCCGACCCCGGACCGGAAACTGATCGTCAACCTGCCGGCCACGGTCGAGATGGCGATGCCGAACGTCTACGCCGACTCGATCGAGTGGATGCACCGGCACCTGCCCCGGCGGGACAGCCTCTCGCTGAGCCTGCACCCGCACAACGACCGGGGCACCGGCGTGGCCGCCGCCGAGCTGGGCCTGCTGGCCGGCGCCGACCGGATCGAGGGCTGCCTGTTCGGCAACGGCGAGCGCACCGGCAACGTGGACCTGGTGACGCTGGGGCTGAACCTGTTCTCCCAGGGCATCGACCCGATGATCGACTTCTCCAACATCGACGAGATCCGGCGCGCCGTCGAGTACTGCAACCAGCTCCCGGTGCACGAGCGTCACCCGTACGCGGGCGACCTGGTCTACACCGCGTTCTCCGGCTCCCACCAGGACGCGATCAACAAGGGCTTCGCCGCGCTGCACGCCGACGCCGCGGCGGCCGGGGTGCCGGTCGACGAGTTCACCTGGGCGGTGCCCTACCTGCCGATCGACCCGAAGGACCTGGGCCGCACCTACGAGGCGGTCATCCGGGTCAACTCGCAGTCCGGCAAGGGCGGCGTCGCGTACATCATGAAGTCCGAGCACCAGCTCGACCTGCCGCGCCGCCTCCAGATCGAGTTCTCCGGCGTCGTGCAGGCCGTCACCGACCACGACGGCGGCGAGGTCGAGCCGGGCACCATGTGGGAGATCTTCGCCCGCAACTACCTGGTCGACCACCAGGTCGACCCGGCGGTCACGCTGGCCGGCTACACCATCGGCACCGTCGACGGCAAGGTCGAGATCGACGCCCGGGTCGCCTTCGGCGGCGCGAGCCGCGCGCTCACCGCGGTCGGCAACGGCCCGATCGACGCGTACGTCAACGCGTTGCAGTCGCTGGGCGTGGCGGTACGGGTGCTCGACTACCACGAGCACGCGCTCGCCTCCGGCGGTGACGCGCAGGCCGCCGCGTACGTGGAGTGCGAGGTGGACGGCCGCACGGTGTGGGGCGTCGGGGTGGACGCCAACATCGTCACCGCCTCGATCAAGGCGGTCACCAGCGCCGTCAACCGCACCCGCGCCTGAGGTGCAAGGAAGGGCCCCCTCCTGACGCATTCCGCACAGGAGGGGGCCCTTCTTAACGTCCGCGCCCGAACGGCCCGAGTGTCAACAGGGGCCCCTCCTCTTTTGGAGGCGTCAAGAAGGGGCCCCTCCTTCCGCCCTCGGGCGGTGGATGAGGACGGCGGCGAGCAGCGCGCCGGCCAGCAGCAGGCACGCGCACCACAGCAGCGCCCCCCGGTACGCGTCGGCCAGCGCGCCCTTCTGCTCGTACCCGGTGCCGGAGAGGCCGACCAGCAACGGCAGCGCGGCCACCGCGAGCAGGCCGCCGGCCCGGGAGGCGGCGTTGTTGAAGCCGCTCGCCACCCCGGCGAACCGGTCCGCCACGGCACCGAGCACGCTCGTCGTCAGCGGCGCGACCACCAGCGTGAGCCCGGCGCCGAACAGCGCCACGCCGGGCAGCACGTCCACCCAGTACGACGCGCCCGGACCGACGCGGCGCAGCAGCAGCAGGCCGACCGCGGCGACCACCGGGCCGACGGTGAGCGGCAGCCTTGGGCCGATCCGGGCGGAGAGCGCGCCGGCGCGCGGCGAGCCGACCAGCAGCAGCAGCGTCATCGGCACCGTGGCCAGGCCGGTGAGCAGCGCCGACCAGCCGACCACGTTCTGGAGGTAGACGGCGAGGAAGAAGGTGAACCCGCCGAGCGCCGCGTACACCACGACGGTGAACACGTTGAGCACCGAGAAGAGGCGGCTGGAGAACAGCCCGGTGGGCAGCATCGCGGTGTCCCCGCGCCGCCGCTCGACCAGCACGAAGACCACCACCGCGGCCAGCCCGACCAGCGCCGCGGCCAGCACCGCCGGGGAGGCCCCGCGCGCCGGCGCGTCGATCAACGCGTACGTGACGCCGCCGAGCGCCAGTGCGCCGAGCAACGCGCCGGCCACGTCGAACCCGCCGTGCCCGCCGGTACGCGAGACCGCCTCGTCCCGGCTCTCCGGCACCCAGCGCATCGCGGCGAGCACCACGCCCACGGCCAGCGGCAGGTTCACGAAGAAGATCCACCGCCAGGAGAGCGTGTCGATCAGCCAGCCGCCGACCAGCGGCCCGAGTGCGGTGGACACCCCGGAGAGGCCGGACCAGGTGCCGATCGCCCGACCCCGGTCGTCGGGGTGGAAGCTGGCCTGGAGCACGGAGAGCGAGCCGGGGGTGAGCAGCGCGCCGCCGGCGCCCTGGAGGAAACGGGCGGCGATGAGCCAGCCGGTGCCCTGGGCCAGCCCGCAGAGCACCGACGCCACCGCGAACCAGACCACCCCGAGCAGGAAGATCCGCCGCCGGCCGAACCGGTCGCCGAGCGCGCCGCCGAGCAGAACGAACGCGGCGAGCATCAGCAGGTAGCCGTTCACGGTCCATTGCAGACCGGCCACGGTGGCCTTCAGTTCGGCGCCGAGGCGCGGCAGCGCCACGTTGACCACGGTGCTGTCCAGGAACACCATGCCGGAGGCGAGGATCGCGGCGAGCAGCGTGCCGCGTCCGGCGGCGGAACCGGTACGCAACGCGGGAGCGGGAGTGGTCACGTCCATCAACTCTGCCCGTGATCTCCCGCCGACGCCACGAATCACGGAAACCGCCGCCGGGTACTGTGCGGACTCGCCCGGAGCCCGCAAGCTGGAGAGGTGTCGTCTGTGCGTACGAGATCAGGAGTCCGAGCCGGGCTGTCCGCCGCGCTCACCGCGGTGCTCGCCCTAGGCGTGGTCGGTTGCGACGGCCCGGTCACCGAGCCGGACGCGCCGCCGAGCGCCTCCGGGAACGTGGATCAGCAGCTCGGTGAGCTGACCGTGGCCACCGCCGGGTCGATGAAGGGCTACAGCCGTTCCCGGTTCCCGCACTGGCGGGACACCGGAAAGAACTGCGACGTCCGGGACACCGTGCTGCAACGCGACGGGGAGGACATCAAGCTCTCCGGCTGCAACGTGGTGGGCGGGCGGTGGGAGAGCGCCTACGACGGGGTGGTGCTGACCGACCCGTCGGACGTGGACATCGACCACATCGTCCCGCTGGCCAACGCGTGGCGGTCCGGCGCGGACGAGTGGGACGACTCGAAACGCGGCGACTTCGCCAACGACCAGACCCGGCCGCAGCTCATCGCGGTTTCCCTCCGCTCCAACCGGGCAAAGGGTGACCAGGATCCGTCCCAGTGGAAGCCGGCGAACCGGTCGTACTGGTGCCAGTACGCGGCGGACTGGGTGACGGTCAAGCACTACTGGCGGCTGACGGTGACAAGTGCCGAGAAGGCCGCCCTCACCGACATGCTGGAGGGCTGCACATGGGCGAGCAAGCCGTGACCGGGGCGGACGGCACACCGGCTGAGGAGAAGACGCCGGACGCCACCGGCGACGACGCCGCGGCGGCCAGCGGCGGCGACCCGACCCCGACCGGTCCGGCCTCGGCCGGGATGACCGCGGACGGCCAGCAGGCCGTGCCCGCCGACGTCTCCGGTGCGGGCATGTCCGCCGACGCCACGCCGGGTGCGCCGGCCGGCCCGGCGAGCCGCACCGCCGACATCACCGCCGGCCCGGGTGGGGTGATGACCGACGAGGTGGGCGTGGTGACCGGGGAGCTGACGTTGCGTACCGAGCACGCCGACGGCCGGGTGGCGCTGCGGGTGCAGTACAAGGACGCCGACGAGTGGTACGCGGTCACCGGCGGCTCGGCGCCGCTGGCCGACCCGGCCGGGCTGGACGCGGTGCACACGGTCGCGGTGGGCCTGCTGAACCGCCCCGAGGGCTGAGCCGGACGGACGCGTCGGCCCTCCCCTGCGGGAAGGTCCGACGCGTCCGGCGTGTCACGGGGTCGGGATGAGTTCACCGGTCTCGCCGGGTGCCGCCCCGTCGTCCGGTCGGACCAGCTCCGGCTCCACCTCGTGCGGCCGGATCCGGCCGGCCGCGATGTCCTCGGCGTAGTGGCAGGCGACCCGGTGCCCGTCGAGCACCTCGCGCAGCGCGGGCCGCTCGTCGGCGCAGCGGGTGGGCTGGGCCCACGGGCAGCGGGTGTGGAACCGGCAGCCGGCGGGCGGGTTCGCCGGCGACGGCAGGTCGCCGGCGAGCAGGATCCGCTCCCGGCGGTCCTCCACCTGCGGGTCCGGCACCGGCACCGCCGACATGAGCGCCCGGGTGTACGGGTGCATCGGCTCCCGGTAGAGGTCGTCGCTGGACGCCTCCTCCACCAGGCCACCGAGGTACATCACCCCGACCGTGTCGGCGATGTGCCGGACCACCGCCAGGTCGTGCGCGATGATCAGGTACGTGAGGCCGCGTTCCTCCTGCAACTCGTCGAGCAGGTTGAGCACCTGGGCCTGGATCGACACGTCCAGCGCGGACACCGGCTCGTCGGCGACGATCAGGTCCGGTTCGAGCACCAGCGCGCGGGCGATGCCGATGCGCTGGCGCTGGCCGCCGGAGAACTCGTGCGGGTACTTGCTGAGCGCGGACGCGGGCAGGCCGACCGCGGCGAGCGCCTCCCGGAGCCGCTTGTCGACGGCCGCCTTGTCCTTCGCCAGGCCGTGCGCCTTGAGCCCTTCGACCAGCAGCGATTCCACCGACTGCCGGGGGTCGAGGCTGGACAGCGGGTCCTGGAAGATCATCTGGATGCGGCGGCGGATCCGGCGCATCGGCTCGGCCTTGAGCGAGCGCAGGTCGGTGCCGTCGAAGACGATCTCCCCGGCGGTCGGCTCGACCAGCCGCAGCAGGCCCCGGCCCAGCGTGGACTTGCCGCAGCCCGACTCGCCCACCAGCCCGTACGTCTCGCCCCTGTTGATGGAGAGCGAGACACCGTCGACGGCGTAGACGTGCCCGATCGTCCGGTCGACGAGCACGCCGCTCTTGATCGGGAAGTGGACCTTGACGTCGCGCAGTTCGATAAGCGGTCCGGTCGTCCGCTCGGTCGACTCGGTCACGGGACCGCCACCTCCTCGGAAACGGGGTTGTTGCAGCGCAGGTCGCCGCCGTTGGCGGTGGGCTCCAGCGGGGGCGGCCCGTCCAGGCAGGCGTCCACCACGTTGTCGCACCGGGGGGCGAACGCACAGCCCTCCGCCCACGGGATGTTGTCGGCCACCGAGCCGCGGATGGCGTGCAGCCGCTCGCCCCGGGGCGAGTCGAGCCTCGGCACGGAGTTGAGCAGCCCGTGCGTGTACGGGTGCCGGGGCCGGGCGAACAGTTCGTGCCGGGCCGCCCGCTCCACGATCTTGCCGCCGTAGAGCACGTTGACCGTGTCGCAGAGGCCGGCCACCACGCCCAGGTCGTGCGTGATCATGATCAGGGCGGTGCCGGTCTCGTCGACGAGCTGCTTGAGCAGCGTGAGGATCTGCGCCTGGATCGTCACGTCCAGCGCGGTGGTCGGCTCGTCGGCGATCAGCAGCCGGGGCTTGCAGGCCAGCGCGATGGCGATCAGCGCGCGCTGCCGCATGCCGCCGGAGATCTGGTGCGGGTACTCCTTGAGCCGCCGCGTCGGGTCCGGGATGCCGACCGCGTCGAGCAGTTCCCGGGCCTCCTTCAGCGCCACCTTGCGGTCCATGCCCCGGTGCCGTTCGAGCACCTCGGCCACCTGGGTGCCGATCGGGATGACCGGGTTCAGCGAGGAGAGCGGGTCCTGGAAGATCATGCCGATGTCCCGGCCGCGCCGGTCCCGCAGGTCCTCCGGACGCAGTTTCAGCAGGTCCGCGCCGTCGAAGTTCACCTCGCCGGTGACCCTGTTGCCGCGTTTCGGCAGCAGGCCCATGATCGCCAGACTGGTGACGCTCTTGCCGCAGCCGGACTCGCCGACCAGGCCGACCGTCTGCCCCGGCTCCACGCTGAAGCTGACCTCGTCGACCGCGGTGAACGGCCGCTCACCCTTGCGCTGGAACACGACGCTCAGGTCGCGTACGTCGAGCAGGCTCATCGGGTCACGTCCTCACCGTGCTGGTCGTTGGTCCACACCGCGCTCACCGCCGGCTCTTCGGGTCGATCGCCTCGCGCATGCCCTCGCCCAGCAGGGTGAAGCCGAGCGCGACCACGATGATCGCGGCGGCCGGGAAGTAGGCCAGCTCCGGCCGGACCTCGAAGTACCGCTGACCGTCCACACCGAGCATCAGGCCCCACTCGGCGCGGTTGATGTCGGGGTCACCGAGGCCGAGGAAGGAGAGCGACGCGGCTTCCAGGATCGCGGTGGAGAGCGTCAGCGTCGCCTGCACGATCACCGCGGTCATCGCGTTGGGCAGCATGTGCCGCAGCACGATCGCCCCACGCTTGACGCCGAGCGCCCGGGCGGCGAGCACGTGGTCGCTCTCCCGCTGGGCGAGCATCGAACCGCGCAGCAGCCGGGCGAAGATCGGCACGTTCACGATGGCCACCGCGAGGATGACCGTCCACTGGCTGGACCGGCTGGCCAGGGCCACCAGGCTGATCGCCAGCAGCAGCGCCGGCAGCGCCAGCATCACGTCGGTGAAGCGCATCAGGATGTTGTCGACCCAGCCGCCGAACGCGCCGGCGAGCGCGCCCACCAGCACGCCCAGGGCCAGCCCGATCAGCGTGGCGAGCACGCCGACGAACAGCGTCTGGCGGCTGCCGTGGATCATCCGGGACAGGAAGTCCCGGCCGAGCGGGTCGGAGCCGAGCGGGAACCCGCTGCTGGCGCCCGGGATGTTGTCGACGGTCAGGTTGCGGGTCAGCTCGTCGAAGCGCTGCGCCGGGTCGTGCGGCGCCAGCAGCGGGGCGAAGAGCGCGACCAGCACGAAGATCGCCACGATGGCCGCGCCGACCATCGCGGTCGGGTTGCGCCGCAACCGGCGGAACGCGTCCCGGACCAGGCTCACCCCGCCCTTGTCGGCGGTGGCCTGGGCCAACTGCTCCAGCCGGGCGCGCTTGCGCTCGCCGAGGCGGTCCAGGCCCCGGGGCAGGGTGCCCTCGGGCTTCTCGGTGACGGCCGACGGGTCCACGCTCTCACGCGGGGCGCCCACGGTGGGCCGGGTGATCGGATCGCTCATCGCACACGCACCCTGGGGTCGATGAAGGCGTAGGAGAGGTCGACCAGGAGGTTGACCAGCACGAAGACCAGCGCGGCCAGCAGGATCAGCGCCTGGAGCACCGGGTAGTCGCGACCACCGCTGATCGAGTCGTAGATCAGCGTCCCGAGACCGCCCCAGTTGTAGACCCGCTCGGTGAGCACGGCCCCGGAGAGCAACGCGCCGGTCTGGAGGCCGATGGTGGTGACCACCGGCAGCAGCGCGTTGCGCAGGATGTGCCGGCCCCGGATGGTCTTGTGCCGCAGCCCCTTCGCCTCGGCGGTACGGACGAAGTCCTCGTTGAGGACGTCGAGCACGCTGGCCCGGGTGATCCGGACGACGACCGCGAGCGGGATGGTGGCCAGCGTGATCGCCGGCAGGATCAGGTGCCACAACGCGTCACCGGTGGCGTCGAACTCCCGGGTGAGCAGCCCGTCGAGCACGAAGAAGCCGGTGATGTCGGTGTTGTCCATCCCGGTGCTGATCCGGCCGGACGGCGGGAACATGTGCATGTTCTGGGTGAACACGTCCTTGAGCAGGTAGCCCAGGAAGAAGATCGGGATCGAGATGCCGAGCAGGGTGCCGCCGATGCTCAGGTTGTCGAGCAGCCGGCCGCGGTGCCGGGCGGCCAGGTAGCCGAGCGGCACACCGAGCCCGATCGCGATGATCATGGCAGCGGCGGCCAGCTCGACGGTCGCCGGGAACGCGCGGCCGATCACCTCGGTGACCGGGTCGCCGCTCCGGATCGAGTTGCCGAAGTCGCCGGTCAGCAGCCGCTGCATGAACTTGGCGTACTGCACCAGGATCGGCTGGTCGTAGCCGAGCGCCTTGACCAGCAGCGCGCGCCGCTCCGGCGTGGCCCGCTCACCGAGCAGCGCCTCGATCGGGCCGCCGGGCAGGTTCCGCAGCCAGACGAAGACGAGCGCGGACAGCCCTATCAGGGTCACCACCAGTTGGAGCAGGCGGCGAACTATGACTCGCAACATCTCTCACACACCAGATTCTCGGTTGAACAGCGGGTCGGCCCGGGCCGGGAGCGAGAGCCCGGCCCGGGCCGATTCCGCGTGTGGCGTCAGCGGTGAAAGCCGCCTCAGCCGACGCTGACGGTGTTGAACCGCTCGTCGGTCAGCGGGCTGGCGACGAGACCCTTGACGTCCTTCGTGACCACGATGGCCGGCGGGGCGTGCCAGACCGGCACGGCCGGCAGCCACTTGGTGGCGATGTCGCGGTTGACCTGCTCCCAGGCGGCCTTCTTGCCGGCCTCGTCGACCGTGCCGTCGGCCTTGGCGATGGCCTCGAACATCTCGGTCATGCCCTGGTCGCCGAACTCGACCTTCTCGCGGCCGAAGAACGTGCCGACGAAGTTGCCCGGGTCGTTGTAGTCACCGGTCCAGCCGAGCAGGTGCAGGTCGTGCTTGCCGAACTGCTGCACGTCGTCCTTGTAGCCACCGTTCCACGGGCGGGCCACACCGTTGACCGTGATGCCCACGGCCTTCAGGTCGTTGGCCAGCACGGTGAAGATCTCCTGCGGGTTCGGCATGTACGGCCGGGACACGTCGGTGGGGTAGTAGAAGTTGAGCGTCAACTTCTCCGCGCCCGCCTCCTTGAGAAGCTGCTTGGCCTTCTCCGGGTTGTAGTCGTACTTCTGCACGTCCTGGGCGTAGCCGAGCACCGTGTCCGGCATGAACTCGTCGGCGACCTTGGTGCCACCCGGGCCCTTGGTCTGGACGAGCTGCTGGCGGTTGAGCGCGTACGCGATCGCCTGCCGGACCCGCAGGTCCTTCAGCTTCGGGTTCTTCTGGTTGATGCCGAGGTAGAGGATGTTGAACGCGGGGCGGTCGAGGACCTGGTAGCCCTCGCCGGCCAGCGCCTTCCGGTCGGCCGGGGCCGGGAAGTCGATGCCCTGGACGGTGCCGGCGCGCAGCTCCTGCTTCCGGGTGTTCTCGTCCTTGATGATCTTGAGAACGAGCTTGTCGACCTTGGCCTTCTCGCCCCAGTAGTCGGCGTTGCGCTCCAGGGTGATCTCACCCTTGGTCTTGTCCCAGCCCGCGAACTTGAACGGGCCGGTACCCACCGGGTGCTCGTTGGCGAACGCGCTGTACTCGAACGAGTCGCCGTTCTGCTTCACGGTGTCGGCGTCGTACTTCTTCAGCGCCTCGGGGCTGGCGATGGAGAGCGCGGTCAGCGCGAAGGCACCCGGGAAGGCGCCCTTGTACTGGTTCATCGTGACGACGGCCGTGCCGTCGTCCTTCGCCTCGCACTTGTTGTAGACCGGCTGGCCGACGCCCTCGGCCTCGTTCTTGGCGAAGCCGCCGAACGTGTCCGAGTAGTAGATCATCTGCGACTGGGCCGCGGCACCCTTCATGTTGAACCAGCGGTCGAAGTTGAAGCAGACCGCGGCGGCGTTGAAGTCGGTGCCGTCGTGGAACTTCACGCCCTTGCGGAGCTTGAAGGTCCACACCTTGCCGTCCGGGTCGTGCTCCCAGCTCTCCGCCAGGGCACCCTGAAGCTCGGCGGTGCCGGGCTTGTTCTGCACGAGGGTGTCGTACATCTGGCGGATCGGCCGGAACGACTCACCGTCGTCGTTGAAGATCGGGTCGAAGTTCTTCGGGTCCCCGGCACCGGCGAAGACGAAGGTGCCGCCGCTCTTGGCGCCGCTCCCACCCTCGTCGTCCCGGTCGCTCTTGGCGCACCCGGACGCACCGACCGCCAGGGCGGCCGCGGCCGCGAGGGCCACGGCCGTTTTCAGCCTGCTCGCCTGCATCTCTCACCTCTGTCATGCGCATGTATTCACGCCGAGCTGTGACTCAGTCCGTGAGCCGGAGGTTATGGCATGTCACACAGAAGAGGAACGGGCGAAGGGCAATCGCTATCAAGCCGACACCTTCCGAGGCCGCCTCACATCACGGCCCGGTGGCGGGCAGACCGCCCACCACCGGGCCGGCGACTCAGACCGCCCGGCGCCCCTCGAAGGCGCGGCCCAGCGTGATCTCGTCGGCGTACTCCAGGTCGCCGCCGACCGGGAGGCCGCTGGCCAGCCGGGTCACCGCGATTCCCATCGGCTTCACCATGAGCGCGAGATAGGTCGCCGTCGCTTCGCCCTCGGTGTTCGGGTCGGTGGCGAGGATCAGCTCGCGGACCTCGCCGCCGCTCAGCCGGGTCATCAACTCCCGGATCCGCAGGTTGTCCGGGCCGATGCCCTCCAGCGGGTTGATCGCGCCACCGAGCACGTGGTAGCGCCCGCGGAACTCGCCGGTCCGCTCGATCGCCACCACGTCCTTGGGCTCCTCGACCACGCAGAGCACCTCATCGGTACGCCGTGCATCGCGGCAGATCCGGCACTGTTCGGACTCGGCCACGTTGTAACAGGTCGTGCAGAACCGGACCAGATCCTTGACCTTGCGCAGCGCGCCGGCCAGCCGGTTGACGTCGGCCGGATCCGCCGACAGGACGTGGAACGCGATCCGCTGGGCGCTCTTCGGGCCCACGCCCGGCAGCCGGCCCAACTCGTCGATCAGATCCTGGATGGCGCCTTCATACATCTGTCGGCTCAGAAACCGGGCAGGCCGAGGCCGCCCATCCCGCCCGCGACCGGGCCCATCTTCTTCTCGGTCAGCTCCCGGGCCGCCTCGGCGGCGTTGTGCACGGCGGCGACGACCAGGTCCTCCAGCGTCTCCACGTCCTCCGGGTCGACCGCCTTCGGGTCGATCTTGATCGCCTTCAACTCGCCGGTGCCGGCGACGGTGGCGGTGACCAGGCCGCCGCCCGCGGTGCCGGTCAGCTCCGCCTCGGCCAGCTCGGCCTGGGCGTTGGCGATCTGCTGCTGCATCTTCTGCGCCTGCTTCAGCATCTGCTGCATGTTCGGCTGTCCACCTGGGCGCACGGACCGCTCCTTCTCGCACTCGTCTGCTCGGCCGCCGATCAGCCTATCCGCTGACCGCCCCCGCCCCTGCGCGGCGGCCCGCCGTCGCACCCGACACGGTGGGACGGCCGGACGCGCCGCCGGGACGCTCACGAGGGCGGCGGGGTCCCGAGCAACCATCGGGGAGCCCTACCGGGCGTCCACCTCGTCGATCTGCTCGGCGCCGAACGCCTCACGGAGCAGCCGTACCGCCTGCTCCTGACTGGACTCACGCGCGGTCCGCTCGTCGATGACCTCGTCCAACGGCTCGTCGCCCGGGTCGAAACCCTCGAAGTTCGCCGTCGCCGGCGCCGCGCCGCCGGAACGGCCCGCGCCGCCGCGCACCGGGCCGTCGAAGTCCGGATCGTACGGCGGCTCGCCGGCCCACTCCGCGTCGGCCGTCTTCCGGGCCGCCGCCTGTCCGGTACGCGGGCCGCGTCCCGCCGCAGCCGCCCGGGCCGCCGCGATCGCACTGCTCACCGGCGGACCCTTGGGCGCGGCCGGCGCGGCCGGCGCGGCCGGTTCCGGTGCGGCCGGGGCCACGTGCGCCACCGGTGCGCCACCAACCGGCGTACCGGCCGGCCGGGCTGACGCCGGCTGCTCGTCCGCGCTCGTGGAACCGCCCGGGCGGGCCGGCTCGGGCCACTCGTCCGCGCTCGCGGCAGCACCACCCGGGCGGGCCGGCTCGGGCCAGTCCTCGACCACGTCGGCGGCGGTGGTCCCGCCGCGTCCCGCCTCACCAGCGCCGGGATCCGGCCGAACCGCACCGTTCCGGCCGCCCGCGCCACCTGTCCGACCCGATCCGCCCGGCTGCTGGCGGGCGGGCGTCTCCGACGGCGGAGATTCCGGGCGAGCCGGTGCGGCCGGACGGGACGGGCCACCGAGCGACACGCCGCCCCGCTCGCCGGCCACCTCGCAGCGGATCTGCCACCGACCGCCCAGCTCCTCGTAGAGCGCGTCGGTGAGCACCGCGGCGTGGTCCACCATCATCTTCGCCAGCACCGTCGACTTCACGGTCAGCACCAGCGTGTCGCCGTCCAGGTCACGCACCACGGCATCGCGCATCAGCGCGGCGATCCGCTTGTTGCTCCGGTTGACCTTGCCGACCACCTCCGGCCAGACCCGACGCACCGCGACGGCGTCCAGCGCGCCGGGGCTCGCCGCGCCCGGCCGGGGCGGCTCCGGCGTGGACGGGTCGGGCATCACCGCCGACGACGGCACCGGACGGCGGACCGGGGCGGCCGACTCCGGACCGACCCGCCGCTGGGAGCCAGCGCCCGGACCCACCGCCGAAGAGGGGAGATCCGCGCCGGCCGGCGCGGGAGAACCGTTCCGCGCGCCCGGACCCGCCGGCCCGGAAGAACCGGCGACCGCACCCGACCCGGACGAATCGGCACCCGTGCCCGGGTCCGCCGGCTCGGAAGCGCCGGTGCCCGCGGCCGGAGCGCCGGGGGTCGCCCTGGAGACGGCCGCCGCGGCGGCGGCACGGGCGACGGCCGGCCCGGTCGGGGCATCGGCAGCCGCCGGCGTGCCGGCGGTCGACGGGTGGACCGCGGCGGCAGCCGCGCCCGGGGCGGGAGCGGCTGGGCGTACCCCCGGGGTGGGGGTGGCGTGGGCGGACGGCGGCGGCTCGGCGCCGCCCAGCGTGAGCCGGCGTTCCATCCGCTCCAGCCGCTGGAGCAGGCCGCCGGACGAGTCGTCCGCGCCGGGCAGCAGCATCCGGGCGCAGATCAGCTCCAGCAGCAGCCGGGGTGCGGTGGTGCCACGCATCTCGACCAGGCCGTTGTGCACGATGTCGGCGCAGCGGGACAGCGTGGCCGGGCCGAGCCGGTGGGCCTGGGCGGCCATCCGCTCGATCTGGTCGGCCGGGCCGTCGATGAGCCCCTTGGCGGCGGCGTCCGGCACCTGCTGGAGCACGATCAGGTCGCGCAGCCGTTCCAACAGGTCGGAGGCGAAACGGCGCGGGTCGTGGCCGGCCTCGGCGACCCGGTCGACGGTGGCGTACGCGGCTGCGCCGTCCCCGGCGGCCAGCGCGTCGCACATCTCGTCGATCAGCGCGGAGTCGGTGACGCCGAGCAGCGCGGCGGCCCGTGCGTAGCCGACCCCCTCCGGGCCCGCGCCGGCGATGAGCTGGTCGAGCACGGAGAGGCTGTCCCGCGCGCTGCCGCCACCGGCGCGGACCACCAGCGGGAACACCGCCGGATCGACCTTGACGCCCTCGGCCTCGGTCAACTGCTCCAAATAGGGCCGGAGCACCTTCGGCGGGATCAACCGGAACGGGTAGTGGTGGGTCCGCGACTTGATCGTGCCGAGGACCTTCTCCGGCTCGGTGGTGGCGAAGATGAACTTGACGTACTCCGGCGGCTCCTCGACCAGCTTCAGCAGGGCGTTGAAGCCGGCCGACGAGACCATGTGCGCCTCGTCGATGACGTAGATCTTGAAGCGGCTGCGGGCCGGCGCGAAGAACGCCTTCTCGCGCAGCTCGCGGGCGTCGTCGACACCGCCGTGGCTGGCCGCGTCGATCTCGATGACGTCGATCGAGCCGGAGCCGTCGGTGGCCAGCGAGCGGCAGGACTCACACTGCCCGCACGGCTCGGGCGTGGGGCCCTGCTCACAGTTGAGCGAGCGGGCCAGGATCCGGGCGCTGGAGGTCTTGCCGCAGCCGCGCGGGCCGGAGAAGAGGTACGCGTGGTTCAGCCGGCCGCTGCGCAACGCCTGCGACAGCGGCTCGGTGACGTGCTCCTGACCGATGACCTCGGCGAACGTACGGGGCCGGTACTTGCGGTAAAGGGCCAGTGCCACCCGTCCCGCCTCCTCTCGACCGAGCCATTCTGCGCCGGTCGGCCCCGGGTGACCACCCACCACCCCGTGACCCGACCCGCGGCGACGTTACCCGGCCCCGGAGACAGAAAGGCCTCCCGTGCACCCGGCAGAGCTCGCTTATCCTTGCTGCCTTCCGGCCCTGGGGAGGTTCACGAGGTACCGCCGCACGGGAGGTGACGCCAAGCCTACCCGAAGGCTTGTGGATCTTCCGGGAGGGTGGGGTGGCCCGCCGTCGCGGGACCTGTATCCTGGCTCGCGGAGGATTCGCCTAGAGGCCTAGGGCGCACGCTTGGAAAGCGTGTTGGGTTTACACCCTCACGAGTTCGAATCTCGTATCCTCCGCGCTCTCGTGCGCAGGGCCGGCCCCGCTGGGGCCGGCCCTGCTGCCGTTTCCGGACCCCTCCCCTCCGGCCGACCATCGCCCTCTGGCGGGCCGAGTGTCGATAACGTTTTCTTTACCGGTTCATGGGGTTGATTGGCACATCAGCGCGTGATGGGGCATTGACAAAGTTAACCGGTTAAGCCGACCATCGTGGATATCTTCGCCGGGTCGACCGCCGGAAGGGCAACCGACGGTCCGACCCGTCCGGGCGGCGAGGGCTCCCCGCAACCATCACCCGTACGGGAGTTCCTCATGAACCAGCGCACCCGCACGCGGGCCTGCCTGGCCGGGGCGGCGGCAGCCGTCGCCGCACTGGCCACCACGCTCGCCACCACGCCACCCGCCCGAGCCGCCGCCGGCGCCTGCTCGGTGACCTGGCAGGTCACCAACGACTGGGGCGGCGGCGCCACCACCAACGTCACGATCACCAACACCGGCGCCGCCGTGAACGGCTGGACGCTGGGCTGGGCGTTCCCCGGCAGCCAGGTGATCGGTGACATGTGGAACGCGACGAAGACGCAGTCCGGCGCGAACGCCACCGCCACCAACGTCGCCTACAACGCGGGCGTCCCGACCGGCGGCACGGTCAGCTTCGGCTTCAACGTGACCTACAGCGGCACGAACCCGGCCCCGACCGCGTTCACGCTCAACGGCGAGGCCTGCGGCGACACCACACCGCCGAGCCCGAGCCCGACCGGCAGCCCGAGCCCCACCCCGGATCCGACCACCACCCCCACCGGCAACCTGGCGCTCAACCGGCCGGTCACCGCGTCGTCGACGGAGAGCCCGAACGCCGCCGCCCAGGCGGTGGACGGCAACGGCGGAACCCGCTGGTCCAGCCTCTACGCCGACCCGCAGTGGTTCCAGGTCGACCTGGGCGCCACGTACCCGATCAACACGGTGCGGCTGCGCTGGGAGGCCGCGTACGGCAGGGCGTACCAGATCCAGACCTCGACGGACGGCACCACCTGGACCCCGGTGTTCAGCACCACGACCGGCGACGGCGGCACCGACGACGTCACGCCGGCCGGGGCCAGCGGCCGGTACGTGCGGATGTCCGGCACCGCACGCGGCACCGACTGGGGTTACTCGCTCTACGAGTTCGAGGTGTACGCGGTCAGGCCGCCCACCCCGCCCGGCCCGGAATGCGGCCAGGCCCCGGCCGACCCGCAGGCGAACTCGAAGGCCCGCAACCTGATCTGCTACCTGCGCACGCACACCTACGTCAGCGGCCAGACCGACCTGCCGGACGCGGACAAGGTGCAGCAGTTGACCGGCCGCTACCCGGCGATCGTGGCGTTCGACTTCATGGAGTACACCCGGGGCAGCATCCAGACCCAGCAGGTCATCGACTGGGCCAGGGCGCGCAACGGCATCGTCGCGTTCCAGTGGCACTGGTACTGCCCGCGCGGCGGCAACTACTCCGCGCCCTGCGACTTCCAGCCCGACCTGGGCAACCCGTCGTCCAAGCTCTACCAGGACATCGACCTGGTGGTGCGCGAGCTGAAGAAGATGGGCGACGCCGGCGTGCCGGTGCTGTTCCGCCCGCTGCACGAGGCGAACAACAACTACATGTGGTGGGCGAAGAAGGGCCAGGACGCCTACAAGCAGCTCTGGCGACTGATCTACCAGCGGGCGCAGCTCGCCGGCGCGCACAACGTCGTCTGGGTGTTCAACGGCATGGCCAGCGGTCAGGGCACCTCGCTGGCGTCCTGGTACCCGGGCGACGGCTACGTCGACCTGGTCACCTCGGACTACTTCCAGAGCAGCAGCGACTTCGCCACCACCAAGGCGGTCAGCGGCGCGAAGACCACCGGCGTGGCGGAGACGTTCAGCCCGCTCAGCCCCAACTCCGACCCGGCGTGGCCGTACTACGTGGTCTGGGCGTCGCGGGACTGGAACGGCAGCGGCAAGGACGTGGCCGGGCTGTGGCGTACCGCGATGGCGAACCCGAGGACCATCTCGATCGACCAGCTCCCCGACATGTCCGCGTGGTGACGACCTGATCGTCAGGGGGCCGGCCCGTCGAGGTCCGGCCCCCTTCCGGGTACGCGCAGAGCCACCCACGTATACGCCGCTCGTATACCGAGCAGTCACGCAGCGGGTTGAATGAGCCGATGACCGCGATGTCGAGGCGAGCCGGTTGCGCCCGCTGCGGGGCCGACCTGGCAACGGACAACAACTCCGGGCGTTGCGCCCCCTGCCAACGGGCGGAGCGCGACCGCATCGTCGCAGCACCCGAGGTTCCGGCTGCCTTCTGGTCACACGAGCCGCTTCGGCGAGCGCTGACGGAACGGCACCTTGGCCGCGTGATCCGCGCCTACCGCCACCATCCCTACCACGGCCGACAGCCGCTGCCACAGGCCACGGTGGCCGGTTGGTTCGGGGTCACCCAGGCACAGCTCAGCCGCGTCGAGACCGGGCCGCCGATGGTGCACCTCGACCGGCTCGCCCAGTGGGCTCGGGTAATGGGGATTCCCGCCCACATATTGTGGTTTCGCCTCCCGCCCGGGCGGGACAACGTTCCGCCGCCCGTCGCCGGAGAAGCCGGTCCTCACCTGCTCAGCGCGCTTCGATGCGCCGACCGGCAGATCGGCGGACGAAACCTGTACCGCGCGGCGCTGGCGCACATCAGCGCGTTCTCCCAGCCCCCGGGACAATCGTCGGCTCTCCCCCGACCGATGCTGCTAGCGGGGGCGTCGCTGCACGAGATGGCCGGGTGGATGGCCCACGATTCCGGCGACTCGGCCACGGGCCGCCAGCACTTCCGTGACGCGCTGGCGCTCGCTGTCGACAGCGGTGACCACCTCCTTGTCGGTCAGATTCAGGGCAGTCTCAGCCATCTCGCATCTCACGACGGCAACGCGGAGGCGGCGCTCTCACACGCCGTGGCCGGGCTTCACGAAATAGCGGATAAAGAGGGCGGCACACGGGTTCGCGCACGGCTGTTCGCCCTACAGGCACGCGGCTTCGCGGCATCAGGACGCGCCACCGACTGTCACTCTTCTCTTCCATTGGCGGAGACCGCTCTCGCCCAGGTAGCAGCATCTCCCGCCGCCTGGTTGAGTCCGTTCGACCACATCTCACTCGATATCGAGCGAGCCCGGTGCCTGCTTCGGCTCGGCGACGTGACGGCTGCGCTGCAGGTACTCGACGACATCGTGACCGACGAGCCGACCCCCCGGGTACGCAGTCAAGCACTCGCCCGGACACTCCTGGTCACGGCGCTGGTTGGGCAGGCTCGGGTCGAGGAAGCGTGCCTGGTCACCCATCAGACCATCGACCTCACCCATGGGCTGGGTTCCGCCGTCGTCCTCGATCAGCTCCGGCATCTGGCACTACTGCTACGGTCGCATTCCGTCCACCTCCCCGACGTGCCGCAGCTGCTGGACCGGCTTCGTGACACGTTCCGGGAACGGAGTTGGATGGCGGTGCCACTGCCGATGGGATGAGACCCGCCGACAATGGCCTCATGGCCGACGAGCGTCCCCTGTACGAGCGAGATCCGGCAGCCTGGCACGCGCATCTGGCCGAGGGCAACGCCCGACAACCCCGCAAGCGGGTCGGGGCTGATGTGCTCCTGCGCAACGATCGCAGCGAGGTCCTGCTGGTCGATCCCCGCTACAAACCGGACTGGGACCTGCCCGGCGGCATGGCCGAGGCGAACGAGCCACCGCACGTCGCCGCCGCCCGGGAACTCCGCGAGGAGCTCGGGCTGGAGGTACAGGTCGGCCTGATGTTGGTGGTGGACTGGGTGGCCCCGCACGGCCCGTGGGACGACAGCCTGATGTTCGTCTTCGACGGCGGCATGCTGCCGTCCGTGGAACAGCTTCGGCCGACGGACGACGAGTTGGCCGAGGCGCGTTTCGTCGCACTCGATGACGCACGGGCGCTGCTCCGCCCGTACGTCTGGCAACGGTTGCGTCATGCGGTGGCCGCGCTCGCCGACGGACGCCCGAGATATCTCACCGACGGCGTCGCGACCTAACCGCCGTCGTGGACATCCTTAGGCTTGGCTGCCCATCAGAATCGGGCTAGCCCGATCCGTTCGGGCCGAGGAAGCCGGTCACCACCCCCGGCTGGTCTGGACACTCAGCCCGTCAACCGCGACCCGGCCGCCGTAGTGTCTGGTAGCCACGTAGTTCGATCACCCGGTGGACGGTAGGCAGCACCACCGGCACCCGGAAGCCGGCGAGCCTCCGGCTCCACCCGGGGGGTTCTCCGCCCCTCCAAGCCACCGAAAGCGCTCGTACACATGTTCTATCCACAGCCTGTGGACGCCGAGAGGACCGGATGAGTTACCAGCTCAGTGCCGTGGTCGCCGACGTGGAGCTGCTGCGCGAGCAGACCGCCGACCTGGACCACGCGGTGCTGGCCGCGCTCCGGCAGGACTTCGCGCTGCTGCCGGTCACCCCGCAGCTCGTGGCGGAGCTGACCGGCGAGCCACCGGACTTCGCGGCCGAGGAGCCGTGCGCGGTACGCCCGTTCCGGCTCGTCCTCTCACCGCCGCTGGCTGAGCTGCTGGCCCGCTGGTCGAGGCGCGGGCCGGTGGCGTACCTGGAGGCGGAGTTCGCCAGCGGGCTCGGCCATCAGGCGGCGGTGGTGTGGCTGGACGGCGACGTGAGCTGGGGCCCGCGCTACGACGGCGCGCTGGACCGGCCGCGGGCGCAGTGGCCGATCAACACGGCGCTGGCGCGGCTGGGCGCCGAGCCGGGCGCGTGGATCGACCCGTTCGCCGAGTTGGGCCTGCACCTGGAGCGGGACACGGCCGGCTGGCTGGCGCACGGCCGGCGCGGGTTGTCCGCCGACTACTGGGACGAGCTGGCCGAGGAGTGGGAACTACGCCAATCCGGCCCGCACCAGCAACCTCCGCGCCCCGGTCCCGTTGGGGACTGGGGGATTGCATGAAACTACGACAATTCGGCTTTATCGCTGCGCTGCTGGTCGCCGCTTCCGTCGCCGGGAGCGGCGTCCGTCCACAGGGGCCGGACGTGCCGGCCCGACCGGTCGGCGCCGCCGAGGTGGTCAGCCTGGACGGCCTGCGCAACGCGGAGTTCGGCGCCACCGAGGAGGACCTGACCCGGCGCGGCCTGCTGCGCACCGACGAGGAGGCCTGCGGACCCACGCTGGCCGGGCACGGCGCGGTCAGCCCGATCTTCGTCGACGATCGGCTCGTCCTGCTCTGGCTCGACGACCCGATGACCACGCCGGAGGGGATCAGCGCCGGCACGCCGGTCGGCGAGGTCCGCGCCGCGTACCCCGACGCCGCCGCGCTGCCGGTGCCGCCCGGCAGCCACCGCTTCGCCGGGCTGCTCGCCCGCGACGGCGACCGCGCGTACCTGTTCCTGCACGACGGCGTCACCGTCCGGAAGATCATCGCCGGGTACGCGGACTGGGCCCGCCGCCTCTTCGACGAGGGCTACGGCCCCTGCTGAACGACTGGTCGTCGCATCCCAGAAGCTGATTGTCCGCAGTCGATGCCCATGGAATCATCTCCTCGCTCGCGCAGGTCGCGCGACAGTTACGGGGGTTTGACCGTGAGTATCACCGTGCCCGATCCACTGTGGAGACGTTTGACGAGGTGGGCGGCCATCGCCGCCCTGAGCACCACGACGGCCGGTCTGCTGGCCGGTCCCGCCACCGCCGCCCCGGTGGCCGAGCCGTCGCCGGCCCCGGCGACCGGACCCGCCCGGCCGGCCGCCGAGCCGTCTCCGGCGGCACCCGCTCCCGCCGCTCCGAAGCCGGCCCGGACCACCGCCGCGCCGAAGCCGGTCGCCACCGCCGTCTGCGGCGGCAAGCTGCCGCTCGGCAAGGTCGTGAGCTGCGCCTCCATCACGGGCGGCGCCCGCCAGACCTGGACGATCACCTCGACCGTCGACCAGGACACCTTCTTCATCCGGCTCCGCGACGTGTCGGGTGACGGGGTCGGGGCGCAGGTCCACGGGTCCGACGGCACGCACGCCTGCTACGTCGGCCCGTACCTGACCGACTGCCGGCTGGGCGCCGCCGGCACCTACACGATCACCGTGGAGCTCGACTACGGCACCGGCAAGGGCGCCTACTCGCTGTCGGCGGAGTCGATGCGTTCGCCCTCCAACTGCGCGACGCTCTCCGAGAGCTTCTTCTCCTTCGCGTCGGCCGGACGCAGTGGCACGCTGCCCGCCGGCCTGGCCGCCCGCTGCTTCACGTTCACGCAGCCCACCGACACGGTCCTGCACCTCGCCGACCCGGGCGGCGCCGAGGACATCCAGGGCAACATCCTGGACGGACAGTTCCAGCCGATCTGCCCGGTGCGCTACCCCACCGAGTGCACGCTCAGCCAGCCCGGGCCGTACCGGCTCTTCCTGGAGGAGACCTACGGCACCAAGGCCGCCTACACCCTGAAGATGCCCCGGATCTCGCGGTCGGTCGGCTGCCCGGCCCTGCCGCTGACCGCGTTCGGTGACCCGGGCGCGGCGGTCGGGACCGGCACCGTGCCGCCGAGTGAGGGGATCGGCTGCCAGAAGCTGCGGGTCGCCACTCCGGGCCCGGTGGTCGTCCGGATCGACCAGTACGCGAACCAGCACCTCTACTGGCAGGTGTACGACGACGCCGGCCGGGTGGTGTGCACGGAGTACGAGTCCTGGCGTTCCTGCGTGACGCCGACCGCCGGCTCCTACACCCTGCTGATGCGGAACTCGAACTGGGAACCGGTCACCTACCGGGTAGCGGTGGCGCGACTCGACCGGGCCGACGGCTGCGCCGGCCCGACCGGGCTCGCCTGGGACCAGCCGAGCCTGACGGTGCACCAGACCTCGGCCCTGCAGACCAACTGCCAGCCGTTCCACGGCGAGGCCGGCGAGCGGGTCACGGTCTACCGGGCCCCGGACCGCTACAACGACCTCTACTCCTGGCTCGTTGACGAGCAGGGTGCCGTGCTGTGCACCGACTGGTCGGAGGAGGACGGCTGTGTGCTGCCGTCGACCGGCAATTTCCGCGTCGTCTCCTACCTCTCCCGGTGGGAACCGGCGGACACCGACCTGACCTACCGGCTGCAGATCCGGGACCTCGGCGATGCGACCGGCTGCCCGACGGTCACGCCCGGCGCGTACAACGCCGCACCGGCCGGCGCGCTCGGCGGCATCCGCTGCCGCATCCTGGACCTGCCCGAGGGCACCTTCCGGGTCAAGGCTGCCAGCGAGGACAACTACCGGCAGTACGCAACCGTCTACGACGACACCGGGCACAAGGTGTGCACGGACGTGCGGTGCGCGATTCCCGCCGCCGGGCGGTACACCCTGGTGCTCAGCGGCAGCGCACCCGAGGCGGTGATCGACAACAGCCTGCGGTACCAGCTCGCGGTGCTGCCGTGGATGCCCTCCGACTGCCGGCCGGTGTCCGACACCGGTTGGCAGGACGCGCCGGTGCGGGGCCGACTGAGCACCCCGGCACAGTTCGACTGCCTCCAGCTGAGCAGCCCCGCCGGCGCGCTTGTCACCGGGCTGTTCCCGGGCGACGCCACCGGAGCCGGCTGGCCCGAGATGACGGTGATCGACGCCACCGGGGCCGCCGTGTGCGACGAGTACTCGTTGCGGCAGTACCACTGCGAGCTGACCGGCCAGGCGCCGTTCCGCGTCGTACTCAACTCGGGCAACGGCGACGCGGACGGGCCGTACTCCCTCGCCTTCGCCCGCACCGACGGCCCGCCGGCCTGCCCGGCGCTGCCGGCCGGCGTGACGGGGGCCACGGTGACCACGGGAGCGGACCGGTTCGGGGTCTGCCTCTCGATCCCGGCCGACGCACGCGCGGCCACGGAGTCGATCACCTGGAAGCGGACCAGCGGGACCGGCGACGCGCGCCTGTCGGTCTTCGACTCGGCCGGCCATCGCTACTGCGGGCCGACCGGCTATGCCGTCGAGCGGACGGTCGCCTGCACGCTGCCCGCCGGCCCGGTCACGGTGATCCTGGAGGCGGACGCGATCGACGCCACCTATCAACTCGCCCACCGGGACGCGAGTCAGCCGGCGAGCTGACCGGCGGCCCCGAACGGAGAACGCCCGGTCGATCCTCACGGATCGACCGGGCGTCCTCGTTGTTCACGAGCGGTGGCGGCGGGATTTGAACCCGCGGAGGGCGTAAACCCTCACACGCTTTCGAGGTCTGCCGGTCAGCGTCCGCCGACAGCCGACACCGTCCGTGACCTGTGGAAATAGGCGACTGCCGAACGATGGCAGACGACCTCGAACGCCCCTGAATGAGACGACGAGTGAGACGAACGCGGGGCACGGGCCGCCCGACTGTCGCCCCGGGGCCGTATGGTCCCAGCGTGACCCTTGCCGAGATCACGCGCGCCGCGGTACTTGAAGCCATCGCAGAGTTCGACCGTCTGGGACGCGATGAGTTTCTTCGTTCAACCGGGTTCGGTCGCTCAAGGTCGTACTATCTCCAATACCGCGGTCGGCTCTACGACTCCAAAGCCATAGCCGGTTACGCGCACGGAGTGAGCACGGGAACCGCGCTTACCGCCGCCGACTTCTCCGGTGGAGACAAGACGGTAGCTCAACGGCTGGGCGCACTTGGGTTCGACGTTCGTTACCTGCCTAACCCTGACTGGACGCGCGATGAGATTGTTCTAGCGTGTGCGCTAGTAGAGGCGAACGATTGGAAGCAGCTCGACCGGATGGATGGACGAGTAAAGGACCTGTCGGAACTCCTCCAAACTCCTGCAATCCACTCGATGGACCACCGCGGTCCAGATTTTCGAAACTCAGCCGGTGTTGCCCGCAAGACTGCGGACATCGCTACGTCCCACCCGGCTTACCTTGGCAAGAAGACCAACGGCAACCGTCTTGATCGGGAGGTCTTGGATGACTTCCTTGCTCGACCCGCCGAGATGCATGCTCTCGCCGCCGCAATTCGAAGCGCTCTCGGCAACGCAGAGAACTACGAGGCTGGGCCAGACCCGGACGTCGCCGAGCTAACGGCAGACGAAGGTGGCGTACTTCTTCGGCAGCACCTGCGGCGCGAACGTAACCCAAAGATCAGACGCGCGAAAATCGCCGACGCCAAACGGCGAGGCATGCCCATCGCCTGCGAAATCTGCGGTTTCGACTTTGCCCGCACTTACGGCCCTCGCGGCACTGATTACATCGAATGCCACCACCGGACGCCGCTGCACGTCTCCGGCCCCACGAAGACCCGCCTGGAAGATCTCGCGCTTATTTGCTCAAACTGCCATCGAATGATCCATCGAACCAAGCCGTGGCTCACGGTAGAGGAGCTGCGTCACATTGTCACGACACGGTAAGTGATCGCGCCGACGCAGGACTAATCTGCCTCCAGCTATTGCGGCTTCGGTAGAAACTGGGCGAGCGAAGCGTCATCATGCCGCTTGGTGCGGGGATACTGGTCGCCGTACGGATCATCCGATTCGATCGATCGGACGTGGGCGATCAGACCAGCAGGGCCGAGCTTGTCGAGCAAGTCCAGATACTCCGGCCAGCCGTAGATATCCATTTGGTCAACCGGTCGCGTCGTACCGTCAGAAAACGCAGAAGCCCGATGCATCGCGCCTGCGGCATAAGTGGCTACCTTGGCGTATTGAGCCGCATTCGGGTCGGCGGCTGCCACCCACCACCCGTCGGGCCGATTCCGGGTGGCAGTCTGCCGGGCCACAAGTGCGGTCAAAGCCTCTGCATGCTCGGGCGTGCCGAAACGCATGCCCACGACGGCGGCGGGCTCGGTGCCGCTGATTTCTTCGATCGATAGGTCACAGGTGACCTCTGGGCCGGTGTCGAGGTCGACCACAACGCTCACGTCAGAAAGCGCCAGCGTGTCGACCCGCTCGGTTCCGATCCGGAGGATGCCTACCGCCGCACACGGCGTACCGGGATCCGACAGGTCGCAGGTATCGGCGTGCAGCGCTGCCACGGCGGCGATGCCCTCGGCCAAGCCCTCCGCAAGTGGCATGTCCGGCGCGGTGACCAGTGCGGCCAAGGTCCGGACGCCGAGTTGACGCGCGTACCAGGCCACGCCGTGGTGGCAGCCGCCGAACGGGATGCCCGCCCCGTCCACCACCACCGCCAGGTCGGCGGAGGCGATGACGAAATCCTCGTTGGGGCGTCCGGGCGCGGCGTCAGTTGCTAGCGAGAACAACGGCGATTGCCTCTCTGGTCAGGTGGCAGCGGTCAGCAGGTCACGCAGCCTGGCTACGGCCGGGGAGGATGCCCATGGCCGTAGCTGGCCGAGCAGAACACGTAGGTCGTTGAGGGTGCGAGACGATCCGGTCGTGACCGCGATGGCAAAGGATTCCTCTGCGCACGCGCACGCCTCGTCCGGGCTTCCTGCAAGGACGTACGCCTGCGCGAGTCGGGCGAGGTACTGGCCACGGTCGCGATGGTAGTCCGGCGGCAACGTGTCGAGCACAGTGGTGAAGGCCGAGACCGCGGCTGATGCCCGGCCAAGTTCCAGGTGGCACTTGGCTCGGGAGATGCTGAGGTAGAGACGCAGGTCGCAGTAGCGTCCATCAGACGGGTCGCCTTCCGCCGGAGCGTCGCCACCGCCTCCGTCAAGCAGCAGCTCGGCCACGTCAAGGGCGCGGTCGGCGTCGCTACCTGCCCCGTGTACGGCGTGCCCCAGCGCCTCCGTCTGCGCCGCGATGGCGCGAATCCGCAGCGTCTCTGGCCCTCGGTCCCGCTGAGCAGCGTTAGCCAACCGAGCGGCGTGCGCGCCGTTGCGAGCGCTGATCGACTGAACCGCCCGCCGGGTGAGCACGAACGCGGCCATCCGGTCATCCTGGCCCGCTTCCGCCCACTCCAGCGCCCGCCGGTACCAGGCCGTAGCCGCCTCCGCGTCGCCCGCGTCCTGGTGGAGCCAGCCGGCGAACTCGGCGTAGCCGGCCCCGACCTGTAGCAGATCGTCCAGCGATCGTCCGGAGGCGTTACGGGCCATCTGCTCGATGGTGTCGGCGTGGGCGGTGATGACCGGCAGCAACGTACGAGGACCAAGCAGGTTGTCGGCCGTGTAGTGGTCCCGGAGAGCGCGACGCAGCGACCGGAGCAGGTCCGGCGTCACCTGTCGGGGCGGGCTCACCCTCGGCAGCGGCCGAACCGGTGCCGCTTCGGGCTCGGGAGTTCTGACCGGCTCCGCCGGCTCTTGAAGGAACTGCCCGAACCGCGCCCTTGCGTCGTCGTCCGCCCGCTTCAACGCCACGTCAAGGAGCTGCTGGGTACGCATCGCCAGTTCCACGTCCGGCTGCGCTTCCCACTTCGTCACGCCACGGGTCGACACGCCCAGGTGCGCGGCGAAGTCGTCGAAGGTCATGCGCAACGCCAGCCGCAGTGCCCGCGCTCGCTGCCCGGTCCACGTGGCAATGACATGCATGCGCCACCTCCCCGCAGGCTGTGCTTGCAGGGAGTCTAACGGCCAACTTCAATCAGTTACGCGACCGGAGTGCCACGCTCGTGCATCGCGGGTTCCATACCAGTCCATGTGCGGTCGAGCCTTGCTCACGTTGACTAGAACCCATGAAGAACACGGAACGAAGCAGAGGCCGACCCGCGCTGGTCAGCGGCTGTCAGACCTCAATCGAACCCTTACGGGGGCGGGAAGCCTGCCACTGCCGGACGGCATCCGGCCGCCAGGCGGGCGACCGGCCGAACATGCGATCCGGGGCGGGTGCCTGCCCCCGGGAGACGTAAGAAGCCCAGGTAGCACGGCTGACCGGCGCTCCCGCTGACTCCAGGAACGCCAGCACGTCGGTAGTCGTCCACCAGTCGGTCGGTAGCTCGCCCGTCGTCTCAGACATCAACAGCGAGCGTACGCCACCACTCCCCCAACACGCCGCGCCGATTGCGAGCCACCCCTTGCGCGAATACAACGTCGCGCTGTAACGTCCGCTCCATCGAATACAACGTCGAGTTGTAGTCGATCTGGGTCAGAGGACCGAGGAAGGCAGCACTAGTCGCTGCGCGCCCACGGCCTGCTGAGCCGCTCGTTCATTGAGAACTCCAAAGCAGAAGCGCCGCGTAGATCCGTCTACGGTATGCCCGCCTTGAGCCACACGGTGGCCGACCCCGGTACGTCCCGGGCGAGCGGGCCGAGTGGACGGGTCCGGCGCGCGGTACCGCTTCTGCCACTGATCCATCAGCCACGGCTGTCCGCCGCCCCGGCGTGCTTCCTGCCCTGGCTGCCTTACCCGATCTGACTCTGGGAGAGGTGATCCCGCTATGTCCGTGCTTGCCGCGTGTGCGCGTGTCACGACGAAGTCCAGCGCCGTGTGGCGCACCTGCCTCGGGTGCGGAGACCTCGCCCCGCTGGCCCCCGATGAGTGCCGTTGCCGGCCGTGCCGGCAGCCGGCCCGCCGTACTGGAAGGAACCGAGCGAAGTGAACCACGACCAGCACGGGCCGTCGTCCGCCGACCTGGCCGCGATCGATGCCGAGTGGCCGCTGATCGCCGCCGAGCTGGACCTGCTCGATGCCGAGATCAGCCTGATCTACGCCGAGGATCACGGTGGCCCGTCCCCGTTGGACTGGCGTCGGGTCCGACGAGCTGAGGCCCGCGTGACCCGCGCCGCCGCCGACCTCACCGGCAGCGTCGAGCCCCGCCAGGCCGCGTGATGGCGGCACCGGAGTCCGACCGATACCGGTACACCGCGCGGGACTTGGAGCGTGTGCCGCCTCGTGAGGTGCGCGTCGGTGACCTGATCGCCCACGCCGGGCGGCCCGGCTCGGGTCTGTTCTCGGTTGACCGGGTGACCGCGGTCGGTTGGGCCGGCACGGACCCTGCTCTGAAGGTCGACACGTGGCGGATCGAGTACCGCTCCCCGTGGGGGGATCTGTACTTCGTCAACCCCGACACCTTTCCGGTCTACCGGCTCAAGGTGGCGACCTGATGTCCCGCGTCCGCGCCGCCTACCACGATCCGGACGGGTCGCGGTACGGCATCCCTACTTACTGGTGGCGGGGCGCACCGCCCGGTTACGCCACCCGCCGCCAACTGCGTGCCGCCGGGTTGCGGCCCGCCGGTCAGCCGGTGGCCGCTCAGATCCTCTGGCGCGGCGTCGGCGGCACCCGTACCGCCTACCTCTACCGCGTCGACCTGGCCAGGCCGAAGCGCACCGCTACCCCCGCTCAACGCGCCGCCATCGGCAAGGCGTTGACCGCCCGCCGCACGTGCCGGGTGTGCCGGCAGGTGCGCCCTTACTGCATTCCGCGCTCGCTGGGCGAGTGCCTGAACTGTGCCGAGGGAGGCACCCGATGACCGTGCTGTTGCTGCTGCTCATCGTCCTGGGTGGCAGCGCCGTGATGCTCGCCCCGTTCGCCATCGCCCACGCCCTCAACAGTGAGGCCCCGACCACGAAGGAGACCCTTCGATGACCGCTCCCGCCAGCATCCACCCCCGTAGCGTCGACGACCTGTATCCCGGGGCGTTGGCACTGACCGACCAGCTCGGTGAGGTGCCCTCGCGTAACCGGCTTCAGAAGCAGTTCAAGATCGGCGCTCCGAAGGCCACCGAGCTGCGCGAGCGGCTGTTGGCTCGTACCGCCGACCCGGTTGTCACCCCGGATCCGGCGACCGCCGCTGAGCTGGTGGTGCCGGATTATCCCGAGCCGATCGGCCCGGTGCCCGCCCCGACCTCGGACCCGGAGCCGACCTCGGACCCGGTTCCGGTGCCGGTCGACCCGGAGCGCGTTGAGGTGTCCGAACCGCGTCGGGGGTGGTTTCGCCGCCTTCGGACCGAGAGTGAGTCGCCGCAGCTCCGGGTGGACGGACACCCGGGTCTGAAGACCAGCCCCACCCCCGACCCCGACCCCGACCCGGAGCCGGAGCCGGTGCCGGAGGCGGGTGGGGTTGGGCAGGTCAAGCAGTTCAAGCGCATCCGGTGGGCGGTCCGGTTGGTGCTTGCTCTCGGGGTGGCCGCGTCGATCGCTGGGAACGTGCTGCACGCCCGGGATGAGCTGATCTCGCAGGTCATCTCCGCGTGGTCGCCGTTGGCGCTGCTGCTGACCATCGAGCTGATCTCCCGGGTACCGGTGCACTCACGCCGGCTGGCGATCGGCCGGTGGGCGGCAACGGCGCTGATCGCCGGCATCGCCGCGTGGGTGTCCTACTGGCACATGGCCTCGGTCGCCGCCCGCTACGGCGAGACCAACGGGTCGCAGTACCTACTCCCGCTGTCCGTCGACGGCCTCGTCGTCGTCGCCTCGATCTGCCTGGTCGAACTCGGCGGGCGGATCGCCGCCAACAACCACCGCCGTTGACCCCGCCCGGCGGCACAGCCCCTGGCTCGCAACCTGTGCTGTGCCGCCGGTCCGGTCACCCAACCCCCACGAGAGAGGAGGGCACCTTTGATGGTGCCAGATACCACGTTCCTGACCGCCGAACTGGCCACCGTGCGCGCCGAGCTGGTCCGCGTGGACGCGAAAGCCTCGACGCTGCTCACGCTCGCCGGCACCGCCCTCACCATCGGCCTCGCCGTGCTGGCCCGCGCCGACCTGCCCGCCCCCGCCCTCGCCACCGGATCGGCCACGGTCGCAGTGATCGGTGCGGCGGTCGGATTGCTGGCCTGCGCGGTCCGCCCATCCCTCGGCGGGAGCCACGGACTCGTGCGCTACGCCACCAGCGCACCGGGGGACCTGATGACCGACGCCGCGCTACCGCCGCTGAGCATGGCCTCCCTGCGAGCGCACGAGCTGGTGTGGCTGTCGCGCACTGCGGTGCGCAAGTACCGGCGGGTCCGCACCGCCGTCGATCTGCTGCTGGCCGGTCTGGCCGGTACCGCCGTAACTGCCCTGCTCACCGCCCTCGCCTGACTGCTCGAAGGAGACATTTCGTGTCGAACACCAACCCGCCCTCGGGCCGCACGCTGTTCTCCGGTGCGGACTCGCTGACCGACAACCACGCATTGATCGAGTGGTGCGAGAGCACCCGCCGCATCCTGCACGCCGCCGCCCTGGAACTGGGCATCACCGCCAGCGAGTTGGACGCCCGCCTGCGGCGCGTCGGTGGTGGGGTCGTCGTGGTCGGTGGCCTGACCGCCAGGGCGCGTGCCCGTCAGGTGGCCAAGCCGATTCAGCAGGCCAGTGAGGCGCTGGTCGTCGCCAGTCAGTACATCATCACCGCGAACAACCGGTTCGTCACCGCGTACATGCCGGAGCTGGAGCAGGTCGGCTACCGGGGCAGCCGCAAGCCCGACTTCAAGTTCACCGCCTGAGCACGGAAGGGAGGAGAGATGACGAAGACACGAATGCCGAAGCACGGTGGCCTTGCCACCGACGGCATGGCGAGCGTGCACACGGTGAAACTGCCGCTGTGGCCCTACCTGGTCACCCCGACCGGCTCGGTGGGGCTGGCGGTGGCTACTGGGCTGGCGCACTGGCGGTGGGCCGACGACCCGAGCCAGGTAGGCGCGGCTGCGGCCGGGCTGACCCTCGCGGGCACGGCGCTGAGCGCACTGACGTGGCGGGCGTCCGCCGCGCGGGGCATCGTCCGCCGGGCGGTAGCCACCACGACCTGTGTGGCGGGGTCGGTATGGGCGATCGGCGCGACGATCGGCGCGCCCTGGTCGTCACCGTGGTCGGACATGTGGCTGATCGGTGCCCCCACCGCATCCATCGCCATGGCGGTGGTGCGGGTACTGCGCAACGGCGACGGCGACGACCCCGCCGCCGGTGGTGGGCTGGCCGATGCGGTCAAGAGCCTGCGCAACGCGACGGTGTCTCGACCCACGATCAACGGCGCGAAAGCGTCAGCCGCGGTGACCCTGGACGCGGGCACATCGGTGCGGGAACTGGCCGCCGACCGGGGCGCGCTCGCCTCGGCGCTGGACGTGCCGGAAACGGCGGTGCGGGTCATCCCCAACCCCGACTCGGCGCGGCGAGGTCGGGTGGAGGTCGTACCGGTCGACCAACTCCGAGCCATGATCCCCTGGCCGGGCCTGTCCGCCCCAGGCCGCTCGATCGCAGAGCCAATCGTGCTCGGCGTGATGGAAGACGGAGAGCCGCTGATGCTGTGGCTACCCGGCGACCACCACGCAGGGCGCAACGCTGCTCACTTCCTGATCGTGGGCATGTCCGGTGCGGGCAAGACCGAGGTCATCCTCAACATCGCCGCCGAGGTCATCTCCCGACACGATGCTGAGCTGTGGCTGGCCGACCCGCGTAAGGGCGACCAACTCCCCACGTGGGCGCGCAACGGCGCGGCCCGGGTCGCGTTGAGCGAGGACGACACCAACGACATGTTGGAAGACCTCTCCACCGACATCACCGGCCGCGCCCGACAGATCGGCGCACACGGCCACAAGCAGTGGACGAAGGGCTGCCGCCAGTGCCCCCGCTACCGGGTGGTGATCGTCGACGAAGCCGCCCAGGTCGCCGCCGGCAACCCCTTGGTCACGGAGCTGACCGAAGCCGCCCGCTCCGCTGGTATCTCGCTGCTGTTCGGGTTGCAGCGCGCATCACATGACCGGTTCCCCACCAGCGCGCGAGCGAACATCCCCGGGTCGATCTGCCTCGGCGTCGACAAGGACGTCGACGCCGGCATGGCCCTGTCCGAAGCCACCCTCGACGCCGGAGCTATGCCCTGGGCGTGGAAGAACACCAAGCCCGGCTACCTCTACGCCGAAGTCCCCGGCACCGACACGACCCGCTGGACGATGCCCTGCCGCTCCTTCGTGGCCGACGAAGACCACCGCGCGGCGGCCATCGCCCCCTACCTCGGCGGACAACCGACCACCGAGCCCGCCACCCCGCAGCCGGGCCGCCCGGCATCCCGCCCTCGCCAGGAGCCGGACATGAACGACGACGAGCGCGACAACGAGCCCACCGAGCCGAACCGGGCCATCAACCCCAACGACCCGCCCGACGACGTCGACCCCGCCGAGCCGATCCGCATCCCGCCCGGCATGCCCCGCATCCCCCTCGGACTACGCCAGCCGCCCATGGCCAGCGACGAGGCATACGAACACCTGCGCGGGCACCTGATCGACCTGCATGACGCCGGTGTCGATGTTGTGCGCCCCGGCGACCTCGGAGACGTCATCTCCGCCACCGGTCTGTCCGGCGACTGGGTTCGTAAGGCGCTCGGCCGTCTGTCCACCGGCCCGGACGCCATGCTCCGCAAGACCGATCGGGGCACCTACAAGATCCGCATTCCCGAGCCGGCGTAACACACCGTCACCGCAAGGCGGCCCGTCCGGACGGTCCGGACCGTCCGGACGGGCCAGCCAGGGTCCAAGTAGGTAGCCGTCCGGACGCCACCGTCCGGACGGTCCGGACGGCTACCCGAATCTCCACTCCGTCACAGCCCGTATCTGGCGCTGCCCGCGCCACCCTGCATCGGAGACCCATGAAGTTGACCTTTGCCGCGCTCGCTGTAGGCGTTCTGCTCGGTGTGATCATCGGCGTGCCGCTCGGCCGCCGCGTCGAGCGGGTCGCCTGGCACGCCGACGCGACCCTCGCGCGTGCCCGCGTTACCGGCTGGCTCCTACGCGACCTCACCGGCTGGCTCCTCGCCGCCGCGCTGATCGCCGCCGTCGCCGTGTTCGTCGTCTGGGCGCTCACCCGCTAGAAAGGCGCGCTTCGCGCGCTCACTTCCTGATGGCCAGTGCCCGCCCGGCGCTGGCCATTCGTTCGCCCCGCCAGGAAAGGCGTTCCCTGATGACCGTCACCACACCCGCCCTGTTCGACATCGTCGCCAAGGTTGCTGCCCGCCTCGACGCGATCAATGGCCGCAGCCGCGAGGAAACCGGGCTGCGCATCCTGAAGGTCACCGAGGAAGCGGGAGAGGTCGCCGCGGCGTGGATCGGCACCCTCGGACAGAACCCGCGCAAGGGCGTCACCCATACCAGCGATGATGTGGCCGCCGAGCTGGCCGATGTGGTGCTCACCGCGCTGGTTGCCATCGCAAGCCTCGGCCACGACCCGCAGCAGGTGATAGCCGCCTGCGTCGCCAAGGTCACCGACCGTCTTGACGGCTCTCACCGCACCCCGCCGCCGGCCCGCGATCCGGTCACCGACCCCGTCGCCGTCGACCCGGCCGCCGTCGTGCGCTACGGCGACCAGCTCCACGAAGCGGTCCACGGCATCGGCTGCGACTGCCGGCCACAGGTACGCCGCCAGTTCCGCAGCTACACCAAAGCGATCATGGCGTGGCTGGCCGCCGACGGTCGCCTCTCATGACCAGCGGCCTACCGCAGTCCACGACCGATATCCTCTGCGCCGCCGCCGGCTACCTGCGCCGGCACGGCTGGCACCCCGGCCCCGGCCTCTACGACCCACACGACGGCTGCACCTACAGCCGCTGTCGAGTGGTCCGCTCCGGCATGTACCCCGCCAGCATCTACGGCGCGATCCGCGCCGCCCTCCTCGGCCGACCACGCTGGTACGCCATCACCGACCCCACCACCGCCGAGAAGTACGCCGCCGCCGTCGACCACCTCACCCGCCACCTGCGCACCCGCACGATCGTCGACCTGCACGCGGCCATCCTGCCCTGGGAACGCGCACCCGGCCGCACCCGGCAACAAGTCATGACCGTGCTCCTGGCCGCCGCCGACACCGCCCCCACCACTCCGGCTCCGGCGGTGCGGCTGGCCCCGATCATCCCGCTGGACACCCGTCGCCGCGACGTACAGCCGCGCCGCATCGCTTAACCCCAACTGCCTGATCGGCGCGCTTCGCGCGCTCACCACCGGTGGCCAGCGTCCATCCGGCGCTGGCCACCAATCCGCCCGCGCCAGGAAGGAGACACCACATGCCCGACCTGCTCGCCGCCGCCCTCGACTACGCCGCCCACGGCTGGCCGGTATTCATGCTCGCCCGGTCGAAACGACCCGTCGCCAACTGCCCCACCTGCACCGACACCGGCCCGGACCATGACCGGGAAGCCTGCCCGTGCCTGACCTGCCACGGCTTCTACGCCGCCACCACCCACCCCGACCGGATCACCGCGATCATCGACACCGTCCCCGCCGGGCAACTCGCCCTGCGTACCGGTGCCCCGTCAGGGACCGTCGTGGTCGATGTCGACCCCGCCCACGGTGGCCGCGACACCATGAACGCGCTCATCGAGCGCGGGCTGTTGCCGCCGACCGCGTACGTGGTGACCGGGTCCGGTGGCCTGCACCTGTACTACCGGCACCCCGGACAGCCCGTGACGTGTAGCCAAGGCAAGTCCGGTCAAGGGCTCGGCCCCGGCGTCGACGTCAAGGGCGATGGCGGATACGTGGTGCTGCCTCCGAGCATCCACCCGCGCACGGGCCGCCCGTACCGGTGGGCACCGGGCCGGGAGATGGAGGAGATGCCCCCCGCGCTGGTAACGGCCTGCCGACCGGCACCGCCGGCACCGACCTGCCGACCGGCACCGCCGGCACCGACCCCGGTCCCGGCACACACCCCGACCAGCACCCGCCCGGCGGGAGGCATCTCCTTCCCCGACCGGCTCCTCGCCGCACACCTGCAAGCGGTGGCCAACGCCCCCGAAGGCACCCGCCGCCCCACCCTCTACGGCGCGGCACGCGGCGTGGCCCGCATGGTCCTCGCAGACGCGATCAGCCGCGACGACGCAGAAGCCGCCCTCACTACCGCCGGCCGCCAGGCAGAGCAAACCGACCGCGACATCCGCGCCGCCATCCGTGACGGCTTCCGCGCCGAAGGGCTCGCCGCATGAACTCACCCGCCAGCACCACCGATCAGCCCGACGACGGCGCAACCATCCTCGACGCCCTGCACGCCTGCCTCACCAACTACGTCATCCTGCCCTGCGCGGAGGCGGTCGACGCCGTGGCGTTGTGGGTGGCCGCGACCCACGCCCAACCCGCGTGGGCGCACGCGCCCCGCCTGGTGATCCGGGCACCCGAGAAGCGGTGCGGGAAGTCCCGGCTGTTGGATGTGGTCGAAGCAACCTGCTACGCGCCTCTGATCACCGTCAACGCGTCCCCTGCCGCCGTCTACCGCGCCATCGGCACCGACGACCCGCCAACCCTGCTCGTAGACGAAGCCGACACCATCTTCGGTGCCGCCGCCGAAGCGAACGAAGACCTACGCGGCCTGCTGAACGCCGGACACCAACGCAACCGACCGGCGATCCGGTGGGACGCCGCCGCGCAGAAGGTCGAGAAGATCCCCACCTTCTCCATGGCCGCGCTCGCCGGTATTGGTGCGATGCCCGACACCATCGAGGATCGCGCCGTCGTGATCCGGATGCGCCGCCGCGCGCCCGGAGAGCAGGTCGCCCCCTACCGGCATCGCCGCGACAGCCCTGCCCTGCGCGCACTCGCCCGGCAACTCACCGGCTGGCTACGAGCGAACATGCGCGACCTGGAAGCCGCGGAACCTGCCATGCCCGTCGAAGACCGGGCCGCCGACACCTGGGAACCCCTCGTGGCCGTGGCCGACCTCGCCGGGGGCACATGGCCCGACCGGGCGCGACGCGCGTGCGAAATTCTCACCGCCGAACGCGATGGCAGCGCCGTGCCATCCGACCGGGTTCGTCTACTGGCCGATTGCCACTCCGTGTTCCGCGCTGTCGGGGTGCTCGACAACCAGGGACGCCGGGCGGTCCCGAGCACCGTCCTGCTCGACAAACTCCGTGCCGACCCCGAAGCTCCCTGGGCCGAGTACGGCAAGAGCGGCACCGGACTCACCGCGATGAAACTCGGTCAACTGCTGGCCGAATACGAGATCCGCTCCACCAACATCCGGTTCGGCCCTCCGTACGGGCAGGTCAAGGGCTATTACCAAGCTGACTTCACCGACGCTTGGCGACGCTACTGCCCCGGCCCGGAGGTCGTGCCCGAGGGGGAAGCGTCCCAGCCGTCCCAGCCGTCCCCGCCCAGCTCAGCCCCGGGACGGGTCATTCCTCTGGGACGGCTTAAGCCGTCCCAGCCCACCGACCCGACCCCCACCGCTGGGACGGCTTAAGCCGTCCCGCCTCCCAAGCCGTCCCGGCCCTGACCTGCAAAGGGACGGCTGGGACGGCTGGGACGGCTACCCCCACCCCCATCCTCACGACCGGAAGGAAGCCGTGACCACCGCCGACAACCGCATCGTGCTGACCATCGAAGAAGCCGCCCACCGCCTCGGCATCGGCCGCACCACCATGTACGCCCTGATCAAGAACGGCGAAATCCGCACCGTCACCATCGGCCGGCTCCGCCGCATCCCCGTCGGCTGCCTTGACGAGTACGTGAGCAACCTGCTCGACCAGCCTCTCAACCCCGCGGCATGAGGAGACCAGCAACTTGCCACGCAAACCCAACGGCGCATCCAGCATCTACAAGGGCAGCGACGGCTACTGGCACGGCCGGGTCACCGTCGGCGTCAAGGACGACGGCAAACCGGACCGACGGCACGTCAGCGGCAAGACCGAAGCGGCGGTCACCAAGAAGGTTCGTCAGCTCGAACGGGAGCGCGACGACGGCACTGTCCGGAAGCCAGGCCAGCGCTGGACGGTCAAGACCTGGCTGACGCACTGGGCCGAGAACATCGCCGCGCCGTCGGTGCGAGAGAACACCATCGCCGGCTACCGGGTGGCCGTGTACCGGCACCTCATCCCCGGCCTCGGCGCGCACCGGCTCGACCGCCTGGAGCCCGAGCACCTGGAACGCTTCTACGTCCGCATGCAGGAGAAGGGAAGCGCAGCGGCCACCGCCCACCAGGCGCACCGCACCATCCGTACGGCGCTCAACGAAGCGGTGCGGCGCGGCCACCTGTCGCGCAACCCGGCGACGCTGGCCAAGCCGCCCCGCCTCAGTGACGACGAGATCGAGCCGTACACCGTCGAGGAGGTGCGGCGCCTGCTGGCCGTCACCCGAGGGCGACGGAACAGCGCGCGGTGGGCGGTGGCGCTGGCCCTGGGTCTGCGCCAGGGCGAAGCGCTCGGCCTCAAGTGGGCCGACGTCGATCTGAGCGCGGGATCGCTGGTCGTTCGGCGTGGCCGACAACGCCCCCGGTGGCGGCACGGGTGCGCCGAGCCCTGCGGACGGAAGTTCGGCGGGCACTGCCCCGACCGGCAGGCGACCCGCGCCGAGACAGCAGAGACCAAATCACGCGCCGGTCGCCGAACCATTGGCCTGCCCGACGAACTGGTGGAACTGCTCCGGCGGCACCGCCGGGAGCAGGAGAAGGAACGTGAGACCGCCGCCCAGCTTTGGACCGAAGGAGGTTGGCTCTTCGCCACCCCGACCGGCGAACCGGTCAACCCGCGCACGGACTACGACGAGTGGAAGCGGCTGCTCAAGCTAGCCGGGCTACGGGACGGCCGACTGCACGACGCCCGGCACACCGCCGCCACAGTGCTGCTGATCCTCGGCGTGGCGGAACGCGCGGTGATGGGCATCATGGGCTGGTCGACGTCGGCGATGGCGGCCCGGTACCAACATCTCACAGCCCAGGTTCGCCGGGACATCGCCCAGCAAGTTGGTGGGCTTCTCTGGAATAGCGGGGGCACCAGCACCAGCTAGCCGACGGGCCGGGGAGCCGAGGTGACAAGCCGCCCGGGTCACGTCGGCTCCCTGTGCACACCCTCAACGCAAAAGCAATGTCGATAAAGTGACGCCGCCTCACCTTGCCTTCTCGATTGGGTAATCATAGCGTGACGCCATGTGGTCGAGGCTGTCGCAACTGTGGGCGAAAAGAAGTGGCACCACGAACGAGGAGAACTGGAACCAGGTCATTAGTGATGGCTCCAAGAGCTGGCACCCCGATCATGTACGCAGTCTAATTCTCGATGCCGAGGAAAAGCTCCACCTTCAAGGTCTGTGGCGTAAGGTTGGAATCGCCTGGATCCTCATAGGCAACATCACTCTTATCGCGATGGCAGCAGTCGCCACGTTCTCCGAACTCGGACAGGTCAACCGCTTCTCCACACAACTCTACGCAGCATGTTCCGTTTCGCTTCTCGTTTCGCCAGCACTGGCCTACTGGCAGTACAAGCGCATGAGAAGAACCCGCATCATCCTCAAGAAGCTACATGTAGTCCGCCGACGAACCCAAGCTGACCTAGACACGAGCACCAGCAGCGGAGGCGACTCGGCACTGCTAGCGCAGAAGCGCTACAGGGACGACGTTCCCGACCTGATCGCACAGTATCGTGAAGATGCGGGGAGAACCCGGGGGATTCATAACCGCTTTCAGAGCGTGATCATTATCGGATCGGTAGCTACGTCCGCAATCGCCACAGCATCGGTTGCCTTTAGCCAGGCAAGATGGCTCACCGTGGCAGCAAGCGCTGCCGTAGGTCTAGCGGCCGGATTCACTGGCTACTTCAAGTATCACGAGCGCAGCTTCAACTCGCAGCAGACAGCCGATGCGATCGAGCGCGAATACGAGGCGGTTGAACTCCGCGTGGGCAAGTACACAGGCCTAGATGAGGCAAAGGCATACGCCGCCTTTGCTGACGCCGTCGAGAGGCTTCGTGACGAGCAGAACAAGCGGCAGCAGCAGCTCGACCAGCCCGCCGAGGTCAAGCGCGAAGAGTGACAAGGCGCTCACGGATGGCAGCCGACCTGCATCGTGTTGCCGACGACTGAGACCAGAACTGAGACTAGAGCCAGAACGCCCGGTCGGTCCATCATGGACCGGCCGGGCGTTCTCGCATCTCACGAGCGGTGGCGGCGGGATTTGAACCCGCGGAGGGCGTAAACCCTCACACGCTTTCGAGGCGTGCTCCTTAGGCCACTCGGACACGCCACCGCCGACGAGGGTACAGGACCACCGGTACGGACGCCGAACCGGTATCCCGTCGGCCGGCCTGGCAGGATCTTTGCCATGAGTACGCATATCGGCGCTGAGCCGGGAGAGATCGCCGAGCGGGTCCTGATGCCGGGTGACCCGCTGCGGGCCAAGTGGATCGCGGAGACCTACCTCGAGGAGGCCCGCTGCTACACGACGGTGCGCGGCATGCTGGGCTTCACCGGGCGGTGGAACGGCGTCGACGTCTCCGTCCAGGGTTCCGGCATGGGCATGCCGTCCGCCTCCATCTACGCGCACGAGCTGATCAACGAGTACGGCGTGAAGACGCTGATCCGGGTCGGCTCGTGCGGTGCCCTGACCGAGGACCTGCAACTGCGGGACGTGGTGGCGGCGATCGGCTCGTCCACCGACTCGAACATGAACCGGATGCGCTTCGACGGGCTGATCGACTACGCCCCGGTCGCCGACTTCGGGCTGCTGCGCACTTCGGTCGAGGTGGCCGAGCGGCGCGGCATCACCATGCGGGTCGGTCCGATCCTGGCGGCGGACGCGTTCTACACCGACCGGCCGGACCTGTACGACACGCTCGCCGACTACGGCGTGCTGGCGGTGGAGATGGAGTCGGCGGCGCTCTACACGATCGCGGCCCGGTTCCGGGCCCGCGCGCTGACCATCCTGACCGTGAGCGACCACATCAAGACCGGCGAGAAGACCACCTCGCAGGAGCGTGAGCAGACGTTCGGCCAGATGGTCGAGATCGCCCTCGATACCGCCATCGCCTGACCGTTTCCTTCACCGCCGCCCCGCCCCCGTCGCCATCCCGGTGCCGGGGGCGGCGGCTCGTTGAGAAGGGGCCCCTTCTATACCGGAGGCGTTAACAGGGGGCCCGGCCTTACCGGAAGAACGCGCGCAGCAGCGCGGCGCTCTCCGTTTCCAGGACGCCGGCGTAGACCTCGGGGCGGTGCGTGACCCGGCGGTCGCGCAGCACGTCCCAGAGCGAGCCGACCGCGCCCGTCTTCGGCTCCCACGCCCCGAACACCACTGTCGAGACCCGGGCCAGCGCGATCGCGCCGGCGCACATGGTGCACGGCTCCAGCGTGACCACCAGCGTGCAGCCGTCCAGCCGCCACCGGCCCAGCCGCTGTGCGGCCCGGCGCAGCGCCAGCACCTCGGCGTGCGCGGTCGGATCTCCGGTCAGCTCCCGCTCGTTGCGCCCGATCGCCAGTTCGACGCCGTCGGGTCCGTAGAGCACCGCGCCGACCGGCACGTCGTCGGCGCCCTCGTCGGGCGTCGGCCCGTCCGGGCCGGTCGCCGCGATGTGCAGGGCGCGGCGCATCCACAGCTCGTGCCGCTGCCGCCGCCCGACCGCACCCGGGTCGGCCAGCGCCTCGTCCGCGCCGGGTCCCGCGCGGCCGGCCCGGCCCGGCGTCGGCTGTCCGGGACGCAGGGTTTCCAGCGCCGGGTCGGTGGCGTCGGCCGGCTCCACGGCGCCGGGCGTCACGGACTCGCCGGGCTCAGACCTCACGCAGCTCCTCGACCTCGTCCGCGCAGCCGAGCACCTGGCAGATCTCGGCGGTCACGTCGGCCGGCATGTTGCCCTCGTGCGCGCAGAGCGCGAGCAGCTTCGGCGCCGGGACGCCCAGGTCGGCGAGCAGGTCGGCGTCGCCCACCGGGTCGGCCTCCGGGTCCACGGCCGGCTGCTCGGTGTCGTCGTCGCCGGCGGACGGACGCGGCTCGTCGACGTCCTCCAGGCCGGTGACCGAGGTCTTCAGGTCGCCGACGAGGAGCGCGCCCAGCCGGGACTCCTCGGCGTACGCCGAGTCGGATCCGAAGACCCGCAGGTCCTCCCCCTCGTCGAGGCGCAGGACGACCAGGTACGTGTCGTCCGCCTCGACGAACAGCAGGGAGAGGTCGGCGTCCGGCTCGACATCGCGCAGCCGGTCGGCGACCTCTTCGATGTCGGTGACGCCCCGCAGGCTCACCTCACCGGCGGTCCAGCCGCCGTCGATGCGCGCCACGGCAGCAGCGAAGTACGACACGGTCCCCCCAATTTGGCCTCGGCAGCACGCCGACATGTCACGCGATGCACGTTAACCGGTCGGGTCGGCGGGCGACCGGTCAACGCCCCGACCGGGGCCGGTCGTTCCTGGAGAAAGTCGCCTCAGCCGGTCACGCGGCGGCGGGTGGCGATGAGCTGGCGCAGGCGTTCGCTGCGCGCCCGCTGCGGCCGTTCGCGCTGCTGTACCGCACGGGCACCGGCCAACTCGGCGAGGAGTTGCAGGCGACGGCGGCTCCGATCGGGGTCGAGCCGCGGCGGTGTGGTCCAGGCCATACGGCGAGCGTGAACCGTCACCGCGCGTACGTCAAGATGGTCTTCGCTACGCAGCGAAAGCGGCACGCAAGGTCACCAGAGTGGCCAGTCGCCGCTCTGCGCCCACCGCACCGCGACGATCGCCGCGGCGATGCTCCAGCCGCCCGCGGTGACGATCGCCACCCCGGTCGCCACCCCCCGGTCCCCGTAACGGACCAGCACCGCGGCGACCACCCAGGCGACGCCGCCGGCGAGCAGCGTCCACCAGGCGTAGCCGGGCACATCGTGGCCGACCAGGCCGAACAGCAGCAACCAGGCGAAGGTGACCACCGCACCCAGCGCGACGCCGGCGCCGGTCACCGGGAACGGCTCGCGGTAGCTGGGCCGCATCGGCCCACCGGACGGGAAGAGTCCCGACGGGGTACGCGGCGGCGCGTGGAAAGCCCCCGGACCGCTCCCCCCGGCTCCGCCGTGCCATCCGTTCGTCACCGCTGCTCCCCTCCCCGATCCACCGGCCCGACGTGACCCACCGTGACCGGCCGATGCGACCGGGTCCGGCGCGTTCGTTTCCCACGGTAGTGGTCTGCCAGGATGATCGGATGCGCTCGCCATCGATCGGACGCCGCGCGCGTCCGGCGTACCCGGTCCTGTTGCTCGTCGCGGCGTTGGCCGCCGGGTGCGACCGGCCCGCGACGCCCGCGGACGCCTGGCAGGACCCGAGCCCGATGGTGACGGCGGCGCAACCGGCCGAGCCGACGGCGAGCCCGGCGCCACCGGCCGCCTCCTCCGCCCCGGCCGCCACCGTCGCCCCGACACCGTCGCGCACCGCGGCGCGGCGTGTCTTCCCGGTCCGGGCCGGCAACGTCGACTACCACCCGACGCACGGCGGCTATCCGGGCACCGATCTCTTCGCCGACTGCGGCGAGCCGGTGGTGGCGGTCACCGACGGGGTGGTGCTGGAGGTGAGCCGGGTGGACCGGTTCGACAGGCGCGGGCCGTTGGGGCCGAACAACGGCGGGCTCTCGGTCTCGCTGCTCGGCGACGACGGGGTGCGCTACTACGGCTCGCACCTGAGCGCGATCGCGTCCGGCGTCGACGCCGGCGTCCGCGTCCGTGCCGGGCAGCAACTCGGCAAGGTGGGCCGCACCGGCAACGCCAACAACGTGTGTCACCTGCACTTCGGGCTCTCCCCGAAGTGTTCCGGCCACGACGACTGGTGGATCCGCCGGGGGGTGGTCTGGCCGGCGCCCTACCTGAACTCCTGGCGCAAGGGCGGCAACCGGTCCCCGGTCGCCGAGGTCACCGCCTGGCAGCGCGAGCACGGCTGCCCGGCGTCGCCGGGCCGGTCCGCGGCGGGCGGCTGACCCGACGCGCGGTCCGGCGGTGCACGGCGGGCGGTCGGAGCGCGTAGGTTCCACTGCATGACTGCCCGGGATCCCCTCGCCGACCTCCGCCGGATCGCGTTCCTGCTGGAACGCGCCAACGAGGCCACCTACCGGGTCCGGGCGTTCCGATCGGCGGCCACGGCGCTGGGCGCGCTGCCGGCCGGCGAGGTGGCCGAGCGGGCCCGCACCGGCAAGCTGACCGAGCTGGCCGGCGTCGGCGACGTCACCGCCCGCTGCGTGGCCGAGTCGCTGGCCGGCGAGGAGCCGGTCTACCTGCGTCGGCTGCTGGCCACCGAGGGCACCGACCTGGACGAGGAGGCGGCGAAGCTGCGGGACGCGTTGCGCGGCGACTGTCACACCCACTCGGACTGGTCGGACGGCGGCTCACCGATCGAGGAGATGGCGCTGGCCGCGGTCGAGCTGGGGCACGAGTACCTGGTGCTCACCGACCACTCGCCCCGGCTCAAGGTGGCGCGCGGTCTGACCGCGGACCGGCTCCGCCGGCAGCTCGACCACGTGGCCGCCGTGAACGAGGCGCTGCCGAAGGGTTTCCGCATCCTCACCGGCATCGAGGTCGACATCCTCGCCGACGGCTCGCTCGATCAG
Organism: Micromonospora sp. DSM 45708; assembly: GCF_039566955.1. Taxonomy (NCBI): domain Bacteria; kingdom Bacillati; phylum Actinomycetota; class Actinomycetes; order Micromonosporales; family Micromonosporaceae; genus Micromonospora; species Micromonospora schwarzwaldensis. Next base: position 6,804,097 of record NZ_CP154796.1, on the reverse strand, counting down.
ACCGACGACTTGCTCGCCCGGCTGGACGTGGTGGTCGGCTCGGTGCACAGCGGCCTCAACGACGACCGGGCGAAGATGACCCGCCGGATGCTGACCGCGATCGCCAACCCGCACCTGGACATTCTCGGGCACTGCACCGGCCGGATGGTGTCCTCCCGGCCGGCCGGCGTGACCGGGCCGGGCGACAAGGGGCACCGGCCGCGTACCCGCAAGGAGAGCGAGTTCGACGCGGACGCCGTCTTCACCGCCTGCGCGGAACACGACGTGGCCGTCGAGATCAACTCCCGGCCGGAGCGGCAGGACCCGCCGAAGCGGCTGATCCGCCGCGCGCTGGAGGCGGGCTGCCGGTTCGTCATCGACACCGACGCGCACGCTCCCGGGCAGCTCGACTGGCAGCGCTTCGGCTGCGAACGGGCCGCGCGCTGCGGCGTACCGGCCGACCGGGTGATCAACACGTGGACCGCCGACCGCCTGGTGAAGTGGGCGGCGGCCCGGGGCTGAGCGGTCAGGCCCGGGCGGCCGGCTCGACCGGGCGGGCGGCGGGTGCCACCGGCGCCGGGGCGGGCCGACGCCGGCCGAACAGGCCCTGCGCGACCGCCACCCCGACCAGCACGATCAGTGCGCCCACCGGCTGGTGCCAGTTCATCCGCTCGCCGAGCACCACGGCACCGACCACCACCGCGAAGACCGGGACCAGGTACGTCACGGTGGACGCGGTGCTCGCCCCTGCCAGTCGGATGTTGCGCATGTTGATCACGAAGGCGAGCCCGGTACCGAGCGCGCCGAGCGCGAGCACGCTGGCCACCACCCGGGGCGACAGGTCGGTCGGCACCGGCGGCGCACCGGCCACCAGCGGCGCGACCAGCGCGAGCTGCGCGGTCGCCACGAGCAGTTGCGCCGCCGACAGCGACAACCCGGAGTACGCGCGGCCCGCGATGAACTTCTTCTGGTACGGGATCGCCAGCCCGTAGCAGGCCGCCGCGCCGAGACACATGAGCTGGCCGGTGAAGTGGGCGCCGCCCACGCCCGCCCAGACGCCGAGCACCACCAGCACGCCGACGAAGCCGAGCGCCAGCCCGACCGTCCGGCGCGCGGTCAGCCGCTCGGTGCGGAACACCAGCACCGCCAGCGGCAGCACGATCAGCGGCGTGGTGGCGTTCCAGATGCCGGCCAGCATGGACTCGACCCGCTGCTCGCCGTAGCCGAACAGGGTGAACGGCAGCGCGACGCCGAACGCGGCGACCACCAGCAGGTGGGCCCAGACCGCCGGCTCGCGGGGCAGCCGGTCGCGCAGCACGACCAGCACCACGAGCAGTGTGGCCGCGCCGGTGGCCACCCGGTAGAGGGTGAGGTGCACCGGGTGCAGCTCGCTGACCCCCACCTTGATGAAGAGGAAGCTGGAGCCCCAGATCGCGGCCAGTGCGACGAACCCGGGCAGCCAGCTCCGCAGCGGTGCCCGGTCAGGGGCGGTATCCACGTTCACCCCTGACACTCTGCCCCTCGGGCACGACAAAGTCGCGCGGATTTCGGACGTCGTGTCGACCGCCACAGCTACCTGCCGATCCTCCACCCTGAACACGGTAAACACGTTCGACACCGGGGTGACCGGGTCACGTAGGGTCGCCCCGTGGGACGAATCGATGACCTCGCGAACCGGTACGTGGCGGAGTGGGCTCCGCTGAGCCCGACCGGCGCCACCTACGTCGGCATCGCCGGCTACGACGACCAGCTCGACGACCTCTCCCCCGAGGGTTACGCGGCCCGCGCCGACCTGGCCCGGCGCACGCTGGGCCAACTCGACGTGACCGAGGCGGAGACCGAGGCGGAGCGGACCGCGCAGGAGGCGATGCAGGAACGCCTGGGCCTGGAACTCGCCCGGTACGACAGCGGCGAGACCGCGAGCGAAGTCAGCGTGATCACGAGCGGGCTGCACGAGCTGCGGATGGTCTTCGACCTGATGCCGACCGACGGCGAGGAGGCGAAGGCGAACGTCGCCACCCGGCTCAACCGCTTCGCGTCCGCGCTGGAGGGCTACAAGCGCACCCTGCGGGAGGCAGCCGCGGCCGGCCGGGTCAGCTCGCAGGTGCAGCTCGTCGAGGTCGCCAAGCAGTGCGACATCTGGGTCGACCCGGACGGTGACAACTTCTTCCACGGCCTGGCCGAACGCCTCGACGCGGGCGGCACGCTCGGTGCCGAGCTGCGCAAGGGCGCCGCCGCGGCGACCGCGGCGACCGCCGAGTTCGGGCAATTCCTGCGCACCGAACTGGCCCCCGGGGGGCGGCAGAAGCAGGCCGCCGGCCGGGAGCGCTACGAACTGGCCTCGCAGTACTTCCTCGGCGCGAAGGTCGACCTCGACGAGACGTACGCCTGGGGTTTCGCGGAGCTGGCCCGTCTGGAGGCCGAGATGCGGGCGGTGGCCGCGCGGATCGTCGGGCCCGGCGCCACGGTCGACGACGCGGTCCGTGCGCTCGACGCCGACCCGGCGCGGACGGTCCGGGGCAAGGAGGCGTTCCGCGACTGGATGCAGGCGCTCGCCGACCAGGCGATCAGCGAGCTGGACGGCACCCACTTCGACATCCCGGAGCAGGTCCGCCGGATCGAGTGCTGTCTGGCGCCGACCAGCGACGGCGCGATCTACTACACCGGCCCGAGCGAGGACTTCTCCCGGCCGGGGCGGATGTGGTGGGCGGTGCCGCAGGGCATCACCGAGTTCTCCACCTGGCGTGAGGTGACCACGGTCTACCACGAGGGCGTGCCGGGCCACCACCTCCAGGTCGCACAGACCGCCGTCCGCGCCGACCTGCTCAACCGCTGGCAGCGGCTGCTCTGCTGGGTCTCCGGGCACGGCGAGGGCTGGGCGCTCTACTCGGAGCGGCTGATGGACGAGCTGGGCTACCTGGCCGACCCGGGGGACCGGCTCGGCATGCTCGACGGGCAGGCGTTGCGGGCGGCCCGGGTGATCGTCGACATCGGCATGCACCTGGAGCTGGAGATCCCGGTGGACAATCCGTTCGGTTTCCACCCGGGTGAGCGCTGGACGCCGGAGCTGGGTTGGGAGTTCATGCGGGCGCACTGCCGGGTGCCGGACGAGACGCTGCGCTTCGAGCTGAACCGCTACCTCGGCTGGCCGGGGCAGGCCCCCTCCTACAAGGTGGGCGAGCGGATCTGGTTGCAGGCCCGGGAGGAGGCGAAGGCCCGCAAGGGCGCGGACTTCGACCTGAAGGAGTTCCACCGCCAGGCGCTCGACCTGGGTGCGCTGGGGCTCGACCCGCTGCGTCGGGCGCTGGGCCGGATCTGAGTGACGACGGTGGCCGGGCGCCGGAGGGACCTCCGACGCCCGGCCGTTTCCGTGGTGCGCCGGGGTCAGGCCAGGTCGACCTGGAGCACCGGCTTGGCGGTGAGCGAATTCGAGTGCTCGTACGCCAATTCGATCACCGGGTCGTCGAAGCTGATCGGGATCGGCGAGGTGATCGGGATGCCGTCCGGGAAGGGCAGGTCCGGCGTCAACGTGATCTTGATGCCGAGCAGGTGCCCGACGAACCGGGTGGCGTAGAACGCGACGTCACCCTGCACGGTGAGCCGGTCGGTGACGTACCGCTGCTTCTTGCCCGCCGGGCCGTTGGCCAGCAGCGTGAAGTCGTCGGTGACCGCCTTGTCCATGGTGAACTTCAGGCACTTGAGCTTGCCCCGGTAGGTGGGCAGCTCGACGATGCCCTCGAAACGCAGCCCGGTCATGGTCACCTTGGAGCCGGTGAGCAGGGAGGGCGGGTCGGCCACGAGCGGCTGGTCGGGGTCGGCGGCCAGCTTGGGCAGCGGCTTGCCCTCCTCGACCGGCTTGGGCTTGGTCGGGGCCGGGTCGGCGTCGCCGCAGTCGGCACCCGGCTTCGCCGGCGCCGACGGCTTGGCGCTGCCGCCGGGCTTCGGCGTGCCGCTCGCGTTCGGCGTGGCGGCAGCGGCGGATGCCACGGCCGACGGTGACGGCTCGGCCTTTTCCTCCCCGCCGGTGAACAGGTCGGTGATGCCGTCGACGAGATCGGTCAGCAGGTTGCCGTCCGAGCCCTCCGCCGGTGGCGGCGTCGTGGCGGTGGCGCTCGGGCTGGCCGACGGGGACGCCGGGGCGGTCGTCGAGGCGGACGGCTTCGGTGCCGGCGCCGTCGTGGTCGGGCAGGCCGCCGGCGCGGCGACCGCCGGCCGCTGGTCGCGGAGCGCGACCAGACCGGCCAGGGAGACCGCGAGAACCAGCAGGATCGCGTACGCCCGGGGCGGGTACCCCGACCCGCGGGACCCGTCCGGCGCGGCGGGGTCGACGGGCGACGCCTCGCGCAGCGGGTTACGCGGCTCCGGCAACGTGTCGGTGAGGACGCCGGTGGCGTCGTCCTGCCGCTGCCGGGGCGGCAGCAACTCGTCGACCAGGGCCGGCTCCGGCTCCTCGTCCGACTCGGCCGCCGGCTCGTCGACCGGCTGGGCCGGCGTCGGGTCGGTGGCGGCCTTCTTGCTCGGCACCCAGGCGAAGCCGAGCGCGCTGCCGACCATGCCGAGCAGCAGGCCGATGAAGAAGCCGCCGAGGTTCACGCCGATCAGCGAGTAGAGCGCGGTGATCGCCGCGACCACCGCGTAGAACATGCGCTGGGCCGGGCTGAACCAGAGCAGCATGCCGCAGGCCACGAGGATGGTCGGGATGAGCCAGGACAGGAACCCGGTCGGCCCCATCTGGAACGTGAGGCCGTTGAGGCTCATCTGGGTGGTGGCGAAGATCTCCAGACCGGCCAGCGCGGTGAAGAGCCCGCCCCAGAACGGTCGTGCCCGGCGCCACCGGCGGAAGCCACGCCACGCCTGGCCGGGCCGACCCGGCCGGGCCTGCTGCGTCTCGGCGGTTGTCACGTACTCCTCCTGGCGGTGCTGACGGGGTGAGACATGGTCGAGGCCCGCGGAGGGCGCCCTCCGCGGGCCTCGCCCTCAGATCAGAAGCATTCCTTGGCGTCCTTGCCCACGTTGACCTTCAGCTTCAGGCCGTTGAGGGTGAAGACGCCGGCGCTGGTGGAGCGCGCCACCTGCTCCAGCTTCGTGATGGTCACCACGTCGGCGCTCTGCCCGAACCCGCCCGGCTGACCCTGCTTCGGGTTGAGGTCGTTGGCGTCGCGGCCGATCTGGATGTTCTCGAACGTGGCGTCGCCCTCGAGCGACTCCATGTCGATCAGCAGGTTGGTGGCGGTGGCCGGCTTACCGCCACCGCCGGCGTTGATGGTCAGCACGATCGGGATGCCCGGCAGGCTGGCGTTGACCGACTGGCAGAGGTCGTAGAGCTTGGCGTCGGCGATCTCGGAGACGGCCACCGGGTGCTTGGTGCCGCCCTTCTCCTCGACCATGCCGCCGTACTGCTTGAAGCCGTTGCCGACCAGCTTCGAGGCGCCGACCTTGAAGGTCTGGCCCGACACCGCGAACGAGGCCGCGACGGCGCCGTTGGCCATGCCCAGCACGATGCCGCCGGCCACGACCGTCGCCGGCACCATCATCGCGGCGAAGCGCCGCCAGCGGGTGCCGCCACTCGGCTGACGGTTCTCCGATTCACTCACAAGGTCCTCCTCGACGGGGGTGCGTCTCCGGACGCGGGACGCGACGCGGGACGGGAAAGCTGCGGGGCGGCGCGGATGCCGTCGTGCCGAACGGCCGCGCGGTCGCGGATTGGATGCTCTCGCGAAGCGACAGACCTCACAAGCCCCAAGCTACTGACGGGTAACACACTCGTGATATCAAGATCGTCGCTGGTTACCAACCGTTAACGTGCGCCCGACAACGAGGCCGGGGCAAACCAGCCTGATTACGACAGGATGGCGAACCGGTTTCACCTGTGGTAACCGCCACTGCCAAACATCACAGTTCGGTAACGCCGAGCTGGCAAGGCGCTGTGGGTGAGGCTCCCCTCACCCGTCCGGTCGGGCCGCGCCACCGACCGGAGCCGCCTCAGCCCCGCCCGTCCAACCACGAGGCCAGCAGGTGGCGGTCGATCGAGTCGATCCGGCCGAGGGGACGCCCCGCGGCGACCCGCGCCCGCAGCTCCGCGCGGGTGAACCAGCGCGCCTCCACCAGCTCCTCGCCGTCGACCCGGACCCGCGTCGACGCCGCCGTCGCCCGGAACCCGACCATCAACCCGGCCGGGAACGGCCACGCCTGCGAACCCTGGTAGGTCACCGCACACACGGACACGCCGGCCTCCTCGGCCAGCTCCCGCCGGACCGCGTCCTCCAGGCTCTCGCCGACCTCCACGAAACCGGCCAGCAACGACCAGGAATCCTCCGCCGCCCCGCGATGCCGGCCCAGCAGGCAACGCGCCGGCTCACCGGGCGCCTCGACCACCACGATGACCGCCGGCTCGATCCGCGGGAAGAACAACCGCGCGCAGCCCGCCCCGGTGCAGGAACGGACGTGCCCGCCGGACCCGGCCACCGTCGCCGCGCCGCAGGCGCCGCAGAACCGCTGGCCCCGATGCCAGTGCAGCAACCCCTTCGCGTACGCCTGGATCGCCGCCTCGGCCGGCGTCAGCGCGCCCACCAGGGCCCGGACGTCCACCGCCTCGACCGCGCCGGCCAGCTCGTGGGCCTCGCTCCCCGCCCGGCCGGACAGGTCGGCGGCGAACACCGCCCGGCCCGCGTCCAGCCCCAGGAAGACCGTCTCGTCGGCGGCGGCGAGCAACCCGGCCGCGCCCGCCACGGCCGGCCGCACCGGCACCCGCTCGGCGTCCACCAGGCACCGGTCCCGCCACCACGGCAACACCACGCTGGCCGGATCGGTCAGCCGCTCGGCCAGCCAGTTCGCGTCGCCGCGCAGCTCCGCCGCCCGGTCCAGCCAGCCACCGCCGTACGCCAACCCCCGCTCGTCCGCCCGCACCCGCCCACCGTGTCACGATCGGAGCGTCGACGGGGCCCCGAAACGGGTGATCGGTGCGACACCGCCACCCGCCCGACACGACCGCCCGGCCGGAGACTCCCGACCGGCCCGAGCGTTGGTTACCGTAGGTGTCTCCCGCGGGGGAAGCGGTCCCCGCACGTGTACTTCCGATCGAGGTTGCAGTGACGATGTACGGCGAGAAGTTGCCGGCCGCCGACGACCGCCCCACCATCAAGGTGGCCGCGGTGAGCTGGCCCGGGGTCGAACTGGAGCCGGTCGCCACACCGCCCACCGGCGACCCGGGGAAGCCACCGCGCTCCCGGCGTGCCCGGCTGCTGCTGGCCGGCGGGATCGCCGCCGTCGTGCTCGCCGGTGGCGTCGGCGTCGGTGCCTACGCGTACGCCGGTGACGTGCCCCGCGGCACCACGGTGCTCGGCACCGAGCTGGGCGGCCGGAGCCGGGCAGAGGCGGCCCGCGCGCTGCGCACCGAGCTGGAACGCCGCGCCGACGCGCTGAACGCCCCGATCACCGTGACAGTGGGCGAGAAGAAGGTCGAGCTGAAGCCGGCCGACGTCGGGCTCACCGTCGACGTGGACGCCACGGTGGCCGCAGCCGCCGACGCCGACGCGCACGCGGTGAGCCGACTCGTCGGCTCCCGCGCGGTCGAGCCGGTGGTCACTGTCGACGCCGACCGGCTGGCGGACGCCCTGCGCAAGGCGGTCGGCGACCAGAGCCGCGAGATGACCATGCCGACCATCATCTGGACCGGCACCACCCCGAAGCCGGTCTACCCGAAGCCGGCGCTGACCGTCGACACCGCCGCCGCGACGACGGCGGTCACCTCGGCGTGGCTGGCCGCCCGCCCGGTCACCGTGCCGCTGGTGGAGAAGTGGCCGGCGACCACCCGGGAGGAGGTCGACCGGCTCGTCACCGAGCTGGCCCGGCCGGCCGTCGCCGCGCCCGTCACGCTCACCACCGACGGCGGCTCGGTCACCATCCCGCCCGCCGCCCTCGCCCGGTCGCTGCGCTTCCCGACCGACGACTCCGGCAGGATCACTCCCCGGATCGACGTCAAGCGGCTCCGCGCCGCGCTCGGCGGCAAGCTGGCGACGCTGGAGGTGGAACCGCGCGACGCCGGGCTGACCATCAGTGGCGGCAAGCCGAAGGTGGTGCCGAGCCGGGCCGGCCGCCAGGTCGACGCCGCCGCGCTCGGGCCCGCGTTGCTCGCGGTGCTGCCGAAGCCGACCGGCCGCGCGGTGACCGCCGAGCTCAAGCCGGCCGCGCCGGAGCTGACCGAGGCCAAGCTGGCCGAGCTGGGCATCAAGGAACGGGTCTCCACCTTCACCACCCGGTTCACCGGCGGCCTCTCCTCCCCGCGCAGCCAGAACATCGTCCAGGCGGCCAAGGACGTGGACGGCACGATCGTCAAGCCGGGGGAGACGTTCTCGCTCAACGCGCACACCGGCGAACGCGGCTACGACCAGGGCTACCAGGACGCGCCGACGATCGTGAACGGCAAGCTGGTGCCGGGCGTGGGCGGCGGTGTCTCGCAGTTCACCACCACGCTGTTCAACGCGAGCTACTACGCCGGGCTGGAGGACGTCGAGCACAAGCCGCACTCGTTCTACTTCAGCCGCTACCCGGCCGTCATCGAGTCGACCATCTACTGGCCGCAGCTCGACTTCAAGTTCCGCAACAACACGCCGCACGGCGTGCTCATCGACACCTCGTACACGGGCAGCTCGATCACCGTGTCGATCTGGAGCACGAAGATCTACGACAGCGTGAAGACCGAGTACGGCCCGCGCCGCAACGTCACCCAGCCGAAGACGGTCTACCTGAAGCCGGGCCCGGACTGCATCTCCGCCGCCGGTGGCGTGGGGTTCGCCCAGGACGCGTTCCGGGTGATCAAGAAGGACGGCAAGGTCATCAAGCGGGAGAAGTTCAGCTGGCGTTACGACGCCGAGCCGCGCTTCATCTGCGCCCCCGATCCGGGGGCCTGACCCCGCACAGCAAGAAGGCCCCGCACTGCGGGGCCTTCTTGCGTGCGTGACGCGCTCAGGGCCGCGCCGCGGCCAAGCCCTCCCGTACGCCGTCCACGTCCCGGTCGGTGCCGTAGACCGGGGTGTCCGGCTGCTGCCGCCAGCTCTCGTCGAGCGTGCCCGCGTCGACCGGGTCGAAGCCCAGCTCGTCCACGATGCCCATGACGACCCGCTTGGCGTCCGCGTCGTCGCCGGCGACCGGCAGCCCGATCCGGCCCGGTGCCCCCGCCGGCTTGCCCTCGTCCATCAGGTGCGCCGCCTGGATGTTGTTGAAGGCCTTCACCACCCGGGCGCCCTTGAGGTGGTCGGCGGTCCACCGGCTGGAGCTGAGACTGCGGTCCAGCAGCTCGGCCACGTCACCGTCGCGCTGGGGGTAGTAGTTGTTCGCGTCCACGACGAGCTTGCCGTCGAAGAGCGACGCCGGCAGTTGCGGCACCGCCTTCAGCGGGATCGCGATGACCACGAGTTCCGCGCCCTGGACCGCCTCCTCCAGGCTCACGGCCCGCGCGCCGGTCTCGGCAGCAAGGTCGGTCAGGCTCTGCGGGCCGCGGGAGTTAATTACCGCGACGTCGTGGCCGAGTGAACTCAGTCGACGGGTGAGGGTGCCCCCGATGTGCCCCGACCCGATGATTCCGATCTCCATGACCACTCCTGTACCCCGACCGGTCCGTACCGATCCCGAACCCGCCGTACGTCACGTCACGTTCTTACGAGTCCGCCAGGTCGGCGGGGGACGCGCGGGGCGGTCCCGGCTCGACGGTACGAGACGCGGCGGGTCCGTCGTGGTGATTCCCGTCGGTTGGGTGAAACGCAGTCAGGGCCACCCCGAAGGGTGACCCTGACTGAAAGATTGTCCGGCGGTGTCCTACTCTCCCACACCCTCCCGAGTGCAGTACCATCGGCGCTGGAGGGCTTAGCTTCCGGGTTCGGAATGTAACCGGGCGTTTCCCCTCCGCCATGACCGCCGTAACTCTATGAACATATCAACCAACAACCCACACACAAGGGGTCTGGTGTTTGTTCAGAGTTGCACAGTGGACGCGTAGCAGCTTAGTAGTCAAGTCCTCGGCCTATTAGTACCGGTCAACTGAACCCGTTACCGGGCTTACATTTCCGGCCTATCAACCCAGTCGTCTAGCTGGGGGCCTTACCCACTCAAAGAGTGGTGGGATACCTCATCTTGAAGCGAGCTTCCCGCTTAGATGCTTTCAGCGGTTATCCCTTCCGAACGTAGCTAACCAGCCGTGCCCCTGGCGGGACAACTGGCACACCAGAGGTTCGTCCGTCCCGGTCCTCTCGTACTAGGGACAGCCCTTCTCAAGTATCCTACGCGCACGGCGGATAGGGACCGAACTGTCTCACGACGTTCTAAACCCAGCTCGCGTACCGCTTTAATGGGCGAACAGCCCAACCCTTGGGACCTGCTACAGCCCCAGGATGCGACGAGCCGACATCGAGGTGCCAAACCATCCCGTCGATATGGACTCTTGGGGAAGATCAGCCTGTTATCCCCGGGGTACCTTTTATCCGTTGAGCGACACCGCTTCCACATGCCAGTGCCGGATCACTAGTCCCGACTTTCGTCCCTGCTCGACCTGTCAGTCTCACAGTCAAGCTCCCTTGTGCACTTGCACTCAACACCTGATTGCCAACCAGGCTGAGGGAACCTTTGGGCGCCTCCGTTACCCTTTAGGAGGCAACCGCCCCAGTTAAACTACCCACCAGACACTGTCCCTGAACCGGATAACGGTCCGAAGTTAGATACCCAAATCAACCAGAGTGGTATTTCAAGATTGCCTCCACCCATACTGGCGTATGGACTTCACCGGCTCCCACCTATCCTACACAAGCTAATTCAAATACCAATGTCAAGCTATAGTAAAGGTCCCGGGGTCTTTCCGTCCTGCCGCGCGTAACGAGCATCTTTACTCGTAATGCAATTTCGCCGGGCCTGTGGTTGAGACAGTGGGGAAGTCGTTACGCCATTCGTGCAGGTCGGAACTTACCCGACAAGGAATTTCGCTACCTTAGGATGGTTATAGTTACCACCGCCGTTTACTGGCGCTTAAGTTCTCCGCTTCGCCCCGAAGAGCTAACAGGTCCCCTTAACGTTCCAGCACCGGGCAGGCGTCAGTCCATATACATCGAATTACTTCTTCGCATGGACCTGTGTTTTTAGTAAACAGTCGCTTCCCCCTGCTCTCTGCGGCCATACAACGCTCCACCCGCGCGGGGCTTCACGTCTCCGGCCCCCCTTCTCCCTAAGTTACGGGGGCAATTTGCCGAGTTCCTTAACCACAGTTCGCCCGATCGCCTCGGTATTCTCTACCTGACCACCTGTGTCGGTTTGGGGTACGGGCCGCTAAGAACTCGCTAGAGGCTTTTCTCGGCAGCATAGGATCACTGACTTCACCTGAATCGGCTCGGCATCACGTCTCAGCCTACATGCGCCACGGATTTGCCTATGGCACGGCCTACACGCTTACCCCGGCACAACCACCGGCCGGGCTCAGCTACCTTCCTGCGTCACCCCATCGCTTGACTACTACCCGCCAGGTTCCCACGCTCACCACCATCAGTCCGAAGACCTCCAGCAGCTCGGATGGTTAGCACAACGAGGTTCGTCAGGGTCGCTCTTTCGCGGGTACGGGAATATCAACCCGTTGTCCATCGACTACGCCTCTCGGCCTCGCCTTAGGTCCCGACTCACCCAGGGCGGATTAGCCTGGCCCTGGAACCCTTGGTCATCCGGCGGAAGGGTTTCTCACCCTTCTTTCGCTACTCATGCCTGCATTCTCACTCGTGCCGCGTCCACGACTGGGTCACCCCGTCGCTTCACCCCCGGCACGACGCTCCCCTACCCATCCACACACCTGCACCCGATATCAAGACCGGGCGAAGTAAAAATGTGAATGCCACAGCTTCGGCGGTGTGCTTGAGCCCCGCTACATTGTCGGCGCGGAACCACTTGACCAGTGAGCTATTACGCACTCTTTAAAGGGTGGCTGCTTCTAAGCCAACCTCCTGGTTGTCTATGCGACCCCACATCCTTTTCCACTTAGCACACGCTTAGGGGCCTTAGCTGGTGATCTGGGCTGTTTCCCTCTCGACTACGAAGCTTATCCCCCGCAGTCTCACTGCCGCGCTCTCACTTACCGGCATTCGGAGTTTGGCTGATTTCGGTAAGCTTGTGGGCCCCCTAGACCATCCAGTGCTCTACCTCCGGCAAGAAACACGCGACGCTGCACCTAAATGCATTTCGGGGAGAACCAGCTATCACGGAGTTTGATTGGCCTTTCACCCCTAACCACAGGTCATCCCCCAACTTTTCAACGTTGGTGGGTTCGGCCCTCCACGCGGTCTTACCCGCGCTTCAGCCTGCCCATGGCTAGATCACTCCGCTTCGGGTCTAGAGCATGCGACTGAATACGCCCTATTCAGACTCGCTTTCGCTACGGCTCCCCCACACGGGTTAACCTCGCCACATGCCACTAACTCGCAGGCTCATTCTTCAAAAGGCACGCCGTCACCCCGTAAGGCTCCGACGGATTGTAGGCGAACGGTTTCAGGTACTATTTCACTCCCCTCCCGGGGTACTTTTCACCATTCCCTCACGGTACTTGTCCGCTATCGGTCACCAGGAAGTATTTAGGCTTACCAGGTGGTCCTGGCAGATTCACGGCAGATTTCAGGAGTCCGCCGCTACTCGGGAACACCCACAGAAGACCAGCAGCTTTCACCTACCGGACTATCACCGTCTACGGTCAGCCATTCCAGACTGTTCGACTAACCACTGGCTTTGTAACTTCTCCAACAGATGTCAGTCTGTTGAGCAGGGTCCCACAACCCCGACCACGCAACCCCTGACAGGTATCACACGCAACCGGTTTAGCCTCAATCCGCTTTCGCTCGCCACTACTCACGGAATCACTATTTGTTTTCTCTTCCTGCGGGTACTGAGATGTTTCACTTCCCCGCGTTCCCCCCACACACCCTATGTGTTCAGGTGCGGGTGACATCACATGACTGATGCCGGGTTTCCCCATTCGGACACCCTGGGATCACAGCTTGGTTGACAGCTCCCCCAGGCCTATCGCGGCCTCCCACGTCCTTCATCGGCTCCTGGTGCCAAGGCATCCACCGTTCGCCCTTGACAACTTGACCACAAAGATGCTCGCGTCCACTGTGCAATTCTCAACAAACAACCAACCCACAACCCTCAAGCCCCACACCAAACCCGACAACCGCCGGCGGTATGCGAGACCAGGCCATGCCTGGCAACCTTCACGGACTCCCGCCCGCACAAGGCTCCGAAAAAACAACCCACAGGTTGTTCCTTCAGGACCCAACAGGGTGCTCTACGCCATCCCCCAGCCGCACCAGGGACTCCGTTCCCACCACTCCCGAAGAAGCAGCTGTACTAGAAGAACCCCGGCCGTTGCCGAAGAAAAACTCACCAGTGTCTCCGCCATCTGAGCACCCCGACCCGACATTCGCGGGCCGCGGGCTCCATACCAGCTTTCGCCGGATGGTGCTCCTTAGAAAGGAGGTGATCCAGCCGCACCTTCCGGTACGGCTACCTTGTTACGACTTCGTCCCAATCGCCAGCCCCACCTTCGACGGCTCCCTCCACAAGGGTTGGGCCACCGGCTTCGGGTGTTGCCGACTTTCGTGACGTGACGGGCGGTGTGTACAAGGCCCGGGAACGTATTCACCGCAGCGTTGCTGATCTGCGATTACTAGCGACTCCGACTTCACGGGGTCGAGTTGCAGACCCCGATCCGAACTGAGACCGGCTTTTTGGGATTCGCTCCACCTCACGGTATCGCAGCCCATTGTACCGGCCATTGTAGCATGCGTGAAGCCCTGGACATAAGGGGCATGATGACTTGACGTCATCCCCACCTTCCTCCGAGTTGACCCCGGCAGTCTTCGATGAGTCCCCGCCATAACGCGCTGGCAACATCGAACGAGGGTTGCGCTCGTTGCGGGACTTAACCCAACATCTCACGACACGAGCTGACGACAGCCATGCACCACCTGTGACCGCCCCCGAAGGACCCCCCATCTCTGGAGGTTTTGCGGCCATGTCAAACCCAGGTAAGGTTCTTCGCGTTGCATCGAATTAATCCGCATGCTCCGCCGCTTGTGCGGGCCCCCGTCAATTCCTTTGAGTTTTAGCCTTGCGGCCGTACTCCCCAGGCGGGGCGCTTAATGCGTTAGCTGCGGCACAGGGAACCGGAGAGGCCCCCCACACCTAGCGCCCAACGTTTACAGCGTGGACTACCAGGGTATCTAATCCTGTTCGCTCCCCACGCTTTCGCTCCTCAGCGTCAGTATCGGCCCAGAGACCCGCCTTCGCCACCGGTGTTCCTCCTGATATCTGCGCATTTCACCGCTACACCAGGAATTCCAGTCTCCCCTACCGAACTCTAGCCTGCCCGTATCGACCGCAGGCCTGGGGTTGAGCCCCAGGTTTTCACGGTCGACGCGACAAGCCGCCTACGAGCTCTTTACGCCCAATAAATCCGGACAACGCTCGCGCCCTACGTCTTACCGCGGCTGCTGGCACGTAGTTGGCCGGCGCTTCTTCTGCAGGTACCGTCACTTACGCTTCGTCCCTGCTGAAAGAGGTTTACAACCCGAAGGCCGTCATCCCTCACGCGGCGTCGCTGCATCAGGCTTTCGCCCATTGTGCAATATTCCCCACTGCTGCCTCCCGTAGGAGTCTGGGCCGTGTCTCAGTCCCAGTGTGGCCGGTCGCCCTCTCAGGCCGGCTACCCGTCGTCGCCTTGGTAGGCCATCACCCCACCAACAAGCTGATAGGCCGCGAGCCCATCCCAGGCCGAAAAACTTTCCACCACACACCATGCGATGCGAGGTCATATTCGGTATTAGCCCCCGTTTCCGAGGGTTATCCCAAAGCCTAGGGCAGGTTGCTCACGTGTTACTCACCCGTTCGCCGCTCGAGTACCCCGAAGGGCCTTTCCGCTCGACTTGCATGTGTTAAGCACGCCGCCAGCGTTCGTCCTGAGCCAGGATCAAACTCTCCAACAAAAACTTTGTCGGACACAATGTCCTGGCAACAAAAGTGTTGCCAAAGGAATCCCGACCAGACAGACCAAAGCCTGACCAGTCCGGGGTATAAAACAATTGGCACTGGCTTATCAAGCACCCTGTTGAGTTCTCAAAGAACAACCACACACCACACCGGAAACCCCCACCAGGAGGCCCCCGACCCGGGGCATTTCGTTCACATCCCCGCCGCTCTCGCGCCGGGCACTTTTACTACGTTACCTCACCGTCTCCGCCGTGTCAAACCGTGTGTCCCGGTCTGTCGTGCTTCGTACGGGTTGGCACCGCTGAACCCGCGCAGCAGCGGACCGCTGCGCTTGATCATCGGATTTGGCAGGCCGGCCGCTGCGGTTTCCCGCAAGCTCGCCCGGTTCCCTACCGGTCGACAACCTTACCCGGTCGGTTCCGCTCCGCCAAATCCGCCCTGCGGCGTTTCGGGGAGCCCCACCCGGACCGCATCCTCGCGAGGCTGTTGAGACCCCGTCCGGACCCGGTGCCTGCTCGGATCGGCGCTCCGGGCTTTCATCCCGTTTGCCCCGTTCCGCGCTGGCAGAGAGAAAGTTACGCGTCTGCGGGTTTGATCGTCAAATCCGGGGGTAGCGTCCCGCGTCACATCATCATCGCCACACTATCTCCGCAGCTCACACGCTCGGGACCCGTCCGGTGGGGACGAGCCGGGACGAGCCGGCCCGGTCGTCACCGGCGGCGCGTCGCCAGCCAGCCGCGTACGCCGAGGACGCCGGCCGTCGTTCCGATCGCCAGGGACGCGGCGATGAGCAGGGCGTGCACCCAGAGGAAGCCGGTCGGACCGCCCTCCCCGACGGCACCGGCCGACCAGGCCCGCGGGTCGTTCCAGATCGCGACCGCGAACCTCGGCCAGATCACCCAGGTCCACACCCCGACCCCGACCAGGAACAACGACCAGCCACGCGACAGAACCATGGTCGGCCAGTATGCCAGCGGCACCACCACCGAGGTCGACACGGCGCGGCACCGGCCCTGCCGTTCGCCGACACGCCGTCCCTCGGACAGGCACCGCCGTCCCGGGCCGACACCGCCGCCCCTCGGACAGGCACCGGCGTCACCGCGCCCCGGCCGCTGGCGCGCCCGGGCCGGCACCGGCGGGTGACGCCGGCCTACGCCCGCGCGGGTGTCCTCCAACCGCGGCCGGTCCGGCCCACCGGACCGCCCATCGGACAGCACCAGCGGAACGCCCGAGTTTCGCCGATCGCCGCCCGGGCACTGTGCACGGTGTCGAGACGACACTGCGGAGGTGCCGGCATGAAGCAGTTCAATCCGTGGGCCTGGCGCGATCCGTCCGCGCTCGCCGGGGGCTACACCCAGACCGGCCCGGACGACGTGCCGCGGCAGCGCTCCGAGGGGGCGGACGACCGCCTCGACGCGCCCGGTCCGGGCACCCCGATCGACCTCACCGGCTACCGGGTGGAGGCGACCGACGGGCGCATCGGCACGATCGACGAGGCGAACGAGGAGGCCGACGCCCGCTACCTGGTGGTGGACACCGGCCCGTGGATCTTCGGCAAGCGGGTGCTGCTGCCGGCCGGCACCGTGGCCCGGGTCGACCACCTGGACCGGGTCGTGCACGTGGACCGGACCCGGGAGCAGGTGAAGGAGTCGCCCGCGTTCGACCCGGACGACTTTGCGCACGCCGACTACCGGGAGCGGGTCGGCACCTACTACTCCGAGAGCTACCGGCAGGGCTGAGGCGGGCCGGGCGGCGGAGGGGCAGCCGGATCCCCCGCCGGGCCGCTACGGTGTGAGACATGGACCGGCCGTGCACCCGTGCCCCGGGGACCGCTGCCGGTCTCCCGGGTCGTGCTGACGACGGCCGGGAGCAGATTCTCGACGTACTTCGTGCCGGTGGGCTGCGGTTCCGCGCCGGCGGGCGATGGCGGCGCTCGTTCTGACGAGCCCGCTCCACCGATCCGGGTCGGTCCCCGGGTCGTTCCCGCGCGTCCGCGCGTCCCGCCAGCGAACGGCACGAAAGGCACACCGTCATGTCCTCAGCACGCATGCTCACCGGCGACCGCCCGACCGGGCGGCTGCACCTCGGCCACTACGTGGGCAGCATCGCCAACCGGGTGCGGCTGCACCAGCGCCACGAGAGTTTCTTCATCATCGCCGACCTGCACATGCTCACCACGCGCAACAGCCGCGCCGACATCGAGCAGGTCGCGCACAACGCCCGCGAGATGGTCACCGACATCCTCGCCGCCGGTGTCGAGCCGGAGCGGGCCACGTTCTACCTCCAGTCGGCGATCCCCGAGGTGGGTGACCTGAACACGCTGTTCCAGAACCTGGTCACGGTGCCCCGGCTGGAGCGGGTGCCGTCGCTCAAGGAGATGAGCCGGGACGCCGGCAAGGACGAGATGCCGTACGGGCTGCTCGGCTATCCCGTCCTCCAGGCCGCCGACATCCTCTGCGTGAAGGGGCAGGTGGTGCCGGTCGGGAAGGACAACGCGGCGCACGTGGAGGTGACCCGGGAGATCGCCCGCCGCTTCAACCACCTCTACGGCGACGTCTTCCCGGTGCCCGAGCTGATCATGTCGGAGACGTCGACGCTGGTCGGCACGGACGGCGCCGGGAAGATGAGCAAGAGCCGGGGGAACGCGATCGCGCTCTCCGACGACGCGGCGACCGTGCGCCGCAAGGTGATGGGGATGTACACCGACCCGAACCGGATCCGCGCCGACGTGCCGGGGACGGTCGAGGGGAATCCGGTCTTCGCGTACCACGACGTGTTCAACCCGGATCAGGCGCAGGTCGAGGCGTTGAAGGCACGGTACCGGGCCGGGCGGGTCGGCGACGTCGAGGTCAAGGAGGCGCTGGCCACCGCGCTCAACCGGTTCCTCGACCCGGTGCGGGAGCGCCGGGCCCGGTTCGAGGCACAGCCCGGCCTGGTCGACGAGCTGATCGCCGCCGGCACCGAGCGGACCCGGGACGAGGTGCGGCGCACACTCGTCGAGGTCCGCCGGGCGATGGGCCTGACCAGCGTGTACACCCAGGTGCGGCGGAGGGCCGAGCGCTACCGCAAGGCCGCCGCCCGACCGGCCTGACGACCGGGGTACGCCGACGGCCGGTCCGGGTAGGCGATTGCGCCGACCCCGGGCCGGCCGGTTACGCTGCGGCCATGAGCAGTTCGCAGGCGTACCCGACGGCGTCCCCCGACGTCCGGCTCGGCGCGCTGCGACGCCGGCGGTCCCGCGACCGCCTGCGCTGAGCCTTCTTCTCCTGCGACCGGCGGATCGAGCCGCCGGTCGTCGTCGACCCTGCTCGCTCCGCCGCCTTCCCATCCGGTGATCCGCGCGGCGGATCGAGCGAGATCGGCGTACCCATGGATCTTGAGAAGTTGCTGACCGACCGGCTGGCGCCGGCCTTCGCGGCGGTGGCCGGCGGGCCGGTGGACCCGGTCGTGCGGCGCTCGCAGCACGCGGACTTCCAGTCCGACGCGGCGCTCGCGCTGGCCCGGCGGCTCGGCCGGCCGCCGCGGGCCATCGCCGAGGAGGTACGGGAGCGTGCGGAGCTGGCCGACCTCTGCGCGGCGGTCGAGGTGTCCGGGCCGGGCTTCCTCAACCTGACGGTGGCCGACCGGGCGCTCGGCGCGCTGGTCTCCGCGCTGGCCGCCGACCCGCGGCTGGGGGTGCCGGTGGCCGCCGGGCCGGAAACCGTGGTGGTCGACTACTCGGGGCCGAACGTGGCCAAGGAGATGCACGTCGGCCACCTGCGCTCGACCGTGATCGGGGACGCGGCGGCCCGGCTGCTGGAGTGGCTGGGGCACCGGGTGCTGCGGGCCAACCACCTCGGCGACTGGGGCACACCGTTCGGCATGTTGATCGAGCACCTGGTGGACCTGGGCGAGGCCGGGGCGGCGCAGGAACTGTCGATGGGTGACCTGGACGCGTTCTACAAGGCCGCGCGGGAGAAGTTCGACGACGACGCGGCGTTCCGGGACCGGTCCCGGCTGCGGGTGGTGGCGTTGCAGGGGGGCGACCCGGCGACGCTGCGGCTGTGGCGGCTGCTGGTGGCGCAGTCCGAGAGCTACTTCCTGACCGTGTACGAGCTGCTGGACGTGACGTTGTCCGGGGCCGACTTCCGGGGCGAGAGCAGCTATCACGACCTGCTCGCGCCGACGGTCGCGGAGCTGGACCGGCTCGGGCTGCTGCGGCGCAGCGACGGCGCGGACTGCGTGTTCCCGCCGGGTTCGGTGGGGCGGGACGGCGAGCCGTTGCCGTTGATCGTGCGCAAGTCCGACGGCGGGTACGGGTATCCGGCGACCGATCTGGCCGCGCTGCGGCACCGGACCGGCACGCTGGGCGCGACCCGGCTGCTCTACGTGGTCGGGCTGCCGCAGCGACGGCACTTCGAGATGGTCTTCGCGGCTGCCGCGCAGGCCGGCTGGCTGGCCCCGCCGGCACGGGCCGAGCACGTCGGGTTCGGGTCGATCCTCGGGCCGGACGGGCGGATGCTGCGCAGCCGGGCCGGTGGCTCGGTGAAGCTGGTCGACCTGCTGGGCGAGGCGGTGGAGCGCGCCACCGCGCTGGCCCGGGAGCGCAACCCGGACCTGGGGGACGCGGAGGCGGCCGAGGTGGGGCGCGCGGTCGGCATCGCCGCGATCAAGTACGCCGACCTCGCCGGCGACCGGCGCAAGGACTACGTGCTGGACTGGGAGCGGATGCTGTCGCTGGACGGCAACACCGCGCCCTACCTCCAGTACGCGTACTCCCGGATCCGGTCGATCTTCCGGCGGGCCGGCGCGGCGGCGCGGCCCGGCGCGGACGTCGCGCCGGTCGAGTCGGCGGAGCGGGCGCTCGCGTTCGAGCTGGTCGGCTTTCCGGCGGTGGTCGACGCGGTGGCCGGCAGCCTGGAGTTCCACCACCTGGCCGGCTACCTGCACCGGGTGGCGGTGGCGTTCAGCGCGTTCTACGAGCGGTGCCCGGTGCTGCGGGCCGACGGTCCGGTGCGGGAGAGCCGGCTGGCGCTGTGCGACCTGACCGCGCGGGTGCTGGGGCAGGGGTTGTACCTGCTCGGCATCCGCACCCCGGAGCGGCTGTGAGCCGGCCGGGTCAGCGGGCCGGCCAGGACTGCACCTCGGCCAGGTTGCCCTCGGGGTCGCGCAGGTAGGCGGAGCGGACGCCCCCGCCGGGACGGTCGGCCGGTTCGGCCACGACCGTCCCGGCGGGCAGCCCGACACCGGCACCCGGCCGCCTACTCGTACCGCTACGAGTGGCGCGTGGTGGACGGCGGGGTGACCACCGGTCAGCGCTCGATGATCGTGCCCTTCTCGTCGATGCCGTGGGTACGCCAGTAGACGTCCCACTCGTCGTCGACGTGCTGCGGGACCTTGCCCTCCGGGTAGCGCACGTAAGGCGCGGTCGGCTCCTGTCCGTCCGGGAAGCAGGCGCTGCCGCCCTGCCCGCCGACCGCGATGGCCGGATATTCGCCGTCGCCGCAGATCGCCTCCTCGAACGAGCAGCCGGTGGTGAGCATCAGCCCGCTCAGGCCGACCGTGGTCAGGGCGATCAGGATTCGGGTTCGCATGGGGAGAATTCTGGTCGCCCCGGCCGCGCCTGCCATCCGTACCCGTACTCAGTCGTTGGGGTGCAGCAGCACCTTCGTCCAGCCCTGCTCGCGCCGGTCGAAGTGCTCGTACGCCTCGGGCGCCTCGGCCAGCGGCAGCTCGTGCGAGACCAGGAACGACGGCCGGGCGCGGCCGGCGATGATCAGGTCGCGGAGCTGCCGGTTGTAGCGCATCACCGGGGCCTGGCCGGTGCCCATCCGCTGGCCCTTGGTGAAGAACGTGCCGTACTGCCAGCCGATCCGGCCCTCCCGCGCCCGCTTGTCCGGACTGTTGGGGTCCTGCGGCACGTAGACGCCGACCACGCCGATCCCACCGGTGGAGCGGACCACGTCGACCAGGTTGTCCAGCACCAGCTCCGGGTGCTCCTTGCCGGACGGGTCGTGGGCCTGGTAGCCGACCGCCTCCACGCCGCAGTCGGCGCCCACCCCGCCGGTGGCCTCCATGATCTGCTGCACCGGGTCGCCCTCGCCGAAGTTGACCGGCATGGCACCGATCTTCTCGGCCATGGCCAGGCGGTCGGTCTCCTTGTCGACCACGAACACCCGGTCCGCGCCCTTGATCAGCGCACTGTGCGCGGCCATCAGCCCGACCGGGCCGGCGCCGAACACGGCGACCGTGTCACCGGGGGCCTGCCCGGCGAGTTCGGTGCCGTGCCAGCCGGTCGGGAAGATGTCCGACAGCATGGTGAAGTCGTTCTCGTGCTCGGTGCCGGGTGGCAGGCGCAGCAGGTTGAAGTCCGCGTACGGCACGCGCAGGAACTGGGCCTGCCCGCCGTCGTAGGGGCCCATGTTGGCGTAGCCGTAGGCCGCGCCGTCTATCCCCTCGGTCGGGTTGGTCCGCAGGCAGAAGCTGGTCCAGCCGTGCAGGCAGTTGCGGCAGGTGCCGCAGGCGATGTTGAACGGCACGGACACCCGGTCACCGACCTTGATCCGGGTGAGCGCGTCGCCGACCGCCTCGACCACGCCCATGTTCTCGTGGCCGAGGATCTTGCCCGCCTCCACCGCGGTGCGTCCCTCGTACATGTGCAGGTCGGAGCCGCAGATGTTGGTGGTGGTCAGGCGGATGATCGCATCGGTGGGGGCCTGGATGGTGGGGTCGGGCCGGTCCTCGACGGCGACGTCACGGGGACCGCGGTACACGAGAGCTTTCACGGTGGGTCTCCAGATCTGGCGTTTCCCGATTTCGGCAACGTGACTCCTTCCCCTCACCTTTCACCCCGGGACAGCCGGGAGCCGGCGGAACGGAAAAACGGGCTGACCGCCGGGTCAGGGAGCGCAGCGAGCGGCGGCGCGGAACGCCAGCGGGCTTCCGCCGCAGGTGCCGTGTGTTCCGGCGGTCAGCCATCGCACCTGCCAAACACGATGACAACTTCTCACCGCAGATGCGTACGGGTACGATGCCCGACGTGACGGTGTTCCGGATCGGGGAGGCGGCGGAGCTGCTCGGCGTCAGCGCGGACACGGTGCGCCGCTGGGTGGACGCCGGCCGGTTGCCCGCGTCCCGCGACGAGCAGGGCCACCGGGTGATCGACGGCGTCGAACTGGCCGGGTTCGTCCGCGAGCAGGCGGGCGAGCCGGACGGCCGGTCCGAGGAGTCCTCGGCGCGCAACCGCCTGCGGGGGATCGTCACCGCGGTCGCCAAGGACACGGTGATGGCACAGGTGGACATCCAGGCCGGGCCGTTCCGGATCGTCTCGCTGATGAGCCGGGAGGCGGTCGAGGAACTGGGCCTGCGGGTCGGGTCGGTGGCGGTCGCGGTGATCAAGTCGACCACGGTGGTGGTGGAGCGGTCCGCCCCGGCGCACCGACCGCGGGCGGGCGCGTGAGCGCGGCCGGGCGAGCCACCGGGAGGAGACGCTGATGGGTGCACGTGTGGTCCGCGCCGCGCTGGCCGGGGTGACCGCCCTGGCGATGGCGGGCCTGACCGGCTGCGGTGGCGGCACCGGTGCCTCACCGGCCGGCTCGGCCTCCGGTTCCGCCGTGAGCGGCACGGTGACGGTGTTCGCGGCGGCGTCGCTGACCGAGTCGTTCACCCGGATCGGCAGGGAGTTCGAGGCCGCCAACCCGGGCGTGACGGTGCGGTTCAACTTCGCCGGCAGCTCCGCGCTGGCCAACCAGATCAACCAGGGCGCACCCGCGGACGTGTTCGCCTCCGCCGCGCCGAAGAACATGCGGTCGGTCACCGACGCCGGCAACGCCGACGGCTCCCCGACCACGTTCGCGCGCAACCAACTCGTCATCGCGGTGCCCAAGGGCAACCCGAGGCGCATCGACGCGCTGGCCGACCTCACCGGGCCCGGGCTCAAGGTCGCCCTCTGCGCCGAGCAGGTGCCCTGCGGCGCGGCGGCGACCACGGCCCTGAGCGCCGCGCGGGTGACGCTCCGGCCCGTCACGCTCGAGCAGGACGTCAAGGGGGCCCTGTCGAAGGTGAAGCTCGGCGAGGTCGACGCCGCGCTTGTCTACCGCACCGACACCAGGGCTGCCGCCGCCGACGTGGACGGCGTGGAGTTCCCCGAGTCCGCCGGCGCGGTCAACGACTACCCCATCGTGGTGCTGCGGAACGCGGCCAACCGGGCCGGCGCGCGGGCCTTCGTCGCCTACGTACGCTCCGAGCGGGGCACGGCCGTGCTGACCGGTGCCGGCTTCCAGGCCCCGTGACCTCGGCCGAGGTGCCCACAGCGGCCCCGGGCGGGCCGCCGCGCCGCCGCCGGGCGCAACGGGTGCCGGCGGCCCTGCTGGTGCCCGCCCTGGCGGGCCTGCTGTTCCTGGTGCTGCCGCTGGCCGGGCTGGTGGTCCGCGCGCCGTGGGCCAGCCTGCCGCAACGCCTCACCGAGCCCGGCGCGCTGACCGCGCTCCGGCTCTCGGTGCAGACCGCCACCGCCGCCACGCTGGTGTGCCTGCTGCTCGGCGTACCGCTGGCCTGGCTGCTGGCGCGTACCCGGTTTCCCGGCCGCCGGTTGGTCCGCGCGCTGGTCACGGTCCCGCTGGTGCTGCCGCCGGTGGTCGGCGGCGTGGCGCTGTTGCTGGTGTTCGGGCGCCGGGGCCTGCTCGGCGGGTGGCTGGACGCCACGTTCGGTTTCACGCTGCCGTTCACCACCACCGGCGTGGTGGTCGCCGAGGCGTTCGTCGCGATGCCGTTCCTGGTGATCGCCGTCGAGGGCGCGCTGCGCGGGGCGGACGCCCGCTACGAGGAGGCCGCCGCCACGCTCGGCGCCGGCCGTTGGACCACGTTCACGCACGTCACCCTGCCGCTCGTGGCACCGGGCGTCGCCGCCGGAGCGGTGCTGTGCTGGGCACGGGCGCTGGGCGAGTTCGGCGCCACGATCACGTTCGCCGGCAACTACCCGGGCGTCACCCAGACCATGCCGCTGGCGGTCTACCAGACCATCGAGGGCGGCGACCTGGACGGCGCGGTCGTGCTCAGTCTGGTGTTGCTGACCGTGTCGGTGGCGATCCTCGCCGGCCTGCGGGACAAGTGGATCACCAGCGCATGAGCCTCCCCGTCGTGGACGCGCACCTGGTCGTCGACCGGGGCGCCTTCCGCCTGGACCTGCCGCTGCGCATCGACGCCGGTGAGGTGGTCGCCCTGCTCGGCCCGAACGGCGCCGGCAAGACCACCGCCCTGCGCGCCCTCGCCGGCCTGCAACCGCTGAGCGCCGGTCACCTGACCCTCGCCGGGCGGCCCGTCGACCGGCCCGACCAGGGCCTCTGGACACCCGTCGAACAGCGCCCGATCGGCGTGGTCTTCCAGGACTACCTTCTCTTCCCGCACCTGAACGCGCTGGACAACGTGGCCTTCGGGCCGCGACGCCACGGCGCCGACCGGCGCACCGCGCGGCGTCGGGCCGCCGACTGGCTCGACCGGGTCGGGCTGGGCGACCGGGCGCGCAGCAAGCCCCGGCAGCTCTCCGGCGGGCAGGCCCAACGGGTCGCGCTCGCCCGCGCGCTGGCCGTCGACCCGGTGCTGCTGCTGCTCGACGAGCCGCTCGCCGCGCTCGACGCCCGTACCCGGCTCGACACCCGCGCCGAACTCCACCGGCACCTCGGCGACCATCCCGGTGCCACGCTGCTGGTCACCCACGACCCGCTCGACGCGCTCGTCCTGGCCGACCGGCTCGTCATCGTCGAGGACGGCCGGGTCGTGCAGGACGGCGACGCCACCGACATCACCGCGCGGCCCCGCACCGACTACGTCGCCCGGCTCGTCGGCCTCAACCTCTACCGCGGCACCGCCGACGGCCGGACGGTACGGGTCGGTGACCGGCTCACCCTCACCGTCGCCGATCCCCTGCACGGCGACGCGTTCGTCGCGTTCCCGCCCTCGGCCGTCGCCCTGCACCCGAGCCGGCCCGACGGCAGCCCGCGTAACACCTGGGCCGCCGTCATCGCCGGGCTGCAACGCCACGGCGACAACCTCCGCGTGCAACTGGACGGCCCGATCGCGGTGGCCGCCGACGTCACCCCGGCCGCCGCCAGTCACCTCGACCTGGTGCCCGGCCGGTCCGTGTGGGCCGCCGTGAAGGCCGCCGAGACCCGCGCCTACCCCGCCTGACGTACGCCGAGGGCCGGCCTCCCGGTGGGGAGACCGGCCCGTGACGAGCTGCCGGGGAGCCGGTCAGCGTTGCAGGGTCAGCAGGCCCGGTCGGTACGGCAGGAGGCCGTAGTCGCCGCCGGAGTTGGTGGCCCGGCCCTGGTAGAGCAGTTGCAGGTTGCACGGGTCGACGGTGAAGGTCTGGTCGGCGGTGGTGCGGACCAGTTCTCCGTGGCTGATGTCGTTGGTCCAGGTGGCGCCGCTGTTGGCCTTGCCGGCGAACGGGTTGCTCTCGGTGGCCGCGTTCGGCGTCCACGTGCCGTTCAGGCTGGTGGCGGTGAAGGAGCGGAAGTAGCGGCCCTGCGCGCCGATCGCCTCGACGATCATCAGGTAGCGGGTCTGGCCCTGGAGCTTGTAGACCTGCACGGCCTCGAACAGGTTGTTCGTGGTGTCGCTCATGATGGTGGTGTAGTTCGCGCCGAAGTTGCCGGGGAAGTTCCCGATCGGCATGCTCGCCCGGTAGATCTTGCCGTTGTCACCGGCGAAGAACAGGTACATGTTCTGGTCGTCGGCGATGAGCGTCTGGTCGATCGGGCCGGTGCCGGAGCCGGAGATGCTGCCGGTGAACAGCGGCTGCGCCGACGACCACCCGTTCGGGTTGCTCGGGTCGGACGACGTCTTGTAGGAGAACGCGGTGCCACCCCACTGGTAGGCGAGCACCCAGATGTTACGCGGGGCGAAGTAGAACAGCGTCGGCGCGACGGTGCCCTGCGACATGCCGTTCTGGCTGGCCGAGGCCATGTCGGACCAGTTGGTGAACGGGCTGAAGTTCATCGAACCCCACGACGAGCCGAAGTCGTGCGTGGTCGCGTACACCAGGTGCTTGCCGTTGTAGGGCACGACGGTGAAGTCCTTCAGCGACGCCCAACCCGACTTCGGCTGCGCCAGGGCCCCGGTCGAGGACCACCGGTAACTCGACGGCAACGCGCAGGTGCCACCCGGCGGCGGCGTGGTGGGGTTGCCCCCGCCGTCGACGCGGACGAGCTGCCACTGCTGGTTGCTGCCGTTCCAGTCGTCGTACTGGACGATGCTGCCGCCGTCGGCGGTCGAGGCGCCCTGCACCTCCACCGCCTTGTTGCTGTTCCGGTTGATCAACCGGACGTAGCCGCTGTCGGAGTCGGTGAGCCGGAACTGCTGGTTGGTCCCGTTGGCGTCGGACCACTGCACGATGTTCGCGGAGTTGGCGGTGGAGAAGTTGTAGACGTCCAGCACCTTGCCGGACAGCCGCGACCGCAGCCGGTAGTAGCCGCCGCCCGAGTCGACGAACTGCCACTGCTGCTGATTGCCGTTGTTGCGCGCCCACTGCACGATCCGCGCGCCGTCGTTCGTGGCCAGGTTGTAGACGTCCAGGGCTTTGCCGCTGTTGCGGTTCACCAGCACGTACCAGGCGCTGGTGTCGACCGTCGCCGCGGCGGCGGGTGACGACACCACGGCCGCCGCGCCGACGCCGGCCAGCAGGGCCGTCACGCCGGCCGCGACGACCCGCGGCAACCACCGCCGCCGCCGACTCGGCGGGGCGATCGATGGAGACCTACCAAAGGCGAACATGATCCTCCTCGATGGCCAGAACCCGGACGTACGCCGCCAGGGTGTTAGCGCTAACAAGACATGGCCCACGCGTCGCGCACGCCAGATCCCGACAAGGCAGACCCGTCCCGGTCAGCCCCAGCCTCGTCCTTGACCATCGAATGTGGGCGATAACAGGACGTTCGTCAAGTCGTAACTTCCCCGAAGCAATCGACGACCGCCGTCCGGAGCGCCTTCCCGCGCAGGTGCCGCGCCGCCTCCCGGGCCTTTCCACGAGCGCGACACGGATAATGATGACGCTAACATCGACGTTTGCGCATCATTCGGTCGATGAAGGCCGCCGGGCGGCGCGGAACGCCAACGCCGGTCGGGCCGGGGCATCGCGGTGCCCCGGCCCGTACGCCCGATCGGTGGCGCGCGCCGCGAGGTTCAGCCGCAGCGCCGGCCGTTGAGCGTGAAGGCGGCCGGCGCCGGGTTGGTGCCGCTCCACGTGCCGTTGAAGCCGATGCTGGTGGACGCGCCGGGGGCGATCCTGCCGTTCCAGCTCAGGCTCTCCGCGGTCACGCCCGTGCCGTTCTGCTTCCAGGTGGCCGACCAACCCTGGCCGACCTTCTGGGTGCCGGTCGGGAAGTCGAAGGCCAGTTTCCAGCCGTCGATCGCGGTGGTGCCGGTGTTCCTGATCGTGACCGTCGCGGTGAAGCCGCCCGGCCAACTGTTCGCCGCGTAGCCGACCGAGCAGCCGCCGGTCGGAGCGCCGGTCGCGGTCCGCACGGTCAGGCCGGGCGAGGCCGCCGAGACGTTGCCCGCCGCGTCCCGGGCGGTCACCACGAAGGTGTACGGGGTGTCCGGCGTCAACCCGGTCACGGTGTACGCGGTGCCGGTGGCGCTGCCCACCTTCACGGTCCCGGTGGCGTCCACCCGGTGCACGTCGTAACCGGTCACGCCGGTGTCGTCGGTGGACGGCGCCCAAGTCAGCGCCACGCTGTCACCGGTGACCGTGCCGGCGGCCGGCTTGCCCGGGGCGGTCGGCGGCCGGGTGTCGCCGGGGGCGGCGCCGCGTGGCAGCACCAGGTGGGTGATCGAGTTGGCCGGGAAGGTGGCGGTCAGGCCGGTGGCGCCCACCGGCTGGTCGGCCTCCCGGACCACACCGGCGAGATTCGCCGCGCTGTAGCGGTAGACCTGGGCGGTGCCGGCGGAGACGCCGGTCAGGGCCACCGGGCTGGTCAGGTCGTCGCCGGTCTTGTTGACCACGACCAGGGTCAGCGCCTTGTCGGCGGTCCGCTCGGCCGCGTACACGGCCAGCTTGTCCTGGTCGGCGCTGGCGGCCCGGACGGACGTCTCGCCGAACGCGCCGCCGGCGCCGTCGTAGTTGCGGTAGATGCGGAACGCGTCGGCCACCGGCTGGTCGGCGGTCGGGGCGGTCCAGAGGCTGGCCAGGTCGAGCCCCTCCCGGCCGAAGATGCCGAGCACGTCGGCCTGGGCGAGCGCGCCGTTGAGCGACCCGTACCCGCCCCAGCTGTACTCGGTCATCGCGATCTTCGTGCCCGGGTAGTGCTTGTCGACCAGCTCGCGCATCCGCGGGATGAAGCGGACCGGCTGGTTGATCCAGCTCTCGTCCACGTACGTCGGGTCCCAGAGCTGGCGGGTCGAGCGCAGTCGCAGCGCCTGGGTGGCGGCGTCACCGGCACCGGACCCGCTGACGCCGGACTGCTGCGGGTAGAGGTGCACGTCGAAGTAGTCGAGGACGCGGGTGCCGTGCTGCTGCTCGTACTCCCGCATCCGGTCCAGATACCACGGGCCGAGGTCCTGACCGCCGTGCGCGGCCTTGTCCGGCGGGTTCGACCAGCAGCCCGTCCGTGAGCAGGTGTCCTGGTCCAGCCCCGAGTAGAAGATCGAGTTCAGGCCCCAGCCGACCGGGCCCAGCGTCTTCGCCCCCGGGTCGGCCGCCTTGATCGCCGCGCCGTACGCGTAGGTGCGGTCGCGCAGCTCGTCGTAGCCGAGCCCGACCGGGCGCACGTCGCGGTGGGTCGAGTGCCACAGGTCCGGCTCGTTGTCCAGGTTGTAGAACCGCACCCCGCCGGCACCGGCGGCGCCGAACCGGTCCTTGAGGTGGGTGACGAAGTCGGTGGCGTACTGCGGCCCGACCGCGACGCTGGTGTCCTCCGGGTCGTTGCCGGTGATCAGGCTGCCGTCCGGCTTCTTGCCGTTGCCGCAGTCGGGCGCCCACTGGTCGGTGGACTCCTGCGGGCCGTACTTGGCGACGCTGAAGCCGCACGCCCGGGACCGGTCCTTGGCGATCCAGCCGATCATCGGCACCGTCATGATCGTGTCGGTGCCGGTGGCCTTGTTCCGTGCCACGAACCGGTCGCTCTCCGAGCCGTCGGGCAGGCTGTCCGGATCGGTGTTGTCGTTCGGGATGTTCTCGAAGTACCAGTCCGCGGCCCGGTTGGTGGTGTCGTTGCGGAAGTTGTAGCGGGTGGTGGCGTTGCCGCCGTACCGGTGCACCGGTAGCCGCAGCTCCCGGGCGAGCGCCTCGTCGGCGAAGTTCATACCGTAGACGTACGGGCTGATCGCGTGCCGGTCGGCGGTGGTGTCGACGACCAGCGCCGGGCCGGCCGCGGCCTGGGCGGGCCCTGGCAGGGCCAGGCCGCCGAGCGTGGCGGCCAGCACGACCGGGAGCAGTGCTGTGGTGGGACGCACGAGCTCTTCCTTCCTGAAGGAAATCGAAGCTCGCCGTTGGGAGCGCCCCCACAGACTGGCCTGGTTCGCCGGCCGCGTCAACACGTCGGCAGTCGTGCCGAGGGCCGCCGCCCGGGCCCGCGGGGCCGTTCGCGGGTGTATCGGGAAACGCATACGCCCGCGCAACAGCCCGGCGTCTTCACTTCAGGGACGAACCGGGCGCCGTCCGCCCGGTTCGCCACCGAGAAGGAGCGTGGGCATGGACTCGACACGGGGTGTCGACCGGCGGCGGCTGGTCCGATGGGGCGGACTGGCCGCCACCGGCGCGATCGCGGCCGGTGTGCCGCTGGCGAACGCCGGGACCGGCCACGCCGCCACCGGCTCGTCCCGACCCGACCGCATCCCGCCGGCCACCCGGCCGGGCGGGGCGTACGACAGGTACGTGGCGCGGCTGGCCGCCGAGGGCCGGTTCTCCGGCGTGGTGCTGCTGTCGCACCGGGGCCGGACGGTGCTGTCCCGCAGCTACGGCATGGCCGACCGGGAGCGGGGCATCCGCAACCACTCCGGCACCGCGTTCACGCTCAGCTCGGCGGGCAAGCCGTTCTGCGCGGTCGCCGTCCTGCAACTGGCGCAGCAGGGGCGGCTTCGGCTGTCCGACCCGGTGGGCCGGCACCTGACCGGCTTCGCCCCGGACATCGCCGAGCAGGTGACCGTCCACCACATGCTCACCGGCACCTCCGGGATGAACACGCCCGACGAGGACATCCACCGGGTCTTCCGGAGCCGCGCGGAGGTCCACGCGTACCAGGAGCGGTGGGCCCGGCAGGCGAAGCTGGTGGGCACGCCCGGCCTGCCCAACGGCTTCCACGCCGGCGCCGAGGCCGCCGTCCCCGCCCTGATCGTGGAGGCGGTGAGCGGCCAGACGTACTGGGACTACGTCGAGGAGCACATCTTCCGGCGCTGCGGCATGACCGGCTCGGCGTTCCACACCCGGCCGCGGTGGCTCACCGACGAGCGCCTCGCGCACCCGTACATGACGCTGGCCGACGGCAGCCGGGTCGACGCCCTCCGCCACCTCGACCAGGGCAGCCCCTACGAGTACATGCGCGACCGGAACCCGGGTCGCGCCTTCATCGACGCCGTCGGTGACGGCGGCTTCGCCACCGCGCCGGACCTGGTCCGGTTCGCCCGCGCGCTGGGCGACGGCACGCTGCTGGACCGGCCGTGGGCCGACGTGCTCACCGCCGCCAAGCTCCCGCTCGGCCCGGCCTCGTTCGGCACGTACGGGCCGTC
Source organism: Micromonospora sp. DSM 45708 (assembly GCF_039566955.1). NCBI lineage: Bacteria > Bacillati > Actinomycetota > Actinomycetes > Micromonosporales > Micromonosporaceae > Micromonospora > Micromonospora schwarzwaldensis. Next base: position 6,773,407 of record NZ_CP154796.1, on the reverse strand, counting down.
GGCCGAGATCGTCGGCGGCCAGTGGGTGATCCAGCGGGCCGGCGGCAACCCCGGCGTCTGCGCGAACTGGACCAGCTACCCGGACACCGGCTGGGTCGGCGTCATCCTCGCGAACTGCGACGACGCGCCGCTGGTGGACATGATCGGGCGGGAGACGCAGGCGGTCACCGGGGCGACGCCCGGCGACGGGGCGGGCGGCTGAGGTGGGGATCGCGCCACCCCGCCGTACGCGGAGGGTCGTGCTCGTCGGCGCGGCGGTCCTCGGCCTGGCCGGCGTCGCGTCCGCGGTGCGGCGACCGCTCCTGATGGCCGCTCCGGCGTGCCGGGACGGGCGGTGGCACGGCTGCTACGACACGGAGAACGGCGTCCTGCTCATGATGCTGGTCGGGCTGCCGGTCGCCGCGCTGGCGGTCGGTGCCCTGGCGCTGGGTCGGCGGGCCGCCGGCGTCACCGGGGCGTGGCGGATGTCGCTGGCCGAGGTGGGCCTGGTCTACGGGACGGTGCCGTTCGTGTGGCTGACCATGATGCCGGGCCCGGGGGCCGGCGTCGTCCCCGGTCGGCTGAGCCTGGTCCCGCTGCGGGACCTGGCCACGATGGGGCCGCTCGGGATCGGCGGCAACCTGCTGGTGCTCGCGGCGCTGGGCTTCTTCGCGCCGATGCGGTTCGCGGCGCTGGCCTCCCCGTCCCGGCTCCTGGCGCTCGGGGCGGGTTGCTCGGCCGTGATCGAGGCCCTCCAGTACGTGCTGCGGCTGGACCGGGTGTCGTCCGTGGACGACGTGCTGGTCAACGCCGCCGGTGCGGCGCTGTTCGGGTTGGCGTCCCGCCGCTGGTGGCGTGGTCCGGCGGAGCGACCTGCACCGGTGCCGGCGGCGGCAGACTGATCCGCATGCGCGTACTGATCGTGGAGGACGAGCCCTACCTGGCCGAAGCCGTCCGGGACGGGCTCCGGCTGGCGGCGATCGCCGCCGACATCGCCGGCGACGGTGTCTCCGCCCTGGAACTGCTCGACGTCAACGCCTACGACCTCGCGGTGCTCGACCGCGACATCCCCGGGCCCTCCGGCGACGAGGTCGCCCGGCACATCGTCGCCTCCGGCAGCGGCATCCCGATCCTCATGCTCACCGCCGCCGACCGGATCGACGACAAGGCCTCCGGGTTCGAGCTGGGCGCCGACGACTACCTCACCAAGCCGTTCGAGCTGCGGGAACTCGTCCTGCGGCTGCGGGCGCTCGACCGTCGGCGCGGGTACGCCCGGCCGCCGGTGCGGCAGCTCGCCGGCCTGCGGCTCGATCCGTTCCGGCGGGAGGTCTTCCGGGACGGACGCTATGTCGCGCTCACCCGCAAGCAGTTCGCCGTGCTGGAGGTCCTCGTCGCCGCCGAGGGCGGGGTGGTCAGCGCCGAGGACCTGCTGGAGCGGGCCTGGGACGCCAACGCCGACCCGTTCACCAACGCGGTGCGCATCACCGTCTCCGCGCTGCGCAAGCGGCTCGGCGAGCCCTGGATCATCGCCACGGTGCCGGGCGTCGGCTACCGCATCGCGGTGTCACCGCCGGCCGGCGGCGAGCGTGGCTAGGAAGGCGGGGCTGAGCGTCCGGGTCCGGCTCACGCTCAGCTACGCCGGGTTCCTGGTGCTCGCCGGCGTGCTGCTGCTCGCCACGGTGTGGGTGTTCCTCCTGCGGTACGTGCCCGACCGGGCCATGCTCATCGTCCCCGGCTCCGCGGACACGCTCACCCCCGGCGTCTTTCCCGTCCGGTCCAACCTGCTGCGCGTCTTCGCGCCGAGGGCCGCCGAGATCCTGGCGTTCCTGCTGGCGTTCGGCCTCCTCGGGGGCTGGGTCCTCGCCGGCCGGATGCTCGCGCCGCTGACCCGGATCACGGCGGCGGCCCGGACGGCCGGGACCGGTTCGCTGTCGCACCGGATCCGCCTGACGGGTCGACGGGACGAGTTCCGTGACCTCTCCGACGCGTTCGACGCGATGCTCGAACGCATCGAGTCCCACGTCGCGGAGCAACAGCGGTTCGCCGCGAACGCCGCCCACGAGCTGCGGACGCCGCTGGCCGTCTCGCGGGCGCTGCTCGACGTCGCCCGCGACGATCCCGGTCGGGACCGGGACGAACTCGTCGAACGCCTGTCGGCGGTCAACCGGCGGGCGATCGACCTCACCGAGGCGCTCCTGCTGCTCGGTCGCGCCGACCGGTGGAACGTCGTCCGGGACCGGGTCGACCTCTCCCTGCTCGCCGAGGACGCCGTCGAGTCGCTGCTCCCCCTCGCCGAGCAGCGCGGGATCAGGCTGGACGTGACCGGCGGGGCGGCCCCGACCGTCGGCTCCACCGAACTGCTGTCGCGGATGGTGACGAACCTCGTCCAGAACGCGATCGTCCACAACCGCCCCGCCGACGGCGCCGTGACGGTCCGGACCGGGACGCACGGCGACGCCAGCGTGCTGCGTGTGGCGAACACCGGGCCCCGGCTCCCGCCGGGGGTCGTGCCGACGCTGACCGAGCCGTTCCAGCGCGGCACGGAACGCGTACGCGCCGACCAGCACGTCGGTGCCGGCCTCGGCCTGGCCATCGTGCAGAGCGTCGTCCGTGCCCACCACGGGACGCTCGACCTCGCGGCCGGACCCGACGGCGGTCTGCTCGTCACGGTCCGGCTGCCCGGCGGGGCGCCGGCGTCACCGCGGCGGTGACGCCGGCGCCCCTGCCCGTTACGGGGTGACCACCCGGCCGCCGAAGGTCACCACGAGGCGACCGTCGGACGCGAAGGACCAACCCAGGGCGCCGGAGTACGCGGAGCACCGGGACCCGTTGGTGCCGGACCAGAACTGGTTCGAGCTGTCGGCGTTGCCGACGATCCGGTCGCTCGTGCCACCGTCGCACGAGGTGTTGTTCCGGAACACCGAGGAGCCGCCGTCGAAGTTGAAGTTGCGCTCGGTGTTGCCGATGCTGGCGTTGTTCGACACCGTCATCGAGCCGACGTTGCGGTTGTAGGTGAACCCGTGCTGGCCGTTGTCGTACGCGATGTTGCCGCGCACGACGTGGTTCACGCCGATGTCCTCGCCGCCGAGCTTGAAGCCGTTGCGGTCACCGGCGCCGGCCTGGCCACCGTTGCTCAGCGTGCCGTTGCCGTACGCCAGGGAGGACTCGATGGTCACCGGGCCGATGGGCCCGGTGTCGCTCTTGGTGTAGAGGTCGTAGCCGTCGTCGATGTTGTTGTGGGACACGGTGTAGCGGAAGACGTTGCCGGTGCCGACGGTGAGCTTCGGGGCGAAGCCGTCGGCGTCCTCCCCGTCGGAGTCGGCGTTGTCGTGCGACTCGGTGCTCACCACGAGGTTGTTCGCGGGCCACTGGTCGCGGGGCGCGTTGGCCACCAGCCGCGAGAGTTGCAGACCCGAGTCCCGGTTGAAGCGGGTCACCACGCGCTCGACGATGTTGTTGTTGCCGGCGAGCAGGATGCCGTTGTCCCCGGCCCGCTCGACGACGACGCCGCGGAGGTGCCAGTACGACCCGCCCATCACGAGCCCCCGGTTCGCCGGGTCCTCGCTCTGCGCGGAGAAGTTCAGGACCGGCGTCTCACCCGGGTAGGCGAAGATGTTCTTGCGCCCGCTCGACGTGCCGTTGTTGCCCTGGCCGATGGTGACGGTCTGGGTGTAGCGGTAGGTGCCGCCGCGCAGGTAGATGGTGCCGCCGGCGGCGACCCGGGTGATCGCCGAGGTGAGCGTCGTCGGGTTCGCCTGCGTGCCGGCCGCGCCGTCGGTGCCGGTCGGTGCCACGTACAGCGTGCCGCTCGACGGCGGCGGGGTGGACGGTGGCGGGGTGGTCGGACCGGTGGTCGGCGGCGGGGTGGTCGGCCCGGTCGTGGGCGGCGGCGTGGTCGCGCCCGAGGCGTACGTCTCGAACTCGGCGATCTTCGGCGTGGCGGTCGAGCTGGTGATCTCGAAATTGATCTTGCTGAGCGAGGTGGCGGCGAACGTGATGACGCCCGCCCCGGTGCCGCTGGCCAGCGTGGCGCCGGTGTCGTTGTTGACGACCCGCCAGGAGCCGACGGCCCCGACGGCGCCGGCCGCCTCCCGGATATTGATCGAGGCCACCGTGGTGGCGGAACCCCACTTCACCGAGATTCGGCCGGTCGAGCCGGCCGGTGACCAGTAGGTGCTCATGTTGCCGTCGATCGCGTTGCCGTAGCTGGTGCCGTCGGCCTTGCTGGAACCGTCCGCACCGGCACCGAGGCTCAGATTAGTTGCATTGGCGTTGATCGATGCCAGGTTGAGGTCGCCGAATGCGCCCGACGCCTGGGTCATCGGTATCGCCGCGACGACCGCGGCGGCGGCGACCACAGCGATCCCGCCGGTTAGAAGCTTGTGTCGCACTGCGGTTCTCACAGTTGGACTCCTCGGGAGTAGACACGGCGCGGGCACGGCTTCCACCGCCCCGACACCGCATGTGGCTTCGTGTGCGCACCCTCAGCCCGGATCGAAACATCGATGAAACACAGGCTAAGAAAGCGCTTACCGGCGAGGCAATAGCAAAGACGTGCAGGTTTGTTGCATACGTGGTGTTGATCCTGATCATGACAGTCGTCGGCCGGCCCGGCTGCTCACGTCGGCGATCGTGGTTCCGGCCGCGGCACGATCAGCAGGCGGATGCGGGGCGGGCCGGTGCCGGCGTGCGACAGTCCGTCCTCGGCGCAGGGGAGGGCGTCGCGTGCGCCGCCGGCGTAGTGGGCGATCAGGCTCTGGGTGGCGCGGGCCCAGGCCTGCGCGTCGGGCTGCGCGGCGGCGGTGGCGAGGTCGAACGCCTCGGCGGCGTACGCGCGGGCGACGCGGAAGTCCCGCAGGTCCAGGGCGAGCGCGGCGAGCAACCCGGACAGGTGGACGGCGGCCGTGTAGAGCCGGGCGCGTTGCGGGGGGTGTTGTCGCGCGGCCATCAGCTCGTCCACGTCGGTCCGCAGTGGACTGAGGCGGGCCACCAGCGTGCCCGGCGGAAGGCGCTCGTTGTCGGCTATCGCCCGCCGGACCTCGCGTTCCAGGTGCGCCAGCCGCGCGTCGTCATCGGTGGTACGCGTCAGCGCGGCCCGGCGGGCGGCGATGCGTTCCTCGGGCTCCCACCGCGCCGCCCAGCCGGCCGGGTCGGTGCTGGCACGTTCGCGGTGGAGGCCCAGCTCGGCGATGCGGTCGTAGTCGGCGGTCAACGTGCCGCCGGTGCGCAGGACGGTGTCGCACCGGCACCAGAACGTCCGGTCGGGGTGCTGCCGGCCGGTCTCGGTGCTTGCGATCGAGCTGCGGGCGTACCGCACGAGCGGGGCGAGGCCGTGCTGGGTGAGGCCGGCGGCCCTGCGCAGGTGGGCGAGACGACGGCCGAGCGCGCGGCGCGCGGCGCTGATCTCGTCACTGTCGTCCATCAGCCACCACCCCGGTCGAGCGGTCACGGTGAGGAGTGACAGTAACGACCGGGTGTGACATTTTCCAGGCGTACGCCGGGCCGGGTGGCGGTGTCGGAGTCGATGTCGGAACAGGCCGACATTGTCGGTGGGCGGCGTCGCGGGCGTGTCGGCCGGTCGGAGTCCTACGGTGCCTGCATGCGCTCCGGCCAGACCTGATCCCCGCCACCGCACATCCACGTCACCGACCCGCCAGCCCGTCGTAGGGAGGATCCGTCATGCCCGAAACCGACCGTTCCGATCCCGCGTCGCCCACCCCCGCGTCGGAGGTCGACTCGGTGTTGCCGGAGCTGCGGGAGATGTGGTGGGAGACCGGCGTCCGCGCCCGGGCCCAGGCCGGCCTGTTCGCCGTCTTCACCGAGCTGCCCCGCCTGATCGGGGCCGCCCTCGTGGTGAGCTGGCGCGCCGATCGGCTGCGGACGTCGATCGTGGCGGCCACGACCGTGGGCGCGGGCGTGATGGCGGCGTTCGGGCTCCTCGCCGCGCAGCGGGTGCTCGTGGAGTTGTTCGCCGGCGGCCCCACCGGGGACAAGGTCCGCGCCGCGCTGCCCGCGCTGGTCGCGCTCGCGGCGGTGACCGCACTGCGCGGGGGAATGGCCACCGCGATGGGGTACGCGCAGAACGGGCTGGCGCCGAAGGTGGATCGGGAGGTGGAACGGGGCCTGTTCGAGGTGTCCACGGCGGTACGGCTGGAAGCCTTCGACGCCGACGCGTTCGCCGACGACATGGAGCGGGCCTCCCGCGGCGCGGACTCGACCACCGGGTTGGTACAGGCCGCGATGAACCTGCTCGCCGGGCTCGCCGGCGTGGTGGCCGTCGCGGTCGCCGTGGTGCTGGTCCACCCGCTGCTGCTGGTCGCGCTGCTGGTCGCGACCGTGCCGAACGGGTGGGCGTCGCTGCGCGCCGGGCACCTCCGCTACCAGACGTACGCCGCGGGCTCGGTCCGACGGCGGCGGTTGTGGCTGCTGCACCGGCTGATGGCCGAACGCGACTCCGCCCCCGAGCTGCGCTCCTACGGCCTGCGACAGTTCCTGCTCGACCAGTACGACCGGGTGATGGGTGTGGAGACCCACATCCAGCTCGGGCTCGCCCGCCGGGTCACCACGACCACCACCGTCGGGGCGTTGATCGGCGGGATCGCCACCATGGCGGTCTACGTCCTGCTCGGGCTGCTGCTCGTCGACGGGCAGATCCCGCTCGCCGCGGCGGCCACCTGCGTCATCGCCGTGCAGGCCGCGCAACGATCGCTGGCCGTAGTCACCTTCCAGGTCGACCGCGTCTACACCGAGGGGCAGCACTTCCGCGACTACAGCGGCTTCATGACGCGTGCCGCCGACTACCTCCCCGCACCCCGGGACCGGGACGCGCCCCCCGCCGCGCCGCGACGACTGCATGCCATCACCGTCGAGAACGTCAGCCTGCGCTACCCCGACCGCGACACCGCCGCCGTCGACGGGGTGACCCTGTCCATCGGGCCGGGCGAGACGGTGGCGTTCGTCGGGGAGAACGGCTCCGGCAAGTCCACCCTCGCCACCATGATCGCCACCCTGCGTACGCCCACCGCCGGCACGATCCGCTACGACGACCGGCCCCACGACGACTGGGACACCGACGCGCTACGGGCCCGGATCGCGGTCGTCACGCAGGAGTACCACAAGTGGCCGTTCACCGCCGCCACGAACATCGCCATCGGCGACGTCACCACCGCAGCCGACCGGGACCGCATCACCGCTGCCGCCGCCCGGGCCGTCGCCCACGACATGATCACCGAACTGCCCCACGGCTACGAGACACTGCTCGACCGCACGTTCGCCGGCGGGCAGGACCTCTCCGGCGGGCAGTGGCAGCGCATCACCGCCGCCCGCGGGTTCCTGCGCGACGCCGACGTGCTCATCATGGACGAACCGTCCTCCGCCCTCGACCCCCGCGCCGAGGACGCGTTGTTCCAGGCCATCCGCGACCGGCAGGGACGTGCCATCACCATCCTGATCACCCATCGGCTGGCCAACGTCCGCCACGCCGACCGCATCTACGTCCTGCACCACGGGCGCCTCGTCGAGGCCGGCACCCACCACGACCTCATGGCCGCCCACGGACGCTACGCCGACCTGTTCACCCTCCAGGCCGCCGGTTACCACACCACCACGCCCGCCACGACGCTTCCCCGCCAGCCCTCCTCCGCCTGACGGTTGGGTCGACGTCACGGAATGGGTCCGACCCGCTGCTGCACCGCACGGAAAATGGGCCTGCCCACCTCCCGAAACGACCCGTTTCTGCGGTACGTCCGAAGGAACTCGAACCCCTGGCCTTCTGATCCGCAGTCCGCGCCCATCAGATGCGCTTCACGCTGCGCAAAGGCGGCTCCGCCCCGCCCTCGCCCACAAACGCCGACCCAGGTGGTGACCACGCACACACTGTCCCGCGCCGATGCCTGGTGCGCTGACCGGCGGGCCGTCTTCGTCACCCGTGCATCCCGCCCCACGCCGCAACGGCCCCGCGAACATCCACATCCGCGCACGTCCGACGATCGGGGACCGAGCACGGTGGACAGACAGCGGACCGACGGGCGACCACGAACGCGGCCGAACAACATCAACTCGGTGAATCACGAGATCAACTCGAAGCACGTCCACGGATGTGGTTAAGATCGTCGTCTGTCCCGTTGACGGCATTCCCGTTGATGGCAGTCCCGACCATCGGACGCAGGCGCAGGAAATTAGGTCTCATCGGTCATTTCCCATCGACCATCGGGCATGAGTGGCCTTGGCACAACCCGGCATTTACCGAAGTCGGTAAAGATCCTTGTCACCGTCTAGAGAACTGGAGCATGCGTGTCTTCCATGAACAGAAGGAAGCTGATCGCGCTCGGGGCCGGCGCGGTCGCCGCGGCGGCGACCGGCACCGCGGCACAGGCCGCACCGTCCACCGACGGTGCGCGGATCGCCGCTCCGTCCGCCGCCGACCTCGCAGCCTCCCTTCCCGGGGGGTTCACGAGCAGGTACGCGGACGTCAACGGGATCCGGCTGCACTACGTCGCCGGCGGGCGCGGGGAACCCCTGATCCTGCTGCACGGCTGGCCGCAGACGTGGTGGGAGTACCACAAGGTGATGCCCGCGCTGGCCACCCGGTACCGCGTGATCGCCGTCGACCTGCGCGGCGCCGGCAACTCCAGCAAGCCCGCGTCCGGGTACGACAAGAAGACCATGGCGGCGGACATCGCGGCGCTGGCCGGGGCGCTGGGCTACGCCAAGGTGAACGTCGTGGGTCACGACATGGGGTCGATGGTCGCCTACAGCATGGCGGCGAACCACCCCTCGGTCATCAACAAGATCGCCATGCTGGACGTGGATCACCCGAACAGCAGCTACTACGAGTTCCGCATGCTGCCGGCGCCGGGTGCCCCGTTCCACCCCTGGTGGTTCGCCTTCAACCAGGTGTCACAACTGCCGGAGCAGCTCATCACCGGCCGGTCCCGCTTCCTCGTCGACTGGATGTTCGACAACCTCCTGGTCAACAAGGCCGCGATCAACGACTTCGACCGGGCCGTCTACGCCCTGGCCTATTCGACCCCGGACGCCATCCGGGGCGGCAACGGCTGGTACAAGGCGCTGGGTCAGGACATCATCGACAACGAGACGTACGCGCCGGTGACCGTCCCGGTCCTGGGCATCGCCCACGACATCTTCTACCCGAGTTTCGCCGCGACGCTCACCCAGCAGGCGACCAACGTGCAGCTGGTGCAGATCGACAACACCGGGCACTACTTCGTGGACGAGCAGCCCCAGGTACTCGTCCAGCACCTGCGGGCGTTCTTCGGCTGAGCGGGCCGAGCCGAGCTGAGACGCCGGGCGGGTGGGCGACGGACATCGCGCCGTCGCCCACCCGGCCCGTTCAGCTCGCCGCGCAGGACAACGACGGTACGGCGTTGGTGCCGCCCGACGAGCCCAGGAAGCCGAAGGTCGTGCTGCCGCCGGCACTGATCGAACCGTTGTAACCGACGTTGCGGGCGGTCACCGTCGAGCCGCTGGTGGTCAGCGTCGCGCTCCACGACTGCGTCACCTGCTGGCCGTTGGCGAACGTCCAGGTCACCGTCCAACCACTGATCGCCGCGCCACCGGCGGTCACCCGTACCTCGGCCTGGAAGCCGCCCTGCCACGAACCGGTGACCGTGTACGACGCCGAGCAGGACCGCCCGTTCGACGGCGGCGGGGTCGTCGGGGGCGGGGTGGTCGGGGGCGGGGTGGTGGTCGGCGGCGGGGTGCCACTGCCGACGGCGCTCATGATGGCGTCGATGATGCCCTGCTGGGTGACCGTGGCGCTGCTGCGGTTGAACAGCCCGAACCCGTACGCCCCGTTGTAGCCGTTGTCCCAGTAGGCGGTGGCCGCCCCGTACTTCTTGGCGGTGGACACCAGGGTGCGCGCGTAGTCCGCGCGGTACCTGTTGTTCGTCGAGTCGGCCGACGTCTTGTCGACGGAACCGTATTCACCGACGAACACCGGGTATCCACGCGCGACGAACGTGTCCCGCACCTTCTTCAGCTGCGTGTCCATGAAGTCCTGCTGCCCCCAGGTCGACTTCCGTGCCGGATTGGTGGCGGCCGGCCCCCACTGCGTGATGGTGCCGTTCTCCTCGCCGGCGAAGTCCCAGGGGTCGTAGTAGTGCACGGAGATCATGAGCCGCTGCTCGTTGGCGGGCACGGACGACGACCGGTACTGGTCCGTCGGCAGCGCGAAGCCGTAGTTGCCGACGGTGTAGTCGATGTTGGTGTTCCAGCCGGGGATGAGCAGCCAGCGCGAGGCGTTGTTCCCGCCGGTCCGCCGGACCGTGTCCACGAAGATCTGGTTGTAGGCGTTGATGTTCGAGTAACACGGCTGGGTGGGGTTGCCGTACTGGCCGTCGAACTCCTCGTTCATGGATTCGAGGATGAGGCGCTCGCTGTAGCTCTGGAACCTGGTCGCGATCTGCTGCCAGACCTTCTGGTACTTGTCCCTGATCGTCGTCTGGTTCGACGAGTCGCAGATCAACCACGAGCCGGTGATGCTCTTGTAGCCGTCGCCGTGCATGTTGATCAGCACGTACAGGCCGCGACCGTACGCGTAGTCGACGATTTCCTGGATCCGGTTCAGCCAGGCGGAGTTGATCGTGTAGTTCGGGGCGGCGCCGATGTTGCCCAGGTAGGAGACCGGGATGCGGATCGTCTTGAACCCCGCCGCCTTCACCCGGTCGATGAAGGCCTGCGTCACGACGGGGTTGCCCCATGCCGTCTCGCTGGGGATCCCGTTGGCGTTGGCCTCCAGGGTGTTCCCCAGATTCCAGCCCGCCCCCATGTCGGCGACGAGTTGGGTGGCGTTCAGCTGGGCCAGGCTGTCCGCCGACGCGGAACTCGTCATGACGGCTGCGGATCCGGCCAGCGCCAGTACGCCGGAGACCAGGGCGAACTGAACCTTTCTGAATGTGTATTTCACGACTATCTCCCGTCTTCGAATCAACCGTCACGCTGGGTTGTCGAAGCGATTCGACGATATTCGATTGCCGACGCTGGCAGTCGATGATGGGCCGCCAAAGAATAGATGCATATGCATGGATGGAGCAAGGTCGCCGGCAGCACGATCACCGTCGAGGCCGACTTTTGCGCGCTCGGTCAGCCGGGTGCGCTCGCCGCCGAGGTCGGGCTGCTCGCATACCTACCGGGGTGATCGCGTCAGCGACACCGACGAGGACCGCCAGCAGGTGCGCGGGCAGTTCCGAGGGGCGCTCCACGACCAGCCTGCGGTCACCCAGGATCTCGGCTTCCGGCAACACCGTGGCACACGTGGTGTCATCGCTCGGGTAGGTCGCATCGGGAGTGCCGTCGCCCCCGACGTCACGTCCTACCCGGGGAGGATCTCCGGCGCGCGATGCGCGCCGGGTCAGCCGGCCAGCGCCCGGCGGCAGCGGGCCAGTTCCGTGCGCAGGTCCCGGCGCAGGGCCCGGTCCAGGCCGGGCTGGGCGAGCGCCTGGGCGAAGTCGCGGGCCGCCTCGTCCCACCGGCCCAGCCGGGCCAGGGCCGTGCCCCGGTTGTAGCGCGGCACGGGGGCCGCCGACAGCGCCACCGCCCGGTCCAGGTCGGCGAGCGCGGCGGCTGCGTCGCCGCCCTCGAACCGGGCCGCGGCCCGGTTCGTCCACGCCTCCACCAGCTCGGGATCCCCGCTCAGGGCCCGGGTGAACAGTTCGTCGGCCTCGGCGAGCCGGCCGCGCTCGGCGCGGACCAGGCCCAGGGTGCACAGCAGCGCGGGCTCCTGCGGAGCACCGGCCAGCCCGGCCCGCGCGCCGGCCTCGGCGGCGTCGAACGCGCCACGCTCCACGTGCAGGTTGACCAGGGCGATCCGGGCGTCAAGGTGCCCCGGGTCGATGGCGAGCACGCGCTCCAGGTCGGCGCGCGCCCGCTCGGGGCGGCCCCGCTCCTGCTGGAGCATGGCCCGGTTGTAGTACGCCTCGGGCAGGTGCGGTCCCAGCCGGATGGCGGCGTCGTAATCCCTGATCGCGGCTCGGGCTCGGCCCGCCGCCCGGTAAAGGGCGGCGCGGTCCACGTAGTACTCGCAGTTGTCGGGGTCTTGGGCGATCACGGTGTCCAGGTCGGCCAGCGCCCGCGCGGGGTCGCCCAGCGCGAGGTGAACCTGCGCCCGGTTGTGGCGCAGCCGGGCCAGGTCCTGCGGGCGCTCGCCGGGGCCGAGCGCGGTCGTCAGCCGGGCCAGCCCGTCGTCGACCAGCCGCAGCGCGTGGTCGGGCCGGCCGGCCCGGCTGTCCAGCAGTGCCAGGCCCTGCTCGTAGAAGACCGTCGACAGCAGCCGCTGGCGTGGGTCGGCCAGCCCGGCGGCGAGGCTCAGCGCCCGCTCCAGCCAGTGCCGGGCCTGCGCCGGGTCCTGGTCGGCCGCCGGCAGGTGCCGGGCGTGCAGCATGGCGGTGGCGTACGCCGCCGACATAGTGATCTTCGGGTCGTCGGTGACGGCCCGTGTCTCGTCGTAGAGGTCGAGCGCCTCGGCGGCCCGGTCCAGGGCTGCCAGCGCGGTGGCCAGGCCGGTGGTGAACGCCCACCAGTGCCGCAGGTCGCTGTCGGGGGTGACCGCCGCCCGCCCGCGCCGGGCGACCCGGGTCGCGTGGTGGTAGTAGCCACCGGCCAGGCTGTCGCCCAGGGCCCGCCGCAACGCCTGCGGGGTGCGGGCGTCGGGCGTCGGGGCGGGGGCCCCGCCGTCGCGCAGGTCGAGACGCACCGGGGTCGGCCCGAGCCGGCGGGCCAGCGCGTCCAGCAGCTCGGCGGTCGTCTCGTCGGCACAGGCGACGTGATCGAACCGGACGGTCACCGGCCGCCGGAGCGAGCCGGCCCACGCCTCCACCAGCTCCGCCGCGCCGTAGGCCAGGCAGGCGGTCCGGCGGGCGGGGTGGAAGCGGATCGGCTCCTCCTCGGCGGCCGGCCGGGCCGCCGGATCGAGCTGGGGGACGATCGCGCGCAGTTCGACCGCGTGCCGGGCTGCCAGGCGGGGCCGCTCGGCGGCGACCCGGCCGAGGAACGCCGAGACCCCGGCGTACGGCCCGTGGTCGCGGTGGCAGTCGTAGCGCTCCGACCCGACGGTCACTGCCGGGCCGATCGCCGCAGGGGCGGGCGCCCGGGAGCGCCCGCCGTGCCGGCAGTTACCAGCACCACTCGATCCACAGCCGGCGTGCGCCGGACACCAGGCGGAGCGCAGTCGTGCGACGGATGGTCATCTTCCTCATAAGAACCTCCGATGTGATCCACCTCAGGGCTGGGCCCAGAGCGTAATCCCGGTCGATGGAAATAAGAAGAGTCTTCGCGATTCGCGTCGGACAGACGCCTTCGGCTTCCGCCCAGGAGGTCGAACAGGTGGTCGGCAGCGAGCACGCCATGGGCTGAGCGAGCAGCACCCGCGCGAGGCTCCGACGGCCACGTGCCGATACGTCCGCGTCAGTTCGCCATCGCTTGAGCAGCCACCGAGCAGCCAGCCCAACACCCACGCGACCGACCATCGTCGCCACCGCCCACCGCCGCGAGAACTGGGGTACCGGCATCGCCGGAACCCTCGAAGGCTTGCGCCGCATAGCTCATCGACGGCCCGACACACACATCGTGATGATCGCTCACCCCAACCCGGACCTCACCCGCGCAGACCCGCGAGGGACTTGGGGGGCTTCGAACATCACGATCAGTGCACCCCTGGCTTACCCCACGATGATCGGATTGCTGCGCACCGCCGCCCTGATCGTCACCGACTCCGGCGGCCTGCAGGGCGAAGCCACCAGCCTCGGCGTCCCACTCCTCGTGACCCGCCAATGCACCGAACGACCCGAAGCCCTGCAACCCGGAGCCCAGCCACCTCGTCGGCACCGACCCCGACACTATCGCCGCCGCAGCTGAGCACTATCTTCGCGCGCCACGTCCCTCGGTAGACCTATCACCGTTCGGAGACGGCCAAGCGGCCCGACGAGCCAGCTACGCCATCATGACAATGCTGAGTAGCACACGGTCGGCACCCGCAATCGACATGGGCCACGCCCCACAACCCGCAGCGCAGGTCGCCGCCCAACACCTGCCCACCGAACCGCCCCGGGTTCTTGTGACTCCAACCACCTCGCCGGGTGGAGTGGGTCCGTGGATCTGAAACATCGTCTGTCTGTCGGCGACGCAGCTCGAGAGCTAGTCAAGGCCGGCGATTAGACGCAGCGCCTCGCCGTCTCGTACGACGATCTCGCGGTAGCCCGTGGCGACAACGCCGTCCGCCCGAAGTCCCCCGAGCGCCTTCTGCAGGCTGATTTCGGCGGCACCGCAGAGGGTAGCCAGCTCGTCCTGTGTTAGCCGGATGTCGATGACCAATCCGCGGGGACTACGTCGTCCGTAGGCGGCTGCGAGTTCCCAAAGGACTCGGGCCAATCGAACTCGCACAGGGTAGGAGGTGAAGTCGATCCGTCGCCGGTTGGCCCACCGAAGACGGTCGGCGACGATCCCGGCCACTTCTAGGGCGGCTTCAGGGTAGTCGCGGAGGAAGGCTCTGAATGCGTTACGGTGGATGATGCGGATGGTCGATGGGCGACAGGCAGTGATCGTCGCCGTCCTCGGTGTGCCGTTCAGGGCGGAGATCTCTCCAACTATGTCGCCGGACACGCGGATCGCCAGCAAGGCGTGCCGGCCGTCGGACAGTGCTGCCGTGACTTTGACGAGCGCGTCATGGAGTAGGACCACGTGGGTTTCCAAGGCGCCCTCACGGAGAAGCACCTGCGCCTCGTGCACCGAGCGCCTGACTCCCACTGCCAAGAGTTGCTCTCGTGTCGACGGTTGGAGGCGTCCGAGGAACGTCGTGGGTGGCCAGAGCACTTCCTCCATGTGCACCTCCTCAGGCTCCAGAGATCATCCTTCACGTTCGGCGTCGATGTCGCTACTCCGCGCAGTAGCCCGTCACGTGATCGCATCCGCGAAGGCTTTGAGGATCACCAAGCTGACGGCGGAGCCAAGCGAGGTGAGAAACCAGGGCATAGACCGTCGGATGCGTAGGTGCTTCGCCATCGCGATCCGGGCGAGCACCACTACGAAGTCCCAGGCTTCGTTCCTGTGTCGGGTGGCTGTGGCAATCGATGGTCGCTGGCCTGCCGCGACGAGATCCGGGAAACCGAACCGGTTTGTACCACCCGCGCTGGGCAGACGGGGCCGGAGCGACAGCGCGAGCTGACAGGTGGCCGCCGTCATGGCTATCACCATGGTGGCCGCGAGGAGCACGGTAAGGGCGGCAACGCTTGTGTTGCCATCCGGCGAGACTGGCAGGGCTTGATCCACGACCGTTGCTGCCATGCCTCCTTCGGCCGTCAGTAGCGCCAGGGCTTTCGCGTCCGCATGTCTGATTGAGGCTTGCAGTGACGCCGCCGTGGCTAGGCCGACGTGAAGATCCCGCCACGTGTCCTCGCCGTTGCTTGCTCTAGGGCTTCTTCCCATGATCCGAGTAGAGGCCAGATTGGCGAGAGCCATGGGATCGAAGTATCGCTTGTCGCTAACTCGACAGTGGACCTTGTTCCTGTATTTGTATGGGATTTCCAGCGCCGCCGGCCTGTAGAGATGGGTCTCGAACGATTCGTCGCGCCAGTGAGGGATGGAAGGCATGGCTTACGTCACGGATCCAGACCGACGTGTGTTGGTCGCTGTGGACATGGAGTCCTATAGCGGCCGAGACAACGTCCTACAGCATCGAGCGCAGCTGGCCTTTCGGGAGGTCATGACGACGGCGTGCGACGAGTTGGGCTTCGACCGCGCCAACTGGTTGATCCAACAGGGAGGCGATGGTGAGCTAGCCATCCTCCCGCCGGGTGCCAGCGAGCGGGCGGTTGTGACACGGCTTACGCCGGTCCTCGATCGGTTGCTGCGCGAACACAACCGTGGGCTCAGGCATGAGGCACGTATCCGTTTGCGCGTCGGTGTTCACGAAGGGCCGGTTCATCTCGACGGGGCGAACGGCTACCCCGGCGACGCCGTCGTGACAGTCTGCCGACTGGTGGACTCGCCCCAGCTCAAGGCCGCGTTACGGCAGTTCCCGGGGGCTGCGGTCGCGCTGATTGTGTCGGACCGGCTCTACCACGACATCGTTCGCCAGTACCAGGATCTTCGGCCCGAGCACTTCCAGCAGGTGACGGCACGACTACCTGAGAAGCACTTCGAGGCCACCGCCTGGATCTACATTCCGGGCGAGAGTATTCCCACCACCAACGAGCCTCCTGGCGCTCCCGTTTCCGCCTCTGACCAACCAGACGACGGGAGCGGCGGTGAGAGCCTCGAACGCCGGGACGGCCGGTCTCGCCCTCAGCCGGCCGGTGGTGGGCAGGTCTTCCAGGACATCCGGTCGCGGGGAGTTGGCGCGATCGGCAACGGCAATTCGATCTCCGTCTCGGGCCGCCTTGAAGACCTCGACTCGTGGGGTTCGCCTCAATGAGCGACACCACCCCTGACGGAGACCCGCAGCCGCCCAGTACATCCTCCGGAGAAGCGGCGTCCGGCGACGCAGCCCTGCCGGAGCTGCGGATAGATGAGCCGGTTCGTCGTGAAGGGGAGACTGCTTCAGACTCGACAGCCGACTCGCAGGAGGAGATTGTCCCGGGTTCCTTACGGATGGACCCACGAGTGGGTGAGGAGCTGTACGGCACCCAGTTCTCAGCCGCCTACTCGGGGATCAACGCCCGCGGTGTGAACGCCGTCGGCAACAACAACACGATTCACATCGTGACTAACACGGGCCAACCGTCGGCAAAACCCATCATCAGAGATCTGGTGGGAGTACCCGATCTGCTCGCGGTGTACGCGGCGACGACCGCGGACGAGGAACTCGGGGAGAAGCTCGGCCAGCGATCCACGGCGTGCCTGGCAGGTAGACCGCACACCGGGCGGTTCAGTACCGCCTGCGTGGCGCTGGCTCGCCGCCACAAACCGGATCGAGTACATGAGATTTTGCTGCCGGGAGATGTTGCGCCGGAACTACTCCGCCGAGCGGGCGACAGCATCAAGGAGGATCACGGATACGTGCTCCGCCTGCCCGGCAACAGCCACAGTCAGGTGATGCGCCTGCTGGCAGACCTCTTTCGACGACGGTCCGCGAGCCTGTTGCTGATCAGGCATGACGACTCACGTACGGGTGTTCGGCATAGCGCCGAGGTGCAGCACAGGCGCCCCGCACCGCTGGCCGTCTTCCGTGCTCATCTTGGCCATCACCTACGCAGCCGGCTGGGGCTCAGCGACGAGAAAAGCGCCGAACTCATCCGCGGATATCTCCACCACAGCGACCTCGTCGATGCCCTGCACAGCTCCTATGGGCCCCGTGAGGTGGTGCCAATCGCTGCGGCTGTCGGGCAGAGGCATCCGGCCGACGGCGCCACACTGGCCGAGATCCTCCGTAGCTCGCAACCGCGGCGCAGGGCTCGTGCCGCGGAAATCCTGCGCTCGGAAGCCGGCGGCGCTAGCCGACGGCCCCGGCGGGCTGACCAGCACGAAAGGGCCTTCCGGATTGCTTACGCCGTCTTCGCCTGGCAGCCCCTGCATTACGCCTTCGAGGCGGCCGGCATTCTGCTCGAGGAGGTCGACGGGCAGGCCAAGCGGTTGGACTGGGGCCGGCTGGCATTACAACACCCGGTGTCGGAGTTGCTCGGACCGCTCCAGGTGGACTGGCAGGAGGGCCGAGAAGCGACCCGGTTACGGGGCGGATCGTCACGCTCAGCCTGGCTGCACGACGGCGGCATGCGCGGCGTCATCATCGATGAGGCGTGGCATGAGTTTGACAGCACTCGGCCAGCCCTACTCAAGTGGCTGGACAGGCTGGTCTCGGAGGACGACGAGCCGATGCAGCGAGCGGCCGCTGAGGCGGCTGGCCTGCTCGCGCACCATGATTTCGCAAGGGTCTGCGCTGACCTCATTGACGACTGGGCGGCTTCCCCCAAACGCCGGCTCCGGCAGGCGGCGGCCTGGGCGATGGTCGCCGCGGACATGGGTGGCCAGGTGGGTCATCTCGTCCGTCGGCAGGTTCGGGAGTGGGCTGGTGGACATCGAAATCTACAGCGAGACGCAGCCGCCCGCGTGTACGCCAGTGGGCTGCAACAACCGGATCTCAGCTGGAGCCTCGCCGACCTACGCCGCATCGCCCAAGATCCGATGCAGCAGCACACGTACACGGTCGCCGAGGGCGTGTACCAGCTCTACGCCCCGCACAGGGCGGATCAGATCATCTTCGAACTCGCGAGGTGGTCGGACGACCGACAGCTACAACTGCATGCCGCCGGCGCCTTGCTCAGTTTGGCCGCGATACCGGCCGACACCTCCCCGAGCGGCGTTCCCGAACTCATGGTCAGAGCCGCAGCGCAGGAGGTCGACAGCCACGATCTCGTACGCCTCTGGCAGGTGGCGCTGTTGACAGCCGATGTGTCGCGGAGGGCATGGAGCACCTTCGAGCAATGGCTGACCAAGGCTGACTCCGACGAAGCCCTGCGTAAGGCGACCGCGGCGTTGGTCACCGACCTCACCGCTTTACCAAGCATTGGTCGCCGGATGAGGTTCCACCTCGCCCGGCATTCGCAGTTCGAGGACGGGCTACCGGAATGGCTCGACGCCGCGATGAGGAAGTGACGACATGACCGACACCACCAACACGGCCGGTTCGCCCGCAGCCTGGCGCCGGTTCCGATCCTGGCTACTGACGCTATGGCACCGTCTCGTGGCGGCGCTGCGCGGACCCGAGCCTGTCCCCATGCCACCGCCACCCCCGCCACCACCGCCGCCAGGCCGGGTGACCGAACGCCGGGACGCGCCGGCGCCGATCATCGTTCCGGCGCGCGGTTACGTCTTCACGTTTCGCGTCCACGCCACATTCGTCTGGTCATCCGAAGGGATACCGAGGGAGTTCCTCAGCGGCTCTGCCCAGTACTTCATGCCCTATGCCGTTCGAGCCCTGACATGTCTCGCCGCCGCCCGAGCCCGCAACGTCGTCGCGCATCGCGCGAGAGAACTTGAAGTAGAGCTGCAGCGGGCCATCGCCGACAGCGGGTCGTGGCGGTACGAGCGCAACGGAGTGCGGGTGACCTGCCAGCCGTACGTTTGGGTAGAACTCGATGAGGCCGTGAAGAAGGCCGTCAAACCGTATTGGGAGCAGTTGATCAAGCTCGACTGCGAGTACGACGTGGACGCGAAACGCGCACAATACGTGGATCGGATGAGCCGTCATTGGCTCGCGATCCTCGATAAACTCGTCGACAACCCCGTCGCCAGCGGCGCGGCCAAAATGACCAACGAAAGTCTCGCTGCTGTCGTTCGAGACCTCATCGCCGAACAGAACGCCACCGCGCAGCGGCTGGAGGACCTCCTCGGTGAACGGTTACGCAACGGCGACGCCTACGAGCAGGCCACATCATTTGACATTCTGGCCGAGCGACTGAACACCCACGGACCGAAGCCCACAACAATGCCGGCCCCAGGCTCGAACGGCTCGTCCCAGGGGTAACTTTTACGCGCCCTCGCATCCAACCCGAACCACCGCTGACCACGGCGCATAAATGTGTGCCAGGGCCTGCTCTCGGGTGGAGCCGACATATATCGGCAGATGCCTAGATGCCAAAGCTCAAGCGCTGCGGAGAACCGCGCCTTGGCGGAGTTTGCCACGTGTGCCCGCCCACAGCCTCGTGCAGGCGTGTAGCGGCGGCGGCGCCAGAGGCAACCGTCCGTTCTTGCCAAATTCCTCGCGACCAGACCAGCGATCGCGCCCTGACCTAGACCGTAGCTAACCCGAACCCCATCCCGTTCCGGTAGAACTGTTTCCACTACCAAAACTATCGGCACGGGTCCTCAATTGTTCGCCGGGCTCTGTTGCGTTGGGCGTCGGCAAGATCGAGGCAGACTTTAGCTGTGAAAGCGTCGACTCGTTCTCGCTCCTGGCAGCCGCCGAAGTCGGCGTGATCGTCGTCGCGGTCCGCTGGTACCTGCGGTACAACCTGTCCTATCGGGACGTTGAGGAGCTGCTGGTCGAACGCGGGGTCGAGATCGATCACGTCACGGTCTACCGGTGGGTGCAGCGGTTCACGCCGCTGTTGGCCGACGCCGCCCGGTTTGCCCGCCACTCGCCAGGTGACCGTGGTTCGTTGACGAGACGTACGTGAAGGTCAACGGGGTGTGGCGGTACGTGTACCGGGCGGTCGACCAGTACGGGCAGGTCATTGACGTGCTCGTCTCTCCTCGACGGGACGCTGATGCGGCTCGGCGGTTCTTTCGACGGGCGCTGTCGACGGTGAAGGTGACGCCCACTGAGGTCGTCACTGACGCCGCGCCGGTCTACCCCAGGGTGCTCGACGAGCTGATCCCGCAGGCATGGCACCACGTCGAGCGGTACGCGAACAATCCGATCGAGGCCGATCACGGTCGGCTGAAACACCGGTTGAGACCGATGCGCGGCCTACGGACAGACAAGACAGCACAGATCATCATCGCCGGACACGCCTTCTGCAGAACCTCCGCCACGGCCGCTACGAGCTCGCTGTCGACGTCCCGCCGGCAGGACGCATCGCCGCCGCGTTCACCGAACTCGCCCGAGCGATCTGACCGCTGACCCGACACGGATTCAACCCGTCCACCGATCCGGCAACGCCACAGCGCCCTCTGCCCCGCCAGCAGGCCCGCTCAGCAGAACCAGCCGTCCTGCACCCAGCCGCGCCGGTTGATGTGGCCGTAGGCAAACCCGTAGACGTAGCCGCCGCTGCGGGGACCCTCGACCAGGAACGTCTGACCCTGATAGAGGGTGCCCATCCAGGCGCCGACGGGCTGAGTGCGGACGAACAGGTCACTCGCGCACACCGTTTCCCGCTCCCCGATCGTGCCGTTGGCGGCCTGCGCCGGGGTCGGCATGGCGAGTGTCGCGGCGACGACCGCGACCAGCAGGCCGGCGGTCACCCGGGTGCTACGCCGGCTCACCACGAGTCGTACCCACCGATGCACTCGGCGCGCAGGTAGCCCCAGTCGTTGGGGCCGAAGTCGAAGGAAGCCGCCCACCCGTTGTAGACCGGGTGCGCCCCCGGCGTATGGCCGATCTTGTTGCCGTAGAACAGGGTGCGCTTCAGGCCGGTCGGACCGCCGGCGGAGTCGTAGTTGGCGTAAAAGCTGGCGCTCTGGCAGATCACGATGGCGTGCCGTGGCACCACCGGGTCGGCGTGGGCCGGCGTGGCGCCCAGGGCGATCGTTGTCGCTCCGATGGCCAACGCGGTGGCAATCGCGCGCTTTCGTCGGGGCATGCCCACCTCCCGTACGGCGAACTTTCCTACCGGAGACCCTATCGACGGGGTTGATAAATGTCGATGGCGAGGTGGTAGTCGAGCGGGCTCCCGAGGACGCCACTGCCGCCCACCCGACGGGACCGGACGCGAGGGACGCTCGTCGCACGAGCGCCCACCGAGCACCCAACCACAGAGGACAGATACAAGGAGGGCCTGACCGCCGTTCCGGCAGGTCAGACCCCTCCTGATCTTGTGCGCCCGAAGGGACTCGAACCCCTAACCTTCTGATCCGTAGTCCGATCGGCAAGTTGTCCAGCCCGGTCAAACCGCGTCCGACCCAGTCCGACCGGGTCTCCGCAAGTATGGGATTCAAGCGACACTTACCGATGTCGTGGATGGCGTCTAGATCCATCCCAGTTCCAATGGGTCCGTGCCAGTACCCCGACATCCGAGCACCCACGGAGCACCGCAGTGCCCGCGTCTCGGGTCCTGGTCCGGGGCTCATCCGCCCGCATCGGCTGACTGGACAGTCAATGCATCGACCGACCAGACAATCAGCACGTATCGATTGACTGAACAGTTGACGACGGGGGTGCCGCGACTTGATCTCCGAGTGGTAGAAAGCAGGCGAGTGCCAACCCTCTCAGGTGATCATCATCAGCCTCTCAGGTGATCATCAGGACCTCTCTGGAGATCGCCATGTCGCGTAACCCCGTTTCCCGTCGATCGCTGCTGGCCACCGGTGGTGCCGCCGCCCTCGCCCTCGGCACGCTCACGGCCGCCCGTCCCGCCCTGGCCGGCACCACCGAGCCGCCCGCCGTCACCCCGACAGAGGCGTTGCGTCGGCTGCGCAACGGCAACCACCGCTTCGTCACTGGAAGCAGCCGTCACCCCCACCAGAGCATGGCGGCCCTGCAGCGGCTGGCCGCCGGCCAGCACCCGTTCGCCATCATCGTGGGCTGCGCCGACTCCCGGGTGGCCCCGGAGGTGCTGTTCGACCAGGGTCTGGGCGACCTGTTCGACAACCGGGTCGCTGGCAACATCGTTGACGACCTGCTGCTGGGCAGCGTCGAGTTCGCCGTGGAGGAGTTCCACAGCCCGCTGATCGTCGTACTCGGGCACGAGCGGTGCGGGGCGGTAAGCGCCACGATCAACGCCATCCGGACCGGCGGTACCGCTCCCGGCCACATCGGCACGATCGTGGAGAGCCTCCGCCCGGTGGTGGAGCCGCTGCTCGACCAGCCGGGCGACGTGGTGGAGAACAGCGTCCAGGCCAACGTCCGGGCGCAGGTCGCGGGGCTGGTGCAGCGCAGCCACCTGATCGCCGAGCGGGTGGACGCCGGCACCCTCAAGGTGGTCGGGGCTCGGTACGACCTCGACACCGGCACGGTCACGCTGGTCGACTGACGCCGGCCCGGTCGCCCGGTCACTCGGTCCACGGATCAGAAGGCCAGCGGTTCGAGTCCGTTCGGGCGTACTTCACGATCAAGGCCGTGGCTAGCGGAGATGCCGGTCGCGGCCTTGATCGCCTTCGTGGACTGGACGGAGCCTC
Source organism: Micromonospora sp. DSM 45708 (assembly GCF_039566955.1). Lineage (NCBI taxonomy): Bacteria > Bacillati > Actinomycetota > Actinomycetes > Micromonosporales > Micromonosporaceae > Micromonospora > Micromonospora schwarzwaldensis. The sequence continues at coordinate 6,750,643 of NZ_CP154796.1, read as the reverse complement.
CCAGGATTTGGAATCTGCTGCTCCGATGGTGCTGCGTTGTCGGTGTGCTATTTCGGCGGTGGTCCGCGCTGGTTGGTGATGACCAGGTCTTTGGGTGTCGGGTGGGGCCAGCGACGGTGAAAACAGCGACTCTCGACCGGCTCTACGAGGCGTCCAGTGCGGCGGAGGCGATCTGGGGTGTGACCGCGGACGGGGGGCTGCTGCGGTTGGTCGAGATCGGCCGATAGCTCGCAGCGAGTGACGGAAAAGCCGGCCGTTCACTCGAACGAGTGACCAGTCTGAGTGTCGGCGCCAGGACCAGCGGGGATCGTGAGAGTCCCGACGGAGCGACGGGGTACCCCCTGGGCCAGGGGCTTCCTCATATGCCCACCGTTCCCACAATCGTTCCGATAGGCCCAACGCGGCAGGTGGGGGTTCCTGCTGAGCCCGCTCGGGACGTGGTGACGGGGCGACGAGCCATCCGGGACCGCCGCCCACAGCAGCGGGTCAGCCGTCGCCCCGTCGCCAAGTCACCGCCCGTACGACTGGGCGAGGGCCGCGCGGATGGCCGGCACCGCCTCGGCGGGGTGATGATCGCGGGGCAGGTCTCTGATCGCCGCGTAGACCGCTTCGTCGATGTCTTTGACGGTGAGGTCGCCGGGTGGGCGTTGGAACCAGCGGTAGCCGCTCAGCCGCTGCGGCAGTCCCAGATCACGTAGGTACGAATTCACGGACTCATCGGTGTTCTCCTGATCATCCGCCGTGCGCGGGACGAAGATCGTGCTCTCGGCGATGCTGTCGCAGACGGTCACCTCGACCTGATTGTCCCGCGTCTCGGCGCACCGGGCGCGGCCCGGCCTGGCGGAGGGCCCAGGTCCACCACGCCCGTGGCGCGGTGGCCCAGCAGGGCCGGGCCGTGGGTGACGAGCAGCGAGCCCGTTGACTTCGACATCGAACTCCGTCAGTGTGTGAGAGCGCTCTCTCGAAGCGCCGGGCGGATCGACTGCCCCGTTGACGCGACCGCGGCCATCCTGCCCGCCCGTCGTGTTTCAGCCCTCGTGAAGGAGTTGCCCGTGCGACACACATCAGCGACACTTCGACAACTCAGAGTCATGCTCGGCGTTCTCGCCGCGTTGTTCGTGACTGCCGCCACCACCATCTCCGTCATACCGCGTCCGGCGCACGCAGTCGGGCCCGATCTCCTGCCGGTCACCGTCGTCAACAACTCGGGTCGCGGCGAGGCGGTGTTCCTCTACATCCTCGGACAGGACATCCGTCCTGGCGGCCGGCTCGGCTACGTCAACGCGGCCGGACAGTTCTCCGCCTGGCCCGCCGGTGGCCTGCCACCGACCCCCGCACCCGACGTCGCCATCCCCGGCCCCAGCAACGGCGGCAGCGTCACCGTACGATTCCCGCGGTTCATCTCGGCCCGGATGTACTTCTCCTTCGGTCGGAAGCTGGACTTCCGCCTCAGCCCCGACGGCCTCGTCCAACCCGCACCCTGGGCCGGCGGGGATCCCAACCGGGACATCCTGTTCGACTGGTCCGAATTCACCTACAACGACTCGGGCCTGTGGCTCAACAGTTCCCAGGTGGACATGTTCGCCGTCCCGCACGCGGTGAGCGTCACCGGCGCCGACGGACGGACGATCCGCACCGGCGATCCGGTCGCCAACGGCCGGGAGAACGTGATCAACCAGATCCGGAACAACCCGGACTTCGCCCGTTCCGTGTACACCCGCTCCGACGGCACCGTCCTGCGGGTCCTCGCGCCCGGCAAAGCGATGGACGCCGGCCTGATGAACCCCAATTACCTGGACGGGTACATCAACTCAGCGTGGAACGCCTACACGAGCCGGACCCTCACCGTCGTGCCCCGCGTCAACGAGCCGAACCGGCGCTTCTTCGGCCGGACCAACGGCAACACCATGGTCTTCACCGACTCGGCAGGCGCCCAGGTCGCCACGGTCGCCAAGCCCAGCACGGCCAACGTCTGGGGCTGCGACGGGGTGTTCAACGCCCCGAACACCCCACCGTTCATCGAGCCGGAGATCAAACGGACGCTGTGCACGGCGCTGAACCGAGGCACCCTGGGCACCTCGTCGCAGGAGCCGGTACTGGACGCGAACCAGTTCTACCGCAACAGCGCGGCCAACCACTACTCGCGGATCATCCACGCCAACATGGCCGACGGCAAGGCGTACGGCTTCGCCTACGACGACGTCGGCGGCTTCGAGTCCCTGGTGCACCACGGCGACCCCCGCTCGGCCGCGATCATCCTCTCGCCCTTCACCGGCGGCAGCCCGCCGCCCACCACGCCGCCCCCGGCTGCTGGTTCGGCCATCGTCAGCAACTGGCACAACAAGTGCATCGATGTGCCCGGCGGAAACTTCAACGACGGCCAACGCCTCATCGTCTGGGACTGCACGAACGGCGTCAACCAGCGCTGGGAGTTCGTCAACGGCACCCTGCGCACCCAGAACAACAAGTGCATGGATGTCGCCTGGGGCTCCACCTCCGACGGCGCCGCCATCCAGATCGCCAACTGCTCTGGCAACCCGGCCCAACAATTCGTTCTCGGCGGAGCCGGCGACCTCGTCAACCCGCAGGCCAACAAGTGCGTCGACATCAAGGACTGGAACCCGAACAACGATGCCGTCCTGCAACTCTGGACCTGCAACGGCGGCGCCAACCAGAAGTGGCGCCGCGGCTGACCGATCGCTTGTTCGGCTCGTTGCGGGGCGTCCGGTCGGTCGCCCCGCAACGGGGGCCCGGCCACCATCGTCCGTGATGGCGAGCGGCTGGTAGCGGATCGCCCCGCGTCCACCGCTGCCGGCACCGTGCCGGCCCGGACCACTCCTCTTCGCACGGTAGGCGACCGCCCGCGATCAGTGAGTGGAACGGGCACCCGCCAAAAGGCCGTCGAGCAGCCCGCGCAGGCCGAACCGGAACCAGGTGTCGAGGTCGGTGTCGGGTCGGGTCTGGCTGGCCGCGGCCAGCCAGGGCCGTTCCCGGGTCCGGCCGGTCCGCTCCAGCCGGTTGCGGGTCGCCGACCACCAGGCGTGGTCGGCCGGATCGCGCGGGATGAGGAGGGCCATGCCCTGGGCGAAGCCGCTGAGCGCCAGGTAGGCGCGGAACCCCGCGGCGGGGTCGTACCCGGCGGTGGTGAACGCCGCCACGACCCGGTCGACCATGGCGAGGACCGCCGGCCCGGTCGGCGGCCGGTCGGTGGCGAGGACGGACAGCAGCCAGGGATGGCGCCGGTACATCGCCCACTCGTCCCCGGCCAGCCGTTCGAGCCGTTGACGCGGATCGCGCGGTAATGGTGCGGCGCCGGGCGGGCGGGCGGCGATGACCTGCTCGGCCATCGCGGCGAGGAGGGCCACCCGGTTGCGGACATGCCGGTACACGGCGTGGTCGGGCATGGCGGCGCGTCGGGCGAGGACCCGCATGGAGACGGCGTCCACACCCCCGGCGTCCGCCAACTCGACCGCGAGGGCGACCAGCCGGTCGCGCGGATCACCGCCGGTGGGCGCGGGCAGAGCGGGGACGCGACGCAGGGTGGTGGCGGGGCCGTGCTCGCGGCGCCTGCGGTACGCGCGGGCCTGGCAACGCCGGGAGCAGTAGCGGCGCGGACGCCCTCGGCCGACGCCGGCGGGCAGCTCCGCCTCGCACTCGACACACCGGACACCGAGCACGCCGCCTCCAGTTTCGTCACGGCACTTCGTGTGACGAAACTACTGCACGCGGTCCGCCCGACGGCGACACCATCGGGGCATGGATTCGCCCAGTCGCAGAGATGTGCTTCGTGCCGGCGCGGTCGCCTCCGCCGCCGTCCTCTATCCGTCCCCCGCCGCCGCCGCGGCAACGGCAGCCGGTGCGTCCCCGTTCGGCCCGGTCCGGGTACGTCCGGACGACCCCCGGTACGCGGATCTCGTCCGTCGCGGCAACCGACGGTTCGTGGGCACACCGGACGAGGTGCGCGTGGTCGGCTCGACCGAGCAGGTCGTGGCGGCCGTGCAGGACGCCGTCCGCACCGGCCGGCGAGTGGCGGTACGCGGCGGCGGGCACTGCTTCGAGGGCTTCGTGGACGACCCGGCGGTCCGGATGGTGATCGACCTGTCCGGTCTGACCGAGGTCTACCACGACCCTCGACGGTTCGGTTTCGCGGTCGAGGCGGGCACCACGCTCGGCGAGGCGTACCGCAGGCTCTTCCTCGGGTGGGGGGTGACCCTTCCCGGTGGGTCGTGCCCGGGCGTCGGCGTCGGCGGTCATATCGCGGGTGGCGGCTACGGTCGCCTCTCCCGCCTGCACGGACTCGTCGTGGACCACCTCTCCGCGGTGGAGGTGGTCGTGGTCGACCGCCACGGTACCGCCCGTGCGGTGGTCGCCACCCGGGAGCCGACAGACCCGAACCGCGATCTGTGGTGGGCGCACACCGGCGGCGGCGGAGGGACCTTCGGCGTCGTCACGCGCTACTGGTTCCGCTCGCTGCCCACCCCACCCGCGCGGGTGCTCGACTTCACCGTCACCTGGCCGTGGGCCGGCATGGACGAACAGGGCTTTCACCGCCTCGCCGGCAACTTCGGCCGCTGGTGCGTCCGCAACAGCGCACCCGACTCCCGCGGCAGACACCTGTACGCCGAACTGGTCCTGCTCCGTCCGCGGACCGGCAACCACACCCTCGCCGGCCAGGTCCCGCACGACAGCCGACACCTGCTCGACGAACTCGTCGGAGCGCTCGGCGACGGCGTCGGCGTCACCCCTACCCTATCGTTGGAAACGCTGCCCTGGCTGACCGCGACCCTCGGCGGCCACGGCGACGACGGCAAGAACTGGCGGTTGAAGGTCAAGTCCGCCTTCCATCGCGCGCCCCTGACCGAGCGGCACTTGCAGGTCGTCTACCGCCACCTCACCCGCGACAGTGACCTGCCCGCCGGTTCGTTGAGCCTCAACACCTACGGCGGCGCGATCAACGCCGTGCCAGCCACCGCCACCGCCGACGTCCACCGGGACGCCTCCATGCTGCTGTTCTACCTCGCCGGTTGGACCGACGCGGCCTCGGACCCGCGACACCTGGCCTGGATCCGCGAGTTCTACCGGGACATGTACGCGGACACCGGCGGTGTACCCCCGGGCGGAGCCTACATCAACTACCCCGACATCGATCTCACCACCGCGACCCGCCCCTGGCCCGATGTCTACTTCGGACCCAACTACCGGCGGCTGCAACAGGTCAAGGCGCGCTGGGACCCCCGCGACGTCTTCCACCATGAGCTGTCGGTACGACCACCCGCCCGCTGACCAGCCTTGACCACGAGGTCGGCGGGTCCCGAGGAGGCGACGGGCACACCGACGGCAGCGGCGCTGACCGGCCTGCCTCGCATCGACTGCGGCGGCGAACTGGTCGAGTGCCGGACCGCTGCTCCGGCGTCCCGGTAGCGCCCGGCTCCCGCGCCGAGGTCGCCACCAGCGCACGCCGTCGTCGGGCCCGGGTCGGGGCCGGCGAGCGCTCGGGCCGCCGACGACGGCCAGGCGGACCGGCTGCTCGCCGACGGACCAATCGGGCTGCCCGTGGTGGAACGCAAGGTCCGACCGGTCGTCGACGAGATCCCCGTGAAGGAGTGGCGACACAGCGGGTTGATAAATGCCGATGGCGAGGTGGTAGTCGAGCGGGCTCCCGAGGACGCCACTGCCGCCCACCGGACGGGACCGGACGCGAGGGACGCTCGTCGCACGAGCACCCACCGAGCACCCAACCGACCACAAGGGACAGATGCAATGAGGGGCCTGACTGCCATTACGGCAAGTCAGACCCCTCATGATTTTGTGCGCCCGAAGGGACTCGAACCCCTAACCTTCTGATCCGTAGTCCGAACCCGTCAGATGCTCTCTACGCCGTGTAGCCGTCACTTCCGGCGTGTCGCTGAGTGCTGCTACGTGCCGAAAAGAGTGGCTGAGTATCTGCTGGTCAGGGCGGTGTCGCGAGCGGCATGCGACATCCTGAGGTCCGGCGGTCGGCCGTTGAGGACGTCCTACGCTGGTCCTGTTCCGAGTGTGCTGGTCAAGCTCCGAACATCCGAGCACCAACGGAGCACCATCACGGCTGGTAGCGATGTGTGATCGCGACGCCAGGGGAAGCAGCTCGGCCCGGGTCAGCCGCGATTCGGATCAGCGGTGACGGCGCGCAACTGTGGGTGGCTCCGGCGTAGCTGATCCTCCAGCCCTTGACGGAGGGTGCTGCGGGCGGCGGGGCAGCCGTGGCAGGCGCCGGCGAGCTTGACGGTGACGGTGCCGTCGCGGACGTCGAGGAGCTCGATGTGGCCGCCGTGGGAGCGGGCGAGGTCGCCGACGGGCCCGTCGAGCAACTCCTGGGCGGCGTGACGCAGTGGCCCGTCGTCCGGCTCGCCGCCGTTGTCGGCCGTGGTCCAGTGGGTCGGATCGGCGAGGGCGGCGTGTAGCGCCGTACGGACGCGGGCGCCGTCGCGGGACCACTGCCGACCGGGACGCAGTGTGGTGACGATCGCGGCGGGTTCGACGCGTACCTGGGCGAGGGTGCCGTCGTCGCGCAGGGCGGCGAGCGGGGCGGGCAGGGTGGCGGCGACGCCGGTGAAGGGCAGCATCCCGGCCGGTGTTATCCAGCGCAGTTGCTCGGCGTGACCGGCGACGGGTTGTGGGTGGATGGGAATCATGGCGTCATCCCGTCAGCAGCGCGGTGATGGTCCTGGCCAGAAGGGCCATGATCCAGGCCAGCGCGGTCAGGTAGCTGAACGCGATCAGGGGCCATTTCCAGCCGCCGGTCTCGCGGCGGATGATGCCGACGGTGGCCATGCACTGCAACGCGAAGGCGAAGTAGACCAGCAGCGCCGCGATGGTCGGTGCGGTGAACAGCGGCTGCCCGGCGTGCGGCCCGTCGGTGTAGGTCATCGCCTTGAGCGCCTTGGACGGTTCGTCGGGGTTTTCCGCGGCGGCGACCTGGCCGAGGGTGGCGACGAACGTTTCCCGTGCCGACTGTGCCGACAGCACGCCGATGTTGATCCGCCAGTCGAAGCCGAGCGGGTCGAAGACCGGCGCGACGAGGTGGCCCAGGGCGGCGGCGTAGCTGTGGTCGGCGACGTACGCCGAGACCGCGGTGTCGTTGCCCGGGTCGACGCCGTGGGCGCGCAGGTCGGCGGTCGAGTGCAGGGGCAGGTTCAGCAGCAGCCAGAGGCTCACGGTGGTGACCGCGATGATGGTGGTGCACTTGCGCAGGAACGACTTGGCCGAGTCGCCGACCGCGATCAGCACCGAGCGGGGTGAGGGGATCCGGTAGGGGGGCATCTCCATGTAGAACGGCAGTAGCGGGCCGGTGCGGTCGCCGAGTTTCTTGAACACCCAGGCGGCGGTCATGGCCGAGACCGCGCCGAGCAGGTACATGCCGAACATGACCAGGCCCTGCGCTCCGAACGGCCCCCAGCGGGCGGCAGGGTCCACGAGCAGGCCGATCAGCAGCACGTACACCGGCAGCCGGGCTGAGCAGGTCATCAGCGGCGCGGCCATCATGGTGGCCAGGCGGTCCTTGGCCGACGGCAGGGTGCGGGTGGCCATGATGCCCGGGATCGCGCAGGCGAAGGACGACAGCAGGGCCACGAACGCGCGGCCTTCCAGGCCGGCGCGGGACATCACCCGGTCCATCAGGAACGCGGCGCGGGACATGTAGCCGACGCCCTCGAGCAGGGAGATCAGCAGGAACAGCAGCATGATCTGCGGCACGAAGACGAGCACCGCGCCGATGCCGCCGATGACCGCGTCGCCGACCAGCCCGGCCAGCCACGGGTTGCCGACGTGGGTGGCCACCAGCCCGGACAGCCACCCGAAGAACGTCTCCACGTAGCCCTGCAGGGGTGCGGCCAGGGTGAACACGGTCTGGAAGAAGAGCATCATCACGGCGAGGAACACGATGGTGCCCCACAGCGGGTGCAGCAACACCGCGTCGACGCGCTGGGTAATGCGGTGCCGTCCCGGGGCCCGGTAGCCGGCAAAGCTCAGCACCGACTCCGCCCACGCGTCCGCCTCGGCCGGCTCGTCCGGTGGCGGAAGGGCCGGTGTCGACCACGTCGGCCACCGCTCGATCTGGTCCTTCAGCTGGTCGATGCCCTGCCCGCGGTTGCCGAGCACCCGCACCACCGGCACGCCCAGCGCCTGCTGCAACGCCGACAGGTCAAGGTGGCCCTGCCGTACGGTCATCTCGTCGGTGAACGTCACCACCAGGCAGACGGGCAGGCCACGGCGCAGCACCTGGGCGACGAACCGCAGGGAGCGGCGCAGCGTGGTGGCGTCCACCACGACGAGCAGGGCATCCGGGGGTGCCTCGCCGTCGAGACGGCCGTCGAGCACGTCAACCATGATCTGCTCGTCAGGGCTGATCGGGTCCAGGCTGTAGGTGCCCGGCAGGTCCTCGATCAGGTACCGCCGGTCACCCGCCTGCATGGTGCCGACGAATCGGGACACCGTCACACCGGGGTAGTTGCCCGTCTTGGCGTGCAGACCGGTCAGCGCGTTGAAGATGCTCGTCTTACCGGCGTTCGGGCTGCCCGCCAGGGCCAAGCGGGGCAATGCCGTGTCAACGGCGCCACGTGCGGCCTCAGCGTGGCATCCCGGGTCCGTCACCGTGCGTCCCGGATCAGCACGTGCGCGGCCTGCGCACGACGCAGGCATAGGTCGTAGTCCTTGACCCGGTACACGACCGGATCCCGCAGGGGCGCGCGTCGCACGACCTGCACCGGCGTCCCGGCGGTGAACCCGAGGTCCGCCAGCCGGCGGGCCGTCGAAGGGGGCGCGCCGTCGGCCAGTCCCACGATCGTGGCGCGGCTGCCCGGGGGCAGGTCTGCGAGCCGACCCGGCTCGACGGCACACACCGCGGGGCCGGTTCGTGCGACAGCAGGACGTCTCAGCAGCACCCGCTCACCATAAGGTAAGCCTCGCCTCACCTGCCAGGGTGTGTGAGGAACTCCGGCCGGGTGGTCGGCCGTCCGGCCGCGGCCGCGTACCGTGCGGTTGTGCTGGTTGCGGCCGTTCTGGTCCATCTGGTGCCGGTCGGATCCGTCGCGGTGGCCGTGCGACGGCACTCCGGTGCCCTGGCTCACCCGTCCGCCCACGCGTCCGCGCGATGATCGGGGTGATGCGGGTGCGGGTGCCGATGTTCCGGAAGGGGGTGGGCAGGGGTGCGGGTGCTGGTCGTCGAGGACGAGACCGCCCTGGCGCAGGTGCTGCGCGTCGGCCTGACGGACGAGGGTTTCGCCGTGGATGTGCAGCACACGGGGACCGACGGGCTGTGGGCGGCCACCGAGAACCCGTACGACGTGATCGTGCTGGACATCATGCTGCCCGGTCTCAACGGGTACGAGGTGTGCCGGCGGCTGCGGTCACGGAGCGTGTGGACGCCGGTGTTGATGTTGACGGCGAAGGACGGCGAGTACGACCAGGCGGATGCCTTCGACCTCGGGGCCGACGACTACCTGGTCAAGCCGTTCTCCTTCGTGGTGCTGGTGGCTCGGCTGCGGGCTCTGGTGCGCCGGGGCGCGCCCGCCCGGCCGGTCGTGCTGACCGCCGGGGACCTGAGCGTGGATCCGGCGCGACGGCAGGTCAGTCGGGCCGGCCAGGCCGTTCGGGTCACCGCGCGGGAGTTCGCGCTGCTGGAGTTCCTGATGCGTCACCGCGGTGACGTGGTGTCCAAACGGCAAATCATCGACAACGTCTGGGACGCCCACTTCGACGGCGACCCCAACATCGTCGAGGTGTACGTCGGCTACCTCCGCCGCAAGATCGACCAGCCGTTCGGGCGCCGGGCCATCCAGACCGAGCGGGGCATGGGCTACCGCCTAGCAGCCGACGGCGGCTGAGCATGGCCATCGGGTGGATCCGCCGGCATCTGGGCGTACGGCTGCGTTCGGCGCTGGCCGCCGCCACCGTCGTGGGGGCGGCCTTCGCCGTCGGCGCGGCGGCGTTCGTCTACCTCGCCCGCGCGGATCTCGCCGGCAACGTGGACGCCGCCGCGCGGCAACGGGCGGCCGAGGTGGTCTCGGCGGTGGCCGCCGGCGATCAGGACGCACTCGCCCAGACGCTGAAGCCCAGCCCGGGAGAGCAGACGTTGGTGCAGGTCCTCGACCCGTCAGGGCGGGTCGAGGCGGCCTCGGCCGCGCTCGGCGACGCCGCGCCGCTGTCCCCGCTGCGGCCCCGGCCCGGTCAACTGCTGCGCGAGCAGCGGCTGCTGCCGTTCGCCGACGAGGACCCCTTCCGGATCGCAGCCGTTGGGGTGGCCACCGGCTCCGGTGTACGCACGGTGCTGGTCGCGCAGTCGCTGCGGCCGGTCAACGAGAGCACCGAGGCGGTCGCGGCGATCCTGGCCGCCGGGCTGGCGCCCATGCTGCTGGTGGTCGGCGCGGCGGTGTTCTGGTTCGTCGGACGTTCCCTGCGCCCGGTCGAGGCGATCCGCCGCCGGGTCGCCGGCATCACCGCCCGTGACCTGCACGCCCGCGTGCCCGTGCCGGCGGCTCGAGATGAGGTCGCGGCGCTCGCCGAGACGATGAACGGGATGCTGGAGCGGCTGGAGACCGCCGCGGCGAGCCAGCGCCGGTTCGTCGCCGACGCCAGCCACGAACTGCGCAGTCCGCTGGCCACCCTGCGCGCCGGTCTCGACCGCCTGGCCGTGGCACCCTCGCCCGACGGCCGGCGCGACCTGGTCGATCTGTTGCGCCGGGAGACCAGCCGGCTCGGCGATCTCGTCGCGGACCTGCTGCTGCTCGCGCGCATCGACGAACGCGGCGCCACCCGCCGCCGGGACGACGTCGACCTCGACGATCTGGCCTACACCGAGCGGGACCGGCTCGCCGCGCACCGCCCGGACCTGACCGTCCGGGCCCACCTCACCCCCGTGCGGGTGGCCGGGGACGCCCACGACCTCGGCCGCGCGCTGCGGAACCTGGCCGACAACGCCGCCCGCCACGCCCGTACCCAGGTGACCCTGCGCGTGTCGGTGCGCGACGGGTGGGGGTGCGTGGAGGTCACCGACGACGGACCCGGTGTCCCCGCTGCCGACCGGGAGCGCATCTTCGACCGGTTCGTCCGTCTCGACGACAGCCGCACCCGCCCGGAAGGCGGCAGCGGCCTGGGCCTCGCCATCACCCGCGAGGTCGTCGCGGCGCACGGCGGACACGTGCAGGCGGTGCCCGGGCCGGGCATGACCGTCCGGATCCTGCTGCCCGCCGACGCCGACCATCGCTGACGCCGCCGCCGGCCGGTTCAGGCTCCTCTCAGGTGACGCGCGGGACCCTGGACGAGAGGCCCCTGTCCGGGCCGCAGCCACCAACGGGGGAGCGATGAACTATCACCTGTTCCAGATTGTCAACGCCGCAGCCGGCCACAACGATCCCGTCGACGACGTCTTCGAATGGTCGGCGGTATGGCTGATCTACGTCCTCGCCGCTACCGCGGCCATACCCGTCCTGGCTCACGTGCGGGACGCTCGTGCCGCCCTGGGGCGCGTCGTGGCGTCCCTCGGGCTGGCCTTCGCCGTCGGGCAGGCCGTTGCCGCGCTCAGCACCGAGGTGCGGCCCTTCCAGACCCACCCCGTGCACCAACTGATCCCGCACGCCGCGGGACCGTCGCTGCCCAGCGACCACGCCACCGCGGCCTTCGCGGTGGCGTTCGCCGTGGGGGCGTTTCTGTCCCGCCGATGGGGGGTAGCGCTGAGCGTGCTCGCCACCATCATCGGCTTCGCCCGTGTCTGGACCGGCGTGCACTACCCCGGGGACATCCTCGCCGGCGCGCTCATCGCCGCCGCGGCAGTCACCACCGTCAGCCTCGGGGGCCGCGTCTACCACCGTTTGACCAGCCGCCGCCTCGACACCACCGCCTGAGCACCACCCCCACCCCTGGTTTCGGAGGTCCTTGCCATGTCCACGCCTCAAGCGCTACTCGCCGTGGGCCCCAGCTTCATCGACCCGGAATGGCTGATCTCCACCTTCGGGCTGATCGGAATCCTCGCGATCATCTTCGCCGAATCCGGGCTGCTCATCGGGCTCTTCCTCCCCGGCGACTCGCTGCTGTTCACCGCCGGGCTCCTCGTCGCCGACGGCCGCTACCTGCACCAGCCGCTCTGGCTGCTGTGCCTGCTCGCCGCGATCGCCGCCATCATCGGTGACCAGGTCGGCTACCTGTTCGGCAAGCGCGTCGGCCCAAGCCTGTTCCGCCGCCCGAACTCCCGGCTGTTCAAGCAGGAGAACGTGCACCGGGCCAACGACTTCTTCGCCCGCTACGGCGCCCGCTCGATCGTGCTGGCCCGCTTCGTGCCGATCGTGCGGACCTTCACCCCTGTTATCGCCGGTGTCAGCCGGATGCACTACCGCACCTTCGTCACCTACAACGTCCTCGGCGGCGTCCTGTGGGGAACCGGCGTCACCGTGCTCGGCTACTTCCTCGGGCAGATCAGCTTCGTCAAGTCGAACATCGAGTTCATCCTGATCGCCATCGTGCTCGTCTCCGTCCTGCCCATCGGCATCCAGTTCCTGCGCTCCCGCCGCCGCTCGGCAACCGAGGCCGCCGACGCGACGGCGTCCACAGACGCATCCGGCAGCAACTGAACGACCCGTCGGCACTGAGACAACGCTGACCGGATGACCTCGTCGATGCTGGTGCTCGGGCCGAAACTCGCCGTCGCGCTGGTGCTGCTGACCGCCGCCGCAGCCGCCGTCGCCACCGTCGGGCGGCTCGGGCACGGCCGGCAGATCGCCGTCGCCGCCGTCCGCGCCGCGCTGCAACTGGCCGCCGTGTCGCTGGTGATCACCGCGATCGTCGGCTCGCTGTGGGCCACCGGCGCGTTCGTCCTGCTCATGTGCGTTGTCGCCGCCGGCACCTCAGGGCGGCGGATCACCGGCGGGCCGTACGGCTGGTGGGCGGGTGTCCCGATCGCCACCGCCAGCCTGACCGTCGTCGCCGCCCTACTGCTCGCCGGTCTTGTGCCCCTGCGCGGCATCGCGATCATCCCGATCGCCGGCATCCTGACCGGCGGCGCCATGACCGCCACCAGCCTCGCCGGGCGGCGATTCAACGACGATGCTCGCGCCCGGGGCGGCGAGATCGAAGCCGCGCTCGCGCTGGGACTGCTCCCCCGCGACGCCCGGCTGCTCGTCTGCCGCCCCGCCGCGAGCCAGGCGCTCATCCCCGCCCTCGACCAGACCCGCACCGTCGGCCTCGTCACCCTCCCTGGCGCCTTCGTCGGCGTCCTCCTCGGCGGCGCGAGTCCCCTGACCGCCGGGATCACCCAGCTGTTCGTCCTCGTCGGCCTCCTCGCCGTCGAAGCCACCGCCATCGTCCTCACCATCGAGTTGATGGCGCGGGGACGTCTACGCCCACGATCACCCTGAACCCAGCAAACGCCCCGCCTCAAACTTGCCCCATACCCCGCGACGGCGACCCGTCGGATCGGGAATCACCTGAGGCCGTCGAACTGATTCAAAGTCGCCATCAGGGTGTCTACCGCCGAGGCGCAGTCGCCCTGCACCGGATTCGACGCCCGCAGGGCCGTCAGGACCGCATCGATCTGGTCGTCGAGTTGGTGCCACTTCGCGGAATCGCGCGGCTTGAGCCCCGCCTCGGCGTCGTCCCAGGCCACCTCAAGATCCTTCACCCGGTCCCTCCCGCCGACCAGGTCATTCTTGGCGACCTTCTCCTTGACGTCGGTGACGATCACGGCGAACTTGCCCAGGTTGCCCAGCTTCGTGGTCGGGCGAGCTTGCCGCGGGAGGGCTGCCGGGGCACCGGCCTGGCTACCGGGCTGCGCGGTCGTCATGGGCGCAGGCTCGGCGGTCGGCGCCGATTCCGCAGCCGGCCGCAGCACCCACCCGACCAGCGCGACAGCTACGACGGCCGCGCCGGCCCAGATGTAGTCCTGCCGGTGGCCGCCGAGCGGCCCCGCGCCCTTCACCGCCACACCATGGCGACTGACCAGAACCTGTTCACGGATGACGAGGACCAAGATCGTGCCGAAGAACAGCAGACTGGTCACGCTCGCGCCCAGCCCCAGACCGCCGAAATCCTTGTCCTGCGTCAGCAGGTCACCAAGCGAGGCGCCGAGCGGGCGGGTGAGCACGTAGGCGATCCAAAACGTCAGCACCTGTCCGGCGCCCAGACGGTAGGCGGCCCACGTCGCGACGATCAGGCCGCCGAAGATCAGCACTCCGTTGCGGAAGCCCAGGCTGAGCGCCTCGGTGGCGAGGTCGCCAGCGGCGGTGCCGAGCGCGAACGTGGTGAGGATCGCGCCCCAGTAGAACGCCTCCCGCCGCGGCGTGTCGATGGAGGTGATCGCGAGAGTACGTTCCTGCCGATACCAGACCGCGAACACGACCGCGAGGACGACCGCGAAAACGGTGGTGCTGACATACAGGCTCACGCCCAGCGTGTCAGTGAACAAGTCGGTCAACTGCGTACCGACGATGCTCACCAACACCACACACAACCAATAGATCCACGGCGTGTACGCGCGGGTCCGGAACTGGATGACAAGCGCGACGACGAGCGCCGCGATCATGACGGCGTCGGTGACGGCAGGACCCAGGCCGACGTTCACGGCCAGATAATCCGCGAACGTCTCCCCGATCGTCGTCGACAACACCTTGATGACCCAGAACGTCACGGTAATCGCCGGGACTTTCGTCAACCACCCGCGCGTACCTACCAGCCGATCAGCGGCAACGGACACAACTCTCCCCTTCGTCAAGGACACTGACGGGAGCATGGACCGCCGACCCTGAGACCTTGCTGAAGACTTCGCCGAGCTCTTCCACCTCGGCTACCACGACATCCAGCATCACAATGCGTGATGCCCCTCTTCCGCATGGAGCACCCAGATCCATAGCCCCGTCGCCCCGCGAGGCGTGCTGATGGTCGGAAGGCGCGGGTGGCGAGCGCCAGTCGACGGGCCCGTACCGGCAGGTGGGCCGGCCTCGGTGGAACAGGTGACTCCATCAGAAGGGCACGGTCATGGCGACGTCAGGTGTGATCTTCAAACGGTGCGGCTGCCGCGACGACCAACGGCGGCGATGGGAACAGTCCTGCCCCCGACTGTCCGAGCGTGGGCACGGGACCTGGTACTTCCACTGCTCCGCGACGAACCTGCTCGGCCGCGCTGAGCGGGTCCGTCGCGGTGGCTACCCCTCGCAGGCCGCCGCCCGCCACGCCCGCGACGAATGGCTGACCACCACGCAGGCGGACCGGACGGCACAGGGTTGGACGGTCGAGCGGTGGCTGCGGCACTGGCTCGACAACCGCACGAAGATCCGACCCACCACGCGCTTTCACTACACCCGCGACGTCGACACCGTCCTCATCCCCTACCTCGGCCGCTACCGCCTGGCCGACCTCGACGCCCCGCTCCTGCGCACCGTGTTCGCTCAGATGGCGGCGACGAGAAACAGCAAGGGCCGTCCGCAGTCCGCCTCGGCGATGCACCACCTGCGCACCACCCTGCGCGCCGCCCTCAACCTCGCCGTCAAGGAAGGCATCCTGGACCGTAACCCGGCCCGGCACATCGAGATCACCGGCTACCAGCAACCCCACGCCAAGGTCTGGACCGACGCCCGCGTGCAGTCCTGGGAACAGAGCGGCGCCCGGCCGGCCGTTGCCGTCTGGACCGCCGACCACCTCGCCGAGTTCCTCAGCGCCGTCAACGATGACCCCCTGTTCGCCCTCTGGTGGCTCGCCGGCCTACGCGGACTGCGCCGCGGTGAGCTGTGCGGGTTACGGTGGTCCGACATCGACCTCGACCACGGCACCCTGACCATTGAACGCAACCGCACCACCGCCGGCTACCAGATCGTCGAAGGCCAACCGAAAACCCCGGCCGGGCGGCGGTCTGTCGCCCTCGACAAGCGCAGCGTGCAGATTCTGCGCGTACACCGCCGCTACGAGCAGGACCGAAAGGCGGAGGCGGCGGACAACGGCACGCCCTGGACCGACACCGGATACGTGTTCACCCGACCCGACGGCCAACCGATCAACCCGAACTACGCCACCACCCGCTTCCGGATCCTCGTCCGTCGGGCCGGGCTGCCCCCGGTACGCCTGCACGACCTGCGCCACGGCGCCGCGTCCCTCGCCCACGAGGCCGGCGCCGACCTGAAGACCCTGCAGGACCTCCTTGGGCACTCCAGCATCGTGGTCACCGCCGACACCTACACCAGCGTCCTACCGCAGATCCAACGCCGCTGCGCCGACGCCACCGCCCAACTCGTGCTCAACGCCGCCCGTCGCACCCGCAAGAAGATCAAAGCCAACGCCCGCAAGAACCGGCCCCACCGCGGCCCCAAAGCCGGCACCCCGGCACCGTCGAAACCGAAAACAGGTGCTCCGACCCCACCGAAGCGCAAGCAGGCCGCAAAGCCGCGGGTCACATCCCGACAAACCCGCGAGAACGCTGCCTCCGGGGCTGCACCCACATCGCACCCACGTGACACCCACCGTCCACGCAGGCCGGACAGCACGAAGGGCCTGACCCGCGTTTCCGCAGTTCAGGCCCTTCATGATCTTGTGCGCCCGAAGGGACTCGAACCCCTAACCTTCTGATCCGTAGTCAGATGCTCTATCCATTGAGCTACGGGCGCTCGGTGCTCGGCCAGTCTACACAACCGGCTTTCGCGCGGAGACTCCGGGATTCGAACCCGGGAGGGGCTTTAAAACCCCAACCGCATTAGCAGTGCGGCGCCATAGACCAGACTAGGCGAAGTCTCCTCGGTGCCCCGGAGGCCACCGCGCCCGAGAATACAGGTCCACACCCGTCGGGGGCAAAGCGGATACCGGCACCCCGCCGAACCCGCCGCATCACCGCCGTGTGCCAGGTCACGTCCACGACTACGCTCCATCGATATGCAGGAGCAGTCGCCGAGCGATCCGCCCCGTCGCGAGCCCCCCGCCAAGGCCCGGCGGAGCCGCTCCCCCCGACCGACCTTCAGCCCGCCGCCGACCACCGAGCCGCCGCCGAGGGACGAGACGGACGACACACCGCCACGCGGGCGGGCGCGTGGGGCCGCGCCGAGCGTCCTCTTCCAGCCGCCGACGCCGGCCGCCGACGTCCCGGCGGCCCCGCGTCCGCGACCGGCCGCCGAGCCGTCCACGACCGGGCCGGGCCCGTCGGCCGGCGGGCCGGCCGCACCGGAGACACCCGGTTCGGGTACGCCGGCCGCTGACCCGTCCCCGGCCACTGGCCCGTCCCCGGCCGATCTCCCTACCGCAGCCGGGACGGCCGACCCGACGCCGGTCACCGCGCCGAGGGCCGCGAAGCCGACACGGGCCGCCACACCGAGAGCGGTCGAGGCGGCACCCGCTGCCACACCGGAGGCGGCCGAGCCGGCGTCGGCCGCCCGACCCGAGGCAGCCAGGGCGACACCGGCGGCCGGGGCGACACCGACGCCCGACGAACCGGTGCTTGCGCCGGGGTCGACCGAAGGGGTGCCGGGCGACACTCCGCCCGCCACCGCCGCCCCCGTGGGCGAGGCCGCCCCGAAGCGGGCTCGTCGTGCCCCCGCCGGGAAGAAGGCCGCACCGACCGCCCGGAAGGCGTCCGCCACGACCCGGAAGACGCCCGTCGCGCCGGAGTTCACCGCGCCGGACCGGACGGATCCGTCCCCGGCGGGCGCGCCCGACGCGACGCTGGACGCGGCCGTGCCCGCCCCTCGGACGGCCCGGGCCCGGCGGAGCACGAAGACCGCCCCGGCGGCGAAGACCAGCCCCGCGAAGCGTGCCGCCCCGCAGCCACCCGCCGAACCCGCAGCAGCGGACGCGGCGGACGCGCGTACCCCGGTGGAAGGGTGGCGGGCGGTGGGGCCGCGCCTGCGCGACCACCCCGGGTTCGCGCCGGAGCTGCTGGCCCTGGCCGCGGTGGACGCGCTGGGACCGCGGGCCCGGAGTTGGGTGGAGCAGGTCCGGCGGGCCTATCCGGCGGCGGACGCAGACGGGGTGGCCCGGCTGGCGACCCGACGGTTCGTCCGGATGGCCGGTACGGGTGGCGCGCTGGCGGCGGGGGCCGGCGTGTTCGCGCCGGCCGCGGAGCTGGCCGCGGTGCTCTGGACGCAGGCGAACCTGGTGCTGCACCTGGCGGCTGCCTACGGGCGGGATCCGGCACATCCGGACCGGGCGGCGGAGCTGCTGGTGCTGATGTCGGTGCACCCGGACGACGGGGCCGCGCGGGCGGCGCTGGCGGCGGCCCGGGCGGCGGACGTCCCGGCGGACGGGCCGTGGGGCCGGACGGCCGAGGCGGCCTGGCGGCTGGCCACGCCGGTGGTGGCGCAGGCGGGCGGCTGGCTCGGGTTGCGGCTGGCGGCGCGGTTGGTGCCGGGCGCGGCGGTGCTGGCGGCGGTGACCGGCGGTACGGCCGCGGCGGAGCGGCTCGCCGCCCGGGCGGTCACCCGGTACCGGCGCGCCGGTCAGAGCCAGCCGAACCAGGATTTCGGCAGCAGCGCGTAGCCGACGAAGGCGACCACGTCGAGCAGCGTGTGCGCGACGATCAGCGGGGCCACCCGGCGGGTGCGCAGGTAGACCAGCCCGAAGATCACGCCCATCACCGCGTTGCCGAGGAACGCGCCGAAGCCCTGATAGAGGTGGTAGGAGCCGCGCAGCACGGCGCTGGTGGCGAGCACCGCGCCGAGCCGCCAGCTGAGCTGCCGCAGTCGGGTGATCAGGTAGCCGACCACGATCACCTCCTCCAGCACGGCGTTCTGCACGGCGGCGAGGATCAGCACCGGCACCGCCCACCACAGGTCCGGCAGCGCGGCCGGGACCAGCGTGGCGTTCACCCCGAGCTGGGCCGCCGCCCAGAACAGCGCCAACCCGGGCAGGCCGATCAGCGCGGCCAGGCCCGCGCCGCGGACCAGGTCCGAGCCGGGCCGGGTCAGGTCGACGCCGAGCGTCCGGGCCGGGTCGCCGGGGTCGCGCGCCAGCAGGTGTACGGCGAGCAGCACCGGCAGCAGCGCGAAGACGATCCCGAGCAGTTGGTACGTGAGGTCGAGGTACGGCCGGGCCGACGTGGACGTGTTCAGCGCGGCGGTCTGCTTCGACAACCCGCCCGACGCGGTCAGCTTCGCGATCAGCGAGACCAGCGCGTACACGGCCGACTGGCCGAGGGAGAGGCCGAGCACGAGCAGCGTCTCGGTGCTCAGCACCCGGCGGGAGACCGGCCGGGCAGTCTCGTCAACCGTCACCGGACCATGAAACCACTTCGGCGGGCAGATGAGCCGATCGCACATTGTGTGCGACCGGCGTACACGCTCCGTGGACATTCTATCGGGGCCGATCCGCCCGTCCGGAGAAGGAGCGTGCCCCTGTGGAGAACGTCGCGCGGCTGTTGAAGGAGAGCTGGGCCCTGGTCGAGGAGCACGGGGAGCGGCTCTGCGGCCACTTCTACGCCCGGATGTTCCTGCTCGACCCGGAGCTGCGCGCGCTCTTCCCGGTGCAGATGAGCGGGCAGCGCGACCGACTGCTGGAGGCGATCGTCACGGCCGCCCAGACGGCGGACGATCCGGAGGCGTTCGACGAGTACCTGCGGGGGTTGGGCCGGGACCACCGGAAGTACCACGTCACGGCGGACCACTACGCGACGTTGGGCGTCGCGCTGCTGGACGGCCTGCGCACCGTCGCCGGGGACGACTGGAGCCTGGAGTACGACCAGGCGTGGCGGGACGCGTACGCGAGCATCAGCGAGCGGATGCTCGTCGGCGCGGACGCCGACGTGAACCCGCCGTTCTGGCACGCCGAGGTGCTGACGCACGAACGGCACGGCCCGGACACCGCCGTGCTGACCGTGCGGGCGCTCCAGGACCCGCTGCCCTGGCGGGCCGGCCAGTACGTCAGCGTGGAGGTGCCCCGCCACCTCCCGCGCACGTGGCGGACGTACTCGGTGGCGAACGCCCCGAACGAGGAGAACGTGCTGGAGTTCCACATCCGTACGCCGGCCGGGGCCGCCGGTTGGGTGTCCGGTGCGCTGGTGCGCCGGACCCGGCCGGGTGACCTGCTGCGGCTGGCCGCGCCGATGGGCTCGATGACGCTGGACCCGGATTCCACCCGGGACATCCTCTGCGTGGCCGGCGGGGTGGGGCTGGCCCCGATCAAGGCGCTGGTGGAGGAGCTGACCCGGGTCAACCGCACCCGCTGGGTGCACGTCTTCTACGGCGCCGGCCACCCGGACGAGCTGTACGGGCTCGCCGGCCTCCAGGAGCTGGTGGCGGCGCACCCCTGGCTGTCGGTGACGCCGGCGTGCAGCGCCGACCCGGACTTCGCCGGCGAACTCGGCGACGTCTCCGAGGTGGTCACCCGGTACGGCCCCTGGACCACGCACGACTGCTACGTCTCCGGCTCGGCCGCGATGGTCCGGGCGACCCTGCGTGCGCTCGCCGCCGACGACGTCCCGCCGGACCACATCCGCTACGACACGTTCGGCACCCTGTAGAACCCTCCTCCCCCCCAAGCCGGGTCGCGTGCCCCCGCCCCCTGGGGCACGCGACCCGGCCCCCCGTTTTCCGGTGCGCGGGCCGGTCCGGCAACCGGTCCGCGTGCCGGAGCCGCTCAGTAGCGCCAGGGGTTACCGGTTTCGCGGTACTCCTCCACCGGCACGAGCGGCACGCCGGGCGCCATCCGGTCGACGTAGAGCCGCCCCTCCAGATGGTCGATCTCGTGCGCGACCAGACGCGCCATCGCGTACTCGAAGGACGTGATGACGCGGCTGCCGTCCCACTGGGCGTGTTCCACGTCGATCCGCAACGACCGGGGCACCAGGCCACGGTGGTCGAAGAAGGAGAGGCAGCCCTCGTACTGCTCGTCCGTCTCGGTGGTGGCGTCCACCACCCGGGGGTTGAGCAGCACTACCGGGTCGGCCGCCCGGTCGGCGGGGCGGACCAGCGCGGCGGCCCAGCCGACGCCGAGTTGCGGGGCGGCCAGGCCGACGCCCTTGCTGAACGGGTGCAGCTCGTCGAGGCGGGCCAGCATCCCGGCGAGCCGCTCGACGACCTGCCGGGCGTGCCGTTCCTCGGCCGGCAGGTCGAACGGGCGGGCGGGCTGCCGGAGCAGGTCGTCGCCGCGTTGCACGATGCCGGCCGCGCGCATCCGGTCGCTGGCACGCACCCGGGTCTCCCCGGCGGGCGTGCTGTCCGGCTCGGTGTCCGGTGCCGGGCTGCGGAACCGCCACTGCATCCGGTAGCGGGCGTTCAGCGGCGGGTCGTCGGTCCCCCACTCGTAGATCATCCGGTCGGCGTCCCGGGTGTGCTGGATGGGGGTCCGCAGCGGGCCCTCCTCCGCCGACAGCGAGGTCTCCGCGCCCCACACCTTGGGGTCGAGCTCCGCCGGCAGGTCGAGGCGCACCGCGAGGTGCCGGGTGGGCAGGCGTACGGCGCGCTGGAACCAGGGGCCCCACTTGTCCCGTCCGACGCGGTAGGCGTACTCGATGGTGACCCGGTCGCCCGGGTAGAGCGGGAAGCGTCCCTCGTCGTTCTCGAAGAGCAGCCAGATCTCCTTGAACGCGTCCCGGTCGTGCTTGGCCCGCCAGTGCATCTGCTCGCGTCCGCTGCCGTCGTCCCGGTACGCGGTGAGTTGCAGCT
The DNA here is from genome assembly GCF_039566955.1 of Micromonospora sp. DSM 45708. Lineage (NCBI taxonomy): Bacteria > Bacillati > Actinomycetota > Actinomycetes > Micromonosporales > Micromonosporaceae > Micromonospora > Micromonospora schwarzwaldensis. Next base: position 6,729,047 of record NZ_CP154796.1, on the reverse strand, counting down.
CGGCGAACGTGAGCGGATGCTCGCGGTGGTGCCGGTTGGAGCGGCCCGGGTCGTTCGGGTAGCGGTCGACGGCGACCCGGACCAGGTAGCGGGTGACCGGTTCGGTGCCGGCGTTGTAGAGCTCCCGCCGGATCGTGCAGTGGTAGCCGTCACCGGTGTGGGTGAGCGTGGCGATCTCGCGTTCGACCACCAGGCCGGTGCCGGGGGGCAGCCACTGGCCGGGGACGGGCGGATCCCGGTGCGTCCCGGTGGCCCGGCTGTGCCGCAGCTCGTCGTACTCCCGGAAGCGCTGCCAGATCGCGCCGCTGGCCTCGAGGACGGCCTCGGCGCGGCGGGCGAAGTCCTCGGTGGGCCGGTGCCGGCGCCCTTCGACGTGGCTGACGTAGGACGGGTCGAAGCCCATCAGCGTCGCCAACTGCTTCTTGGACAGCCCTCGGCCGGTGCGGTGCCGGGCGAGCTCGACCGCGAAGGACTCGGCGGCACGCTCGATCGGTGAGGTCATCAGCTTCCTCGTACGCGGGAAGACCATCTTCACGTTTCGTGGCCGAACGTGTACGGAAACTGCCTCGTATTCGACAGTCACCTTGACAATTCAGCGGCGTACGTCGATGCTTGCGCGACCCGGCGGGCACTCCCGACGGTGTTTTCCGCCCACCCCGCCGGGTAGTACACGACGGCGACGGAGTGACCGGGACCTCCCCCACCAAGTCCGTGGTGCCACTTCCCTCCGTCCGGAACTGTGGTTAGGCTAGCCTTAGCTTCGGTCGACGGCACGCGCCGGCCGACGGGCGACCGGACGGGGGACGGCCAGGTGACTGCGGTGATGCCGGGGCGCGACGTCGCCACCCCGTTCGCCCCGGTGACCGCGACGCTGCGCGCCATGTTCGGCACCGACGACCTGCCCGGTCTCGCGCCCGGCCTGCTGGTCCGCGACGAACTGGACCGCTGGGCCCCGGCCACCCGCCTGATCGACGGCACGCTGCTCCCCGAGTTCCTCACCGCCGCCGGCCGGCGCTGGGGCGGCACCCCGCACGCCTGCGCGGCGCTCGCCTGGAAGTCCTACAGCTACTGGACCGCGCTGCCGGCCGTGCTCGGCTGGGCCTCGGCACGACGGGTGCCGCTGCTCGACCCCGCCGACGTGCTGGTGCACTTCGAGGACCACCACCAGTTGCTCACCCTGGGGCTGCGCGGCTCGACCCCGGTGGCCGTGCTGCCCACCGACCCGCTGGCGCTGACCGGCACGCCGGGCGTCCGGGTCGTCGCCGACGAGGCCGCCCTGCTCGGCGCGCTGCGCGCCACGCTGCTCGACGCCCACTTCGCCCCGCTGATCGACGCGATCCAACGCGAGGTCCGGATCGGCACCCGGACGCTGCTCGGCTCGGTGGCCTCCGGCATCGCACACGGCATCCTGCGCGCGGCGGACGCGCTGCCCGGCCCGAGCGTGGCGGCCGTCGGCACGCTGCTCGACGCGCTCGACCTCGCCGACCTGGTCGAGCTGGTGCCCGGCCCGACCGGCGAGCCGACCGTGCAGCGGCGCACCTGCTGCCTCGCCTTCACGCTGCCCCGACCGAAGGTCTGCCAGGGCTGCTGCCTCCGCTGACCGCCGGGTCAGTCGACCAGCGGGCGCACGTCCCACAGCCAGACCCCGCCGGTGCGGGTCGGGGTGATCCCGGTCAGCTCGGTCATCGCCCGGCGAAGCGACTCGGCCGGCCGCAGCCGGGGGTCGAGGATCACCGCGCCGGCCCGCCAGTGACGCAGGTCGTCCACGGCGGCCACCCGGTCCTGCGGCGCGATCGGCGGCACCGCGTCGGTACGCCGTACCGTCTCGAAGAACGTGCTGGTGGGGCGCGGCGGCGCGGTGAAGAGCGCGACCCGGCCGGCGCCCGGCCGGGTGTCCGGATAGAGGAAGTAGCCCCGGGCCAGCGGCATGTCCAGCCGGGTCTCGGCGGACCAGCGCAGCGGGACCGCGTAGGTGGTGTCGGGCAGCGGAAGCGTGACGATGCTGCGCCCACCCGCCACGTAGGGCCGCCACGCCCCGGAGGTGACGAACGCCGGCGTCGGGTCCAGACGCGTCGTGGGCAACGGGGTGGGCAGGATCGGCAGCAGCGCCATGGCGAGCACGGTGCCGGCGGCGAACCGGATCTGCCCCCGGGCGGCCGGGTGCCGGTGGGCCAGGCGCCGGACCCGCTCGGCGCCGAGCGCGAGCAGCACGCCGATGATCGGGGTGAGCGCGAGCGACCACCGGGTGGGCACCACCGCGTGCAGGACCGGCAGGTTCTCCAGCGCGGCCCACGGCCCGGGGATGCCGGTGTCGCGCCCGTCGAACCGGATCTCCCGGCCGAGTGAGAAAAGACCGAACACCACAGCGACCGCGGCCAGCCCGAGCACCACCGCGTCCCGGCGCAGCCACCAGACCAGCGCCACCACCAGCACCACGAGCGGCCAGCCGAAGAACGCGTTCTCCTCGGTGGCGTTCTTGACCAGCGGCGCGCTGCCCCGGGCGTCGCCGGCCACCGACTCCCGGGCCCAGGCGAGGTACGCGGCGAGGTCGGTGGAGTAGCCCCGGATCAGCGTGGAGAGCCCGGAGTACGCGCCGGGGCCGGCGAACTGCACGTGCAGCGGGTACGCCAGCAGCGCCCCGGCCACGACGGCGGCCACCGCGAGCCCGGCGGCGAACGGCCGGGCCGCCGAACGGAGCGCGGGCCGGCCGAGCACGAGCGCCAACACCACCCCGCCCAGACCGAGCGCGGTCATCAGCAGGATCTCCAGGTTGAGGAACGCCTGCCAGACGATCACCAGGCCGAGCAGCAGCCCGTTGCGCAGCCAGCGGCCGGGCTGCGCCAGCCGGAGCGTCCGCCAGACGATGAGCGGCACCACGAACTGGCTGACGATGTTGGGGTGGGCGTTCGCGTGCGACACCATGGCCGGCGCGAACGCGCAGAAGCCGGCGCCCAGCCAGGCCGGCCCCCGGGCGCCGACGACCACGCGGGAGAGCAGGAAGTACCAGGCGGCGCCGGTGGCGGCCAGGCCGAGTGTGAGGAAGATGAGGAACGACCAACGCGGTCCGAACCACACCGTTATCGGCGACAGCGGCAAGGAAACGGATAATACGGACGTGTTCGCCATGAGATTGACGACGTCCGGCACATTCATCCGGTCCGAGGTGAACGGATAGGCGAAATCAGTGACCACTCGCGCACCGTGCGCCATCATCCATTCGAATTGCGCCTGGTCGGTGCGATTGTCCCGTACCCCGTTCGCCGGATCGGCCCAGAGCCGGGCGGTCACCCAGAGCGCGAGCAGCACGAAGCTGAGCACGGCGAGAGCGTCGGTCCACCGTCCCCGACGTCGATCCGCGTCCGATTGCGGAGTAGTCATAACATTTCAGAGCGTAGTCAACGTATGACGGGCCCGTGACATATTTCTGGGACTCGCGTAGTATGTGCCGGGTTCGCCGACCGCCGATCACGTGCCCCACCCGACCGCAATTCGGCCAGCGCGGTGCCCCCGATTTTCCCGCCGGCCATTCAGATGGTTGACTCTGAGCGGTCCAGGCGCGGGTCAGTCATATCGTGAGGAATCGACGCATGGCAGAAATCACTGGGGATCAGCGCGTCCAGGCGGAGGTGCTCGAAGGCCTGGCCACGGCGGTCAACCACCGGCGGTGGTTCGTCGAACTGGCCGTGCCCTACCTTGGTGACAACCCCATCGAGATCGGCAGCGGCCTCGGCGACTACGCACTCGCCTGGTCCGAGCACATCCCCCGCATCACGGCCACCGAGGCCGACCCGGACCGGCTGGTCAAGCTCAAGGAGCGGCTGTCCGAGCACCCCGGCGTCGAGGTCCGGCAGATGCTGTTGCCGCACACCGAGCGGGGCGACTACAGCGCCGCCGTGTCGTACAACGTGCTGGAGCACATCGACGACCACGTGGGCGCGCTGCGCAGCATGCGCGACCTGGTCCGGCCCGGCGGCGCGGTGATCATCATCGTGCCGGCGTTCCAGTTCGCCATGGGCCCCGCCGACATCGCGACCGGCCACGTGCGTCGCTACACCAAGAAGACGCTCGCCACCGCGATGACCGACGCCGGCCTCACCGTGGAGAAAATCCACTACGCGAACGCGCTCGGCCTGATCGGCTACTTCATGGCCACCAAGGTCTTCCGGCTGATGCCGAAGGAGGGCCCGATGGTGAAGGTCTACGACACGCTGGTGCTCCCCGCCACCAAGGCCGCCGAGCAGCGCATCCGCCCCCCGTTCGGCCAGTCCGTCTTCGCCGTGGCCCGGGTGTAAGGCGGGGCCCCTCTCAACGCCTCCGGTAGAGCAGGGGCCCCTTCTCCACACCACGTGTCGAGAAGGGGCCCCTGCTCGCACTCAGTCCTTGACCTGGTACGAGGGGCGGATCACCGCGCGGGCCAGCGTGTGGAACGCGAGGTTGAAGCCGACGTAGGCCGGACTCGCCTCCCTGCCCACGTCCAGGTGCTCCACGTCGACCGCGTGCACCGCGAAGACGTACCGGTGCGGGCGGTCCCCCGGCGGCGGCGCGGCGCCGCCGTAGCCGGTGTCGCCGTAGTCGTTGCGGATGCTGAACGCGCCGCCGAGGTCGGCCTCCCGCACCGAGGTCGACAGCTCGGTGACCGAGGCGGGCACGTCCACCAACACCCAGTGCCAGAAACCGCTACCGGTCGGCGCGTCCGGGTCGAAGCAGGTGACCACGAAGCTCTTCGTCTCCGCCGGGAAACCCGACCAGGACAGGTGCGGCGAGACGTTCCCGCCACCGGCGCCGCCGTGCGCGTACCGCGCGTCCATCGGCTCGCCGTTGTGCACGTCGTCGCTGGTCAGGTCGAACGACGGCACGGTCGGCAGCAGCTCGTACGGGTCCGGGGCGATCGGTCGTTCCAGGGTCATCGAAACGGGTCCTTCCGGGTGCGCGAATGTTCTGCGCCCCTTCATACCCCGCTGCGGGAGAATACGGCGGAGGGTGTGGGATTCGAACCCACGAAGACATCGCTGCCTTACCGGTTTTCAAGACCACGTGGCTCACGGCACTGACCTGCCGGTACGTGACCTGTCGCCCGACTGGCGACACGCATACGGCACACGGACACTCAGGCCGTGTCCCTGCCTCCCTCGGGCGGTGGTAGAGCAACCCTGCCTTTGCAAGATCCAAGATCAAGACTCGTGTCGGCCGACGTCGGTGACTGCCGCTGACCTGCTCGCCGTGTCGCCTGCCGCCAGCGAAGGGACCACGTCAGTCTGTGGGCTTGGCTGTACGTATGGCTGCATGGGGGCGGCCTTGCCGTGTCGCGTCATACTGAACGAGTGGTGTTGATGGGTTGCGCTGGGGGCGAAGTCGCGGGTTCGAATCCCGCCGCTCGCTGTGCATCCCGCCTTTGCGTACGGTGGCCGCAGCGCTCATCGCTGTCCTCGCCACCGTCGCGCAGGGGTTCATCGCGGCGTGGGCTGCGGCCAGTGGAGCGGATGCGCCTCGCTGGCTCTACTACGGGGGAGCCGCAGCCGCCATGATCGGTGCGGTCGGCGTCAACATCATGACCGCAGTTGCGGGCGTACCTCAGTTGGCAGAGGACGCCCCAAGCGGAGCCCATCAACACCACGAGCAAGAATCGCGCATGCATCCCGCAGCTCCGGGCCTTGGCCCTACAGCCATCCTTTTGATCCGCAGCTGAGGGCGACCCGGTCTCATGCGTCCATCAGCGCTGGTACACCGCCGACGGCGGGTGGGCTCCGGCTGCTACAGGCTGATGCGTTGCTGTACTCCGCTGCTGTACGGCTGCCCCTGGGAGTGGGACGGAGCCCTAGGCGGCTGCCGCCCTCTCCTCGTGCCAGGCGCTCTCCTGTCGCACCAACGTCATAGTCTCAGCCCGTGACGCTCGCCGATGTAACCCGCGACGGTGTACTCGCCGCGGTACAGGAGTTCGACAGGCTCGGCCGTACTGCCTTCCTCAAGTCCACCGGCTTCGGTCGGTCACGGGCCTACTACCTTGACCACCAGGGCAACCTTTACGACTCGAAACCGATCGTCGGCTACGCGCACGGCGTCAGCACCGGAACAGCGTGGGGCCCCTCGCACTTCAGCGGCGGCGACGAGACTGTCGCCAGGCTGCTGCAAGGACTCGGTTTCACGGTTGCCTTCCTACCGAACCCAGACTGGACACGAGACGAGATTGTCCTCGCTTGCGACCTTGTCCAGTCCAACGGCTGGCGCCAGCTCGACGCCAACGACGAACGGGTGCGCGCCCTCTCAGACCTGCTCCAAAGCCGCGCAATCCACCGTGGTCGCCGCAATCCAGACTTCCGCAATCCTGCCGGTGTGGCTCTCAAGACCTACAACATCGTCGCCGACCGCAGCAACGGCAACCAACTAGACAAGCTGGTACGTCAGGAGTTCCAAGCGCACCCAGCTGAGATGCGGTCGCTGGCTAACCGAATCCGTAGGCTGCTCCATGAGGGCCTAGGCGCAGAGCCTGCGATCGACGATCCCGACCTCGACGAGTTGTCGATGCGGGAGGGCGGTGTCACCTTACGGGAGCACCTTCGCCGAGAGCGCAGCCCCAAACTTCGTCGTCGGAAACTGGCCGAGGCGAAGCGACGCGGCATCGCCATCGCTTGCGAGGTGTGCGGGTTCGATTTCCAACGTGTCTACGGCGACAGAGGACGTGACTACATCGAGTGCCACCACCGGACCCCACTGCATGTCTCCGGCGAGACTGACACCCGGCTCAGCGACCTTGCGCTGATCTGCTCGAACTGCCACCGGATGGCACACCGCGGCAGTCCCTGGCTGACGGTTGAGCAGCTAAAGGCGCTCGTGGCTGCATCAGCATCCGCCTAGCAACTGTCTACCGCAACGACCTCCGCGACTGCGGAATCCTGGACCGGTAGCTTGTGGGCCGCGCCGCAACGACTGGCGGGAATTGGACACCACGAACTATTAGTCTTGGCGCAAGCGGTCTGACCTGTCACGCTGTCGACCTAGACCAGCTCTACCCATAGACCGCTCGGAAAGGCTCTAATTCACTTGCTAGAAGCAACTCCTACCCCGTCAGCGACGCTTCCAGCGACGTCAAGCCTGCCGCCCATGCCCGCCAGCCCTCTTACGCCCATCGTCAACGATGCTGCGGTCCCTTCTCCGACGCCTGCCCTATTCCCTAGTCCGGGGGAAGTCGTTGACCCAACCCCATTCCTAGAAACAATCATCGCAAGCACAACAGGTCTAGTAGCCATCATTGGCGGCCTTCTAGTAGCACGCTTCCTGGGACTGAGTGGAGAGCAGGAGGGTGCCTGGCGGGTTCTAAATAACGCCAAGGAACGGCACGATCTCGCATCTAGGCGGGAAGCCGAGGCTCGCGAGGCCCTTATCTGTTTCGATGCCCGCGATTTCCTAGACGACGACGATGTTCTAGTCATGATCAGGGACGGGACGACAAGCTTGCGGGAGCTGCGCCTTGAGGGCAGGGACATCGATATCGAAGACGAGGACCTGCAGCGATATGTGGACGAGGTGACGCAGGAATTCAGGGCAGCGAAAGATTTCTTTGACGGTCGCATGGCGAGCGGGGATGAGTTCACAGTCGCAGATTGGGAAGTAATAGCCGATTGGTCAGAAACCCGCAAACACCTTGTTGACCTGCCAACTACTGATTATCCGGAAGTTTGGCGTCTCGCATTCGAAGAAGCTGTTGAAGAACGGAAGGCTGTCGCCAAAGCTCGGGAGGCACCTAAGAAGGCAAGGAGGGGCACAGCAGGGGCGCATCAACTTTTCGGGGCCGATCGCTGGAGCGTTCCCCCTAATCTCGACCTAACATCGGCCGTGCGGTCAATAAGAGGGCCGAACCACGTTCCAACGCGCATTCGTCTTCAAACAAAATACGATCGCGCGCAGCAAGCAGCGGAAGATCTTGAGGCAGAGGTCCGGCGAGCACAAGATGCGCATGACCAGGTAGTTCGGCCCGACAAGCAGCTCTGGATAGGACTTTTAGTCCTTCTCTATCCCGCCATAGTTGGCATTGTACTGCCAGTTATTGCACTGAGTCGAGGACCTCAACAATTCACGCCATACATCCGATTCCAAATGCATACTTACTTCAGTGGCCTCGCCGTACTATTTGGCTACATGGTTTATCTCGCGGCTAGACTCTCACGAGGTCGCCATCCAGGGTTTTTTAAGTAGGACTGCGGATGAATACTTGTGGATGACCTACGAGTCACCTTACCGCAGCTCGCTGCGTTAGTGCCATCCCGATGCTCCTATGGAGGTCAAGTGGTCAGGGCTGCGAAGTCTGCGCGGAGGGCAGTGTGGACGTCCCGGACGATGTAGCGCTTCGGTGATGCGTCGTTGCTGGTAGTCGCGGGTGCGTGGGTCGTAGCGCAGGCGGCAGCGGCGATGGTGTGCGGGGCGTGGTTGGCGCGCGCCCTTGCGCCGGGGCGGCGGCTCCGCAGGAGCCGTTTGCCGCGCCCCGCCCCGCGCCGCGCGGAACGCGCTTGATCCTTCGCCCAAAGGCTAATTCGGCAGATGCGCCGGCAACTGCTCCTTAAGCGACAGCCAGGCCATACGGTCCGCTGATACATGTGCGGCCCAAGACGCACCTCAGCCACCGGCACGCTTGATCAATACGCCGGCTATCTCGCCCATGCTCGTGGTCACCACGTCCGCCCCGGCTGCCCGGAACGCCTCAGCCTTGTTCGGTCGATTCGCGTAGCCGATCACCCGCACGCCTGCCTTCCGCGCTCCCTCAATGTCTGAGAGCGAGTCACCAACCAGAACGCACCGGCTCGCCAGTTCCCCGACAGCCCTCACTGCTTGCATGATCGGTTGGGGGTTGGGTTTCATGCGCCCCGGGTCTGCGTACGGCCGGCCGACCACAGGCGAGACGTACGCGGCGAGCCGATGCGCCGCCAGGTACGCACTCACTGCACCTGCTGAGTTGTTGCTGACTACCGCCACCGGCATTCCGGCCTGCCGGGCCGCCACGATGACTTCCCGACCGTACGGCGTAGGTTCGGCAGTCTCGACGGCGCGGCGCTCGGCTGCGCAAAGTGTGTCCTCTACGGCCTGCGTGAAGTCTTGGTCGCCGGCCGCGCCGGTGCGGCGCAACACCTCTAGCGGGTCCGGTTCGCTCGCAAGATCGGGCGGTACGTCGACGCCGTGCTTCCGAAGCACGGCGACCAGCTCGGCGGCAACCTGCGGTGCGGGGTAGCCGGCGAAGATGCTGCACACCGGGCCGTCGAAGTCGAGTAGCAGCGCACCGACTCCAGCTAGTAGCCGGTCAAGGTCGGCGTTCATCCGTCGTACCGGTAAGCGATGGTCGACCACACCGAGTCGAACCACTGGCGCGAGGCTTCCACGAACTGCGTGCCGTGCGAGGCGTCGTCGTCGGTCACCGCGTAGTGGAATAGCGGCACGTCCTTACCCATCAGGTCGTAGATCGCCGTCGGCTCGCCCTTGACGGAAACGGTGCGTTCAACGACCGGGTAAAAGCCATAGAAGACTTCCTCGCCGTTGAGGATGTAGAGCTTGAACAGCGGCGATGCCCGGTGCATCCGTACCTCGACGGTGGTCGACCGGATCAGACCGAGGTCACCCAGCTCGGTGACCTGATCGATGATGCCGTCCGCCGCCCGGCGGGTGATCCGCTCGGCGCGTTCACGTACGGCCGGGTCATCGGCTTGGGTCTCGGCTCGTGCGGGCAGTGCCATTGGTGCGGTCATATCGGAGATCAGGACGCGCACCGCGATTGTCTCCGGTGCAAGCCGTCCGACGCGGACCTTATCGAGTGCTTCGGCGAGCGCGTCGCGCAGCGTCTCCCCAGAGAATCCGGCGAAGTCGATGGTGACGTGAGGCCGCTCGAACGTGGCTTCAATGTGCGGGCGCAGCTCCACGGCCCGCTGCGTCTGCGCGCGGACGAACGCGCCGCTCCCCTGCCGGGACACGATCAGCCGCTCTGCCCGGAGCAGTTCCAGGGCGCGCTTGACGGTTTCCCGTGCCACGCCGTATCGCGCGGCTAGCTCGGGCTGTGACGGCAGCTTGTCGCCAGGAACAAGCCGGCGCGTGAGGATGGCGGCCCGCAGCTTGTTGGCGATCTGCTGCGACGCCTGTTTCGGGTCGTCGGGGTCTAGCTGGCCGAGGAAGTCAAGATTCTCGCTCACCCCTCCACGGTATCGCTGGCTAGCCAAGCTAAGAAAGTTTGCCGCGCCATCTTGACCTGACTAGCCAGGCACACCTACCGTCATCTCATCGAACCTGGCTAGCCAGGAACGACAAGCCGGCTAGTTGGCGGCGTCGGCGTTGCGGCTTCGGCTGTGGCGTTCGCGTACGGGCTGCCGCGCACTCGTTCATTGATAACTCCAGAGCAGAAGTGCCGCGTAGATCCGTCTGCGGTATGCCCGCCTTGAGCCACACGGTGGCCGACCCCGGTACGTCCCGGGCGAGCGGGCCGAGTGGACGGGTCCGGCGCGCGGCACCGCTTCTGCCACTGATCCATCAGCCATGGCTGCCCACCGCCCCAGCGTGCTTCCTGCCGTGGCTGCCTTACCCGATCTGACCTGGGGAGAGGTGATCCCGCTATGTCCGTGCTTGCCGCGTGTGTGCGTGTCACGACGAAGTCCAGCGCCGTGTGGCGCACCTGCAACGGCTGCGGGGACCTCGCCCCGCTGGCCCCCGATGAGCGCCGTTGCCGGCCGTGCCGGCAGCCGGCCCGTCGTACTGGAAGGAACCGAGCGAAGTGAACCACGACCAGCACGGGCCGTTGTCCGCCGATCTGGCCGCGATCGATGCCGAGTGGCCGCTGATCGCCGCCGAGTTGGACCTGCTCGATGCCGAGATCAGCCTGATCTACGCCGAGGACCACGGTGGCCCGTCCCCGTTGGACTGGCGTCGGGTCCGCCGGGCTGAAGCCCGGGTTACCCGCGCCGCCGCCGACCTCGCCGGCAGCGTCGAGCCCCGCCGGGCCGCGTGATGGCGGAACCGGAGGCCGACCGGTACCGGTACACCGCGCGGGACCTGGAGCGTGTCGCGCCTCGTGAGGTGCGCGTCGGTGACCTGATCGCCCACGCCGGGCGGCCCGGCTCGGGTCTGTTCTCGGTTGACCGGGTGATCGCGGTCGGTTGGGCCGGCACGGACCCTGCTCTGAAGGTCGACACGTGGCGGATCGAGTACCGCTCCCCGTGGGGGGATCTGTACTTCGTCAACCCCGACACCTTCCCGGTCTACCGGCTCAAGGCGGCGACCTGATGTCCCGCATCCGCGCCGCCTACTGGGACCCGGACGGGTCGCAGTACGGCATCCCCACCTACTGGTGGCAGGGCGCACCGCCCGGTTACGCCACCCGCCGCCAACTGCGGGCCGCCGGGCTACGGCCAGCCGGTCAGCCGGTGGCCGCGCAGATCCTCTGGCGCGGCGTCGGCGGCACCCGCACCGCCTACCTCTACCGCGTCGACCTGGCCCGGCCGAAGCGCACCGCTACCCCCGCTCAACGCGCCGCGATCGGCAAGGCGTTGACCGCCCGCCGCACGTGCCGGGTGTGCCGGCAGGTGCGCCCTTACTGCATCCCGCGCTCGCTGGGCGAGTGCCTGAACTGTGCCGAAGGAGGCACCCGATGACCGTGCTGTTGCTGCTGCTCATCGTCCTGGGTGGCAGCGCCGTGATGCTCGCCCCGTTCGCCATCGCCCATGCCCTCAACAGTGAGGCCCCGACCACGAAGGAGACCCTTCGATGACCGCTCCCGCCAGCATCCACCCCCGTAGCGTCGACGACCTCTACCCGGGCGCGTTGGCACTGACCGACCAGCTCGGTGAGGTGCCCTCGCGTAACCGCCTTCAGAAGCAGTTCAAGATCGGCGCTCCGAAGGCCACCGAGCTACGCGAGCGGCTGTTGGCCCGCACCGCCGACCCGGTCGTCACCCCGGACCCGGCGACCACCGCTGAGCTGGTGGTGCCGGATTACCCCGAGCCGATCGGCCCGGTACCCGCCCCGACCTCGTACCCGGAGCCAACCTCGGACCCGGTGCCGGAGCCGGTCGACCCGGAGCGTGTTGAGGTGTCCGAACCGCGTCGGGGGTGGTTTCGCCGCCGCCGGGCCGAGGGTGAGTCGCCGCAGCTCCGGGTGGACGGACACCCGGGTCCGAAGATCAGCCCCGGCCGCGCCCCCGACCCCACCTCCGCCCCGGAGCCGGAGCCGGAGTCGGGTGGGGTTGGGCTGGTCAAGCAGTTCAAGCGCATCCGGTGGGCGGTCCGGTTGGTGCTCGCTCTCGGGGTGGCCGCGTCGATCGCCGGGAACGTGCTGCACGCCCGGGATGAGCTGATCTCGCAGGTCATCTCCGCGTGGTCGCCGTTGGCGCTGCTGCTGACCATCGAGCTGATCTCCCGGGTGCCGGTGCACTCACGCCGGCTGGCGATCGGCCGGTGGGCGGCGACGGCGCTGATCGCCGGGATCGCCGCGTGGGTGTCCTACTGGCACATGGCCGCTGTCGCCGCCCGCTACGGCGAGACCAACGGCGCGCAGTACCTGCTCCCGCTGTCCGTCGATGGCCTCGTGGTCGTCGCCTCGATCTGCCTGGTCGAACTCGGCGGTCGGATCGCCGCCAACAACCGTCGTTGACCCCGCCCGGCGGCACAGCCTCACGGCCTGGAAACCAGTGCTGTGCCGCCGGTCCGGTCACCCAACCTCTACGTGAGAGGAGGGCACCTCTGATGGTGCCAGATACCACGTTCCTGACTGCCGAGCTGGCCACCGTGCGCGCCGAGCTGGTCCGCGTGGACGCGAAAGCCTCGACGCTGCTCACGCTCGCCGGCACCGCCCTCACCATCGGCCTCGCCGTGCTGGCCCGCGCCGACCTACCCACCCCCGCCCTCACCGCCGGAGCGGCCACGGTCGCAGTGATCGGTGTGGCGGTCGGGTTGCTGGCCTGCGCGGTCCGCCCATCCCTCGGCGGGAGCCACGGCCTCGTGCGCTATGCCGTCAGCGCACCGGGGGACCTGATGACCGACGCCGCGCTGCCGCCGCTGAGCATGGCCTCCCTGCGAGCGCACGAACTGGTGTGGCTGTCCCACACGGCAGTGCGCAAGTACCGGCGGGTCCGCGCCGCCGTCGATCTGCTGCTGGCCGGTCTGGTCGGCATCGCCGTCACTGCCCTGCTCACCGCCCTCGCCTGACTGCTCGAAGGAGACGTTTCGTGTCGAACACCAACCCGCCCTCGGGCCGCACGCTGTTCTCCGGTGCGGACTCGCTGACCGACAACCACGCATTGATTGAGTGGTGCGAGAGCACCCGCCGCATCCTGCACGCCGCCGCCCTGGAACTGGGGATCACCGCCAGCGAGTTGGATGCCCGCCTGCGTCGCGTCGGCGGTGGGGTCGTCGTGGTCGGTGGTCTGACCGCCAGGGCGCGTGCCCGTCAGGTGGCCAAGCCGATTCAGCAGGCCAGTGAGGCGCTGGTCGTGGCCAGTCAGTACATCATCACCGCGAACAACCGGTTCGTCACCGCGTACATGCCGGAGCTGGAGCAGGTCGGCTACCGGGGCAGCCGCCGGCCCGACTTCAAGTTCACCGCCTGATCGCGAGAGGAGGAGAGATGGCGAAGACACGGATGCCGAAGAACGGCGGGATCACCGACCCGTCCGGCCTGGCCGCAGTACACACGGTGCGGCTGCCGTTGTGGCCTTACCTGGTCACTCCGACCGGGTCTATCGGCCTGGCCGTCGCTACCGGCCTGGCCCACTGGCGGTGGGGTGATGACCCCACCTCCGTCGGCGCTGCTGCCGCCGGGCTGACTCTCGCCGGCACCGCCCTGACGTCGCTGACGTGGCGGGCCGCCGCCGCGCGGGGCGTCGTCCGCCGAGCGGTGGCCACCACGACCTGTGTGGCGGGGTCGGTGTGGGCGATCGGTGCGACGATCGCCGCGCCGTGGTCGTCGCCGTGGTCGGACATGTGGCTGATCGGTGCCCCTACCGCGTCCATCGCGATGGCGGTGGTGCGGGTGCTGCGCAACGGCGACGGCGACGATGCTGCCGGTGGTGGGCTGGCCGATGCGGTCAAGAGCCTGCGCAACGCTGCGGTGTCTCGGCCTACGATCAAGGGTGCGAAGGCGTCAGCCGCGGTGACCCTGGACGCAGGCACGTCGGTGCGGGAACTGGCCGGCGATCGGGCCGCGCTCGCCTCGGCGCTGGACGTGCCGGAAACGGCGGTGCGGGTCATCCCCAACCCCGACTCGGCGCGGCGAGGGCGGGTGGAGGTCGTACCGGTCGACCAACTCCGGGCCATGATCCCGTGGCCGGGGCTGTCCGCCCCGGGCCGCTCGATCGCGGAACCGATCGTGCTCGGCGTGATGGAAGACGGAGAGCCGCTGATGCTGTGGCTGCCCGGCGACCATCACGCGGGCCGCAACGCTGCTCACTTCCTGATCGTGGGCATGTCCGGTGCGGGCAAGACCGAGGTCATCCTCAACATCGCCGCCGAGGTCATCTCCCGACCCGATGCCGAGCTGTGGCTGGCCGACCCGCGTAAGGGCGACCAGCTCCCCACGTGGGCGCGTAACGGCGCGGCCCGGGTCGCGTTGACCGAGGACGACACCAACGACATGTTGGAAGACCTCTACACCGACATCACTGGCCGCGCCCGGCAGATCGGCGCCCACGGCCACAAGCAGTGGACGAAGGGCTGCCGCCAGTGCCCCCGCTACCGGGTGGTGATCGTGGACGAAGCCGCCCAGGTTGCCGCTGGCAACCCCCTGGTCACGGAGCTGACCGAAGCCGCCCGAAGCGCGGGCATCTCGCTGCTGTTCGGGTTGCAGCGCGCATCGCATGACCGGTTCCCCACCAGCGCGCGAGCGAACATCCCCGGGTCGATCTGCCTCGGAGTCGACAAAGACATTGACGCCGGTATGGCCCTGTCGGAGGCCACCCTCGACGCCGGCGCCATGCCCTGGGCATGGAAGAACACGAAGCCCGGCTACCTCTACGCCGAAGTCCCCGGCACCGACACCACCCGCTGGACGATGCCCTGCCGCTCGTTCGTCGCGGACGAAGACCACCGGGCGGCGGCCATCGCCCCTTACCTCGGCGGGCAGCCGGCCACCGAGCCCGCCAACCCGCAGCCGGCCCGCCCGGCATCCCGCCCTCGCCCGGAGCCGGACATGGACGACGAGCGCGACGACGACCCTGCCGAGCCGAACCGGGCCGTCAACCCCAACGACCCGCCCGACGATGTCGACGCCGCCGAGCCGATCCGCATCCCGCCCGGCATGCCCCGCATCCCCCTCGGCCTGCGCCAGCCGGCCATGGCCAGCCAAGAGGCATACGAGCATCTGCGCGGGCACCTGTACGACCTGCACGACTCTGGCGTCGAATTCGTGCGCCCGGGTGAGCTGGGCGACGTCATCGCCGCCACCGGCCTCGGTTACGGCTGGATTCGCAAGGCCCTCGGCCAACTGTCCACCGGCCCCGACGCCATGCTCCGCAAGACCGATCGGGGCACCTACAAGATCCGCATCCCTACCCCGGCATAACCCACCGTCACCAACCAGCGGCCCCGTTTGCACCGTGCGAACGGGGCCGCCCGGGTCCTAGTAGATGGCCGTTCACACCGCCCGTTCACACGCAGCCGTTCAAACGGCCCCACGCACCCGACATCGACAGTCCGTCACCAACCACGCCCTTGCGGAGTTCTCATGATCCTGGCCCTCACCGGGCTTGCCCTCGGCATCCTGCTCGGCCTGATCCTCGGCGTGCCGCTCGGCCGCCGCGTCGAGCGCGTCGCCTGGCACGCCGACGCCACCATCGCCCGTGCCCGCCTCACCGGATGGCTCATCCGCGACCTCACCGGCGGCATCCTGACCGCCGCCCTGATCATCACCGTCGCCGCGTTCGCCGTCTGGACACTGCTGCGCCACCACGACTGAACCACCACATCAACGGCGCGCTTCGCGCCCTCACTACCTGATGGCCAGCGCCCGCCCGACGCTGGCCATCGTTCTGCCCCGCCCGGAAAGGCGTTCCCTGATGACCGTCACCACACCCACCCTGTTCGACATCGCCGCTGAGGTCACCGCCCGCCTCGATGCGATCAACGGGCGCAGCCGCGAGGAAACCGGGCTGCGCATCCTGAAGGTCACCGAGGAAGCGGGAGAGGTCGCCGCCGCGTGGATCGGCACCCTCGGACAGAACCCGCGCAAAGGCGTCACCCACACCAGCGATGACGTCGCCGCCGAACTGGCCGACGTCGTGCTCACCGCGCTGGTCGCCATCGCCAGCCTCGGCCACGACCCGCAACAGGTGATAGCCGCCTGCATCGGCAAGGTCACCGACCGCCTTGACGACTCCCACCTCACCCCGCCGCCGGCCCGCGATCCGGTCACCGACCCCGTAGCCGTCGACCCGGCCGCCGTCGTGCGCTACGGCGACCAGCTCCACGAAGCCGTCCACGGCACCGGCTGCGACTGCCGGCCACAGGTACGCCGCCAGTTCCGCAGCTACACCAAAGCGATCATGGCGTGGCTGGCCGCCGACGGTCGCCTCTCATGACCAGCAGCCTGCCCCAGTCCCCAACCGATACCCTCCGCGCCGCCGCCAGCTACCTACGCCGGCACGGCTGGCACCCCGGCCCCGGCCTCTACGACCCACACGACGGATGCACCCACGGCGGTTGCCGAGTGGTCCGCTCCGGCATGTACCCCGCCAGCATCTACGGCGCGATCCGCGCCGCCCTGCTCGGCCGACCACGCTGGTACGCCATCACCGACCCCACCACCGCCGAGACGTACGCCGCCGCCGTCGACCACCTCACCCGCCACCTGCGCACCCGCACCGTTGTCGACCTACACGCGGCCATCCTGCCCTGGGAACGCGCACCGAACCGCACCCGACAACAGGTCATCACCGTGCTCCTGGCCGCCGCCGACACCGCCCCTGCGGCTCCGGCGGCACGGCTGGCCCCGGTCATCCCGCTGGACACCCGCCGCCGCGGCATCGAGCCGCGCCGCATCGCCTAACCCCAACTGCCTGATCGGCGCGCTTCGCGCGCTCACCACCCGGTGGCCAGCGTCCATCCAGCGCTAGCCACCAATCCGCCCGCGCCAGGAAGGAGACACCACATGCCCGACCTGCTCGCCGCCGCCCTCGACTACGCCGCCCACGGCTGGCCGGTGTTCATGCTCGCCCGGTCGAAACGACCCATCGCCAACTGCCCCACCTGCACCGACCCCGGCCCGGACCATGACCGGGAAGCCTGCCCGTGCCTGACCTGCCACGGCTTCTACGCCGCCACCACCCACCCCGACCGGATCACCGCGATCATCGACGCCGTCCCGACGGGGCAACTCGCCCTACGCACCGGTGCCCCGTCAGGGACCGTCGTGGTCGATGTCGACCCCGCCCACGGTGGCCGCGACACCCTGAACACGCTCATCGAGCGCGGGCTGTTGCCGCCAACCGCGTACGTGGTGACCGGGTCCGGTGGCCTGCACCTCTACTACCAGCACCCCGGACAACCCGTGACGTGCAGCCAAGGCAAATCCGGTCAAGGGCTCGGCCCCGGCGTCGACGTCAAGGCCGATGGCGGATACGTGGTGCTGCCACCGAGCATCCACCCGCGCACGGGCCGCCCCTACCGGTGGGCACCGGACCGGGAGATGAAGGAGATGCCCCCCGCGCTGGTAACGGCCTGCCGACCGGCCGCGCCGGCACCGACCCCGGTCCCGGCACACACCCCGACCAGCACCCGCCCGGCGGGAGGCATCTCCTTCCCCGACCGGCTCCTCGCCGCACACCTACAAGCGGTCGCCAACGCCCCCAAAGGCACCCGCCGCCCCACCCTCTACGGCGCAGCCCGCGGCGTAGCCCGCATGGTCCTCGCAGACGCGATCAGCCGCGACGACGCCGAAGCCGCCCTCACCACCGCCGGCCGCCAAGCAGAGCAAACCGACCGGGACATCCGCGCCGCCATCCGTGACGGCTTCCGCGCCGAAGGACTCGCCGCATGAACCCACCCACCAGCACCACCGACCAGCCCGACAACGGGGCGACCATCCTCGACGCCCTGCACGCCTGCCTCACCAACTACGTCATCCTGCCCTCACCCGAAGCCGTGGACGCCGTGGTGCTGTGGATCGCCGCCACCCACGCCCAAGCTGCGTGGGCACACGCGCCCCGACTGGTGATCCGGGCACCCGAGAAGCGATGCGGGAAGTCCCGGCTACTCGACATCGTGGAGGGCACCTGCCACGACCCTCTGATCACAGTCAACGCCAGTCCCGCCGCTGTGTACCGGGCGATCGGGACCGGGCAACCACCGACGCTGCTGGTCGATGAGGCAGACACCCTGTTCGGCGGAAAGAACGCCGACGCCAACGAAGACCTACGCGGCCTGCTCAACGCCGGTCACCAACGCAACCGACCCGCGATCCGCTGGGACGCCAGTAGCCAGCAGTTGGAGAAGATCCCCACGTTCGCCATGGCCGCACTAGCCGGCATCGGCGCGATGCCCGACACCATCGAAGACCGCGCCGTCGTGATCCGGATGCGCCGACGGGCACCCGGCGAGAAGGTTGCCCCGTACCGACACCGCCGCGACGGTCCCGGCCTGCGCAAAGTGGCACAGCAGTTGGCCGGATGGCTACGCGCCAACCTGACCGCGCTCGAAGCCGCGGAACCGCCGATGCCAGTAGAGGACCGAGCCGCCGACACCTGGGAACCCCTCGTTGCCGTCGCTGATCTAGCCGGAGGCACCTGGCCGACCCGCGCCCGGCACGCCGTGACCACGCTGACCGCCGAAGCCGACGAAGCCGGCAACGTCTCCCACCGCGTGCGACTGCTGGCCGACATCCGCACCGCGTTCGTCACCCTCGGGGACCCCGCCGCCGCACCCACCGCTGACCTGCTCGCCGCCCTCAACGGCGACCCCGAAGCACCGTGGGCCGACAGCGGCCCGAACGGGCTCACCGGGAAGAAGCTCGGTGACCTGCTCGGAGAGTTCGGCATCAAGTCCGAGACGATCCGCTTCCCCGTGGGGCAAGCCAAGGGCTACCCGCGTACCGCCTTCACCGACGCGTGGCAGCGGTACTGCCCCGCACCCGAAACCCCCTCGGCCGAGATATCCGTACCATCCGTACCAACGTCGTATCCGCAGGTCATCCCCGGTACGGATTACCCCGCTGGTACGGATCGATCCGTACCGCGAGCCACCCCCGGTACGCGTTAATCCGTACCGCAATCCAATCCGTACCGCCCCTGAGCAGGCAAAACGAGCTTGGTACGGCTGGTACGGATACCCCCCGGCCACCGGGACACCCACCACCGACCCCGCCCGGAGTCAGCCTCCCGTCAAACGGCCCGCTGAGAAGCCCTCAGCCGCACCCGGCCACTCCACCGCACCCGGACAGCTCGAAACGTGGCCCTACGGCGCTCTCAGCGGGTCGCTCTGCGCTCCTCTACGGCGATACCTCCCCGTTCGTCCTCCCCTGCCCGGCCATCGACAGAAAGGCGCTCTGCATGCAGATCAGGCTGCACGGCACACCCGCTGAGACAGCCGCGACCCTCACCACACTCGCCCAAGTGCTCACGATCCATACCGTCAGCCGGCCCCACCCCGACCGGCCCCCGTCGACCCGGCACCGGATCTACCTCGACGCCACCCCGAGGAAGGACAGTCGCCCGTGACCACAAGGCCGAAGCGCGCTACCCCGACCGGCAACCTGCTCACCCTCGCCGAAGCCCTGGACGAACTCCGCGTACCCCGGTCGACCTTCTTCCGCTGGAAGGCCACCGGCCGCGCACCCCGCACCATCAAGTACCCGAACGGCAGCCTGTACGTCCGCCGCCGCGACCTCGACGCCTGGCTCAACGATCACGAGGAGGCCGCTTGAGCAGTTACAGCGTACGGATTCACGCGATCCTGACGAACGAACTTGTCGGCAAAAAGAAGTCCTACACCGTCCGGTGGAAGGTAGCTGACAAGCCCTTCCGGAAGACGTTCGTAACCCGGGCACTCGCTGAGAGCTTCCGGTCGAAGCTGGTCGTCGCACAGCGCGAAGGAACGGCGTTCGATGAGAAGACCGGGCTACCTGAACCGATGGCCCGGGAACTGAACAGCCGGAGTTGGTACGACCTGGCGGTTGCGTTCGTGGACATGAAATGGCCGCGTGCCGCCGCGACTCAGCGCAAGAGCATTGCCGACGCGCTCACCACCGTCACGCCCGCGCTACTCGCCACGTCCCGTGGAGCACCCGACGAAGCGGAACTTCGCCATGCTCTCTACACCTGGGCCTTCAACAAGCAGCAGCGAGACCGGAATAAGGGCACGCCGCCGGACAACCTCGCGTCGATTGTCCGATGGCTCAAGGCGAACACGCTGCCGCTGACGGACGTAGCGAATCCAGCGACCATCCGGAAAACACTCGACCTGCTGACCGTCCGGATTGATGGCGGCCCGGCCGCCGCTAACACGGTGGCGAGAAAGCGCGCAGTCTTCTACAGCGCGTTGAAATACGCCGTCGAACTGCGGCATCTCGACGCCCACCCGATGGACTTCACTCAGTGGCGAGCGCCGAAGAACACCGATCAGATTGACCGGAAGGTGGTGGTGAATCCCGAGCAAGCCCGGTCGCTGCTCGCTGCGGTTCGGCAGCGGGACCCGCACTTGGAAGGCTTCTTCGCCTGCATGTACTTCGCCTCGCTGCGGCCGTCGGAGGTGATCCACCTACGCGCCGACGAATGCGAATTGCCCGACGACGGGTGGGGGTGGTTGCACCTCAGCGGGTCGACGCAGCAGGTTGGCGAGGATTGGAGCGACGGCGGCACGTCGCTCGAAGACCGGGAACTCAAGCACCGAGCGAAGAAGGCGACCCGTGACGTACCGGCCTGTCCCGAGCTGGTTCGCATCCTGCGGCACCACCTACGGGTGCACTGCCGGAGCGCCAACGGCCGGATGTTCAACGCCGCTGGCGCAAGGGTGGCCCCGGTGTCAAAGAGCACCTACCTGCGCGCCTGGCGGCAGGCCCGGGAGACAGCGTTGACGCCCGCGCAGTATCGGTCACCGCTGGCGCACCGGCCGTACGACCTGCGGCACGCCGCCGTGTCGCTCTGGCTCAACGCTGGCGTACCGGCGACCCAGGTCGCGCAGTGGGCCGGGCACAGCGTGCACGTGCTGTTGAAGGTCTACGCCTCGTGCATCGACGGCCAGGACGAGGCGGCCCGGAAGCGCATCGAGGGCGCGTTGGGCACCACCGGGGAAGCCGGTAGCGCCGACACGGATACGACACGACCAGTGAGACCCGACGGCCCTCAGCGGGACTAAGTGAGACTGATTCGCGAATGACGGAACGCTCCCTGACTGGCGTATGCGCTGGTCAGGGAGCGTTTCTGCTGCTCGGGAAGCGGAGGGTGTGGGATTCGAACCCACGAAGACATCGCTGCCTTACCGGTTTTCAAGACCAGCGCCATCGGCCACTAGGCGAACCCTCCCGGCGCGCTCCCCGAGGGGTACGCGACCGCGCCTAGTCTGCCACGAACGGCGGATCGGGTAAGACTGAGCCATGCGCGCTGTCACGATCACGGAACCCGGCGGACCCGAGGCACTCGTCTGGGCGGAGGTCCCCGACCCCGAGCCCGGCCCCGGTGAGGTGGTGGTCGAGGTGCGGGCCAGCGCCGTCAACCGGGCCGACCTGCTGCAACGACAGGGGCACTACCCGCCGCCGCCCGGCGCGTCCGCGTACCCCGGCTTGGAGTGCTCGGGGACGGTCCGCGCGCTCGGTCCCGACGTGACCGGCTGGTCGGTGGGCCAGGAGGTCTGCGCGTTGCTGACCGGCGGCGGGTACGCCGAACAGGTCGCCGTGCCGGCCGGGCAGGTGCTGCCGGTGCCGGACGGGGTGGACCTGGTCGACGCCGCCGCGCTGCCGGAGGTGGCCTGCACGGTCTGGTCGAACGTGGTGGACCTGGCCGGGCTGGCCGAGGGGGACACGCTGCTGGTGCACGGCGGCGGCAGCGGCATCGGCACGTTCGCGATCCAGCTCGGGGTGGCGCTGGGCGCGACGGTGGTGGCGACCGCACGGGCGGCCAAGCACGAGCGGCTGCGCGAGCTGGGCGCCGCGCACACCGTCGACTACCGGGAGCAGGACTTCGTCGAGGAGGTCCGCCGGGTCACCGATGGGCGCGGCGCGGACGTGATCCTGGACATCATGGGTGCGTCCTACCTGCCCCGGAACGTGGCGGCGCTGGCGACCGGTGGCCGGCTCGTGGTGATCGGCATGCAGGGCGGGCGCAAGGGCGAACTCGACCTCGGGATGCTGCTGGCGAAGCGGGCCTCGGTGCACGCCACCGCGCTGCGCTCCCGCCCGGTCGCCGAGAAGGCGGCGATCGTCCGGGGCGTACGCGCGCAGGTGTGGCCGCTGGTGGCGGCCGGCCGGGTCCGGCCGGTGGTGCACGCCCGGGTGGACATGGCGGACGCCGCCGACGCGCACCGGCTGGTGGAGACGAGCGACCACCTGGGCAAGGTGCTGCTGGTGCGGTGACGCCTCAGTCCCGGGGAAGCATCAGGCGCGCGCCGGGGCCCTCGGCGGCGAGCGAGTCGCCCGGGTTGTAGAGCGTGCAGCGCTGCAACGACAGGCAGCCGCAGCCGATGCAGCCGTCCAGGTCGTCGCGGAGCTTGCCGAGCAGTCGGATCCGCTCGTCCAGCCGCTCCCGCCAGGCCCGGGAGAGCGCCGCCCAGTCCTCCGGGGTGGGCGTGCGGCCGGCGGGCAGCGAGTCCAACGCCTCCCGGATCTCGTCCAGCGAGACGCCGACCTGCTGGGAGATCCGGATGAAGGCCACCCGACGCAGCTCGGTGCGGGCGTAGCGGCGCTGGTTGCCGCCGGTGCGGGCGGCCTGGATCAGGCCGAGCCGCTCGTAGTAGCGCAGCGCGGAGGGCGCCACGCCGCTGCGCTCAGCGAGCTGGCCGATGGTGAGCGTTGCCTCGTGCATCACAGGACCTTGAAGTGAAGTTCGGTTGAGGTTCGAGGCTATCGGCATGACGACGACCACCGCCACCGAGCTGGCCGCGCTGCTGGAGCGGGTCCGTGCCGGCCGCGACTTCGGCGCGAACGTGTACTCGACGCTGGACGTGCTCCAGGTGCTCTACGACCGGGTGCTCCGGATCACCCCGGCGACCGTGGCCGACCCCGACCGGGACCGGTTCCTGCTCTCCAAGGGGCACGCGGTCGCCGGCTACTACGCGCTGCTCGCCGCGCGGGGCTTCGTGCCGGCCGAATGGCTGGACGACCAGGGCGGGCCGGCCAGCCGGCTCGGCGACCACCCGGACCGGACGCTGGTGCCGGGCGTGGAGATCGGTTCCGGCTCGCTCGGCCATGGGCTCGGGCTGGGCGTGGGCACCGCGCTCGGCCTGCGGGCCCAGGGCCGCACCGACTCCCGGGTGTACGTGCTGCTCGGCGACGCCGAACTGGACGAGGGCGCCAACCACGAGGCGATCGCGTACGCCGGCGCGACCGGCCTGGCCAACCTGACCGCGATCGTGGTGGACAACCGCTCCGCCACGCACGGCTGGCCGGGTGGGGCCGCCAGCCGGTTCACCGTCAACGGGTGGACCGCCGCCACCGTGGACGGCCACGACCACGACGCCCTGCACACCGCCCTGACCGGGCACGACCACCACCGGCCGCACGTCGTCGTCGCGGCCGTCACCGACGGGGAGTGACAATGACCATGCGGGACGCGTTCGTGACCAGCGCCGAGGAGGTGCTGGCGGACCCGAGGAGCGTGCTCGTGCTGGCGGACATCTCCGCCGCCGCGTTCGCCCCGGCCGCCGCCCGCCACCCGGACCGGGTGGTCAACGTCGGGATCCGGGAGCAGCTCATGATCGGTGTGGCCGGCGGGCTGGCGTTGACCGGGCAGCGGCCGATCGTGCACAGCTACGCCCCGTTCCTCGTCGAGCGGGCGTACGAGCAGATCAAGCTGGACCTCGACCACCAGGGGGCCGGCGCGGTGCTGGTCAGCATCGGCGCCTCGTACGACCGGGCGGCGGCGGGGCGGACCCACCTCGCGCCGGCCGACGTGAGCCTGATCGACACGCTCGACGGGTGGACCGTGCACGTGCCGGGTCACCCGGACGAGGTGCGACCGCTGCTGCGGGACGCGGTCTGCGGGACGGACCCGGCGTACCTGCGGCTGTCCACCCGGAGCAACACGTCCGCGTACCCGGAGGCGGGTGACCTGCGGGTGGTCCGGGACGCCGGGCCGGGCGCGCCGCTGCTGGTGGCGGTCGGGCCGGTGCTGGACGCGGCGCTGCACGCGGTGGCGGACCGGCCGGTCACGGTGGCGTTCACCCACCGGCCCCGGCCGTTCGACACGGCCGGGCTGCGGGCGCTGGCCGGCGGCGGCGGCGGCGGCGAGGTGATCCTGGTCGAGCCGTACCTGGCCGGCACGTCCAGCCGGGTGGTGTCCGAGGCGCTGGCCGACCGGCCGCACCGGCTGCTCGCCCTCGGCGTCGGCCGGGCGGAGTTGCGCCGCTACGGCGGACCGGCGGACCACGACCGCTGGCACGGGCTGGACGCGGCCGGGCTGCGCCGTTCCGTCGACGCGTTCCTCGACGCGTGACGCGAAGGAACCCCGCACCGCCGGGGTGCGGGGTTCCGGTTCGTCGGGTCAGCGCGTGGCGGGACCGACCGGGCGGCGGCGGGCGCGCTCGCGGGCCAGGATCCAGATCGCCTCGACGCCGTCCTTCCAGGTGATCTTCTTGCCCTCTTCCCGGCCCCGGGCGCGGTAGCTGATCGGCACCTCGTAGGGGCGGATGCGCTGGCGGAGCAGCTTGCCGGTGACCTCGGCCTCCATGCCGAAGCCCCGGGAGCGCACCTGGAGCGAGCGGTAGAGCGCCAGCGGCATCAGCTTGAAGCAGGTCTCCAGGTCCCCGATGTACGAGTTGTAGAGCACGTTGGCCGCCAGCGTGACGCCCTTGTTGCCCATCACGTACCAGAAGCTGTAGGAGCTGTGGCTGCCGAACGTGCGATTGCCGTAGACCACCGTGGCGTGCCCGTCGAGCACCGGCTGAAGCAGGCGCGGGATGTCCTGCGGGTCGTACTCCAGGTCGGCGTCGAGGATGACCATGTATTCACCCTCGGCGTTGTCGACGGCGGTCTTGATGGCCGCGCCCTTGCCGGCGTTGCGCGGGTGGGTGATCACGCGCAGCCGGGCGTCGTCCACCCGGCCGAGCACCTCGCCGGTGCCGTCTCGGCTGCCGTCGTCCACGACGACCAGCTCGATCTCGCACGGGTAGTCCACCGCCAACGCCTGCTTGAGGGCGTCCGCGATGCGTTCTTCCTCGTTGTAGACCGGCATGAGGATCGAAAGCTTCACGGGTTCTCCATGGAGGTGACGGCAGGTCGGGGCATAGCGTAGCCTGGCAGATTCCTGAGGTCACGACAGCCCGCCCACCTTACTCCTGGCGGAGCGGCACCACGACCAGCCGGGCGACCCCGTTCTCCCCCTCTTTGGCGCCGGCCACGCCGACCGTCGTGCCGACCTTGATCTCGTTCGCCCGGATCGTCGCGCGGCGCTCGACCACCCGCAGTTTCTCGCCGAACGTCCAGGTCATGGTGAATCCGTCGGTGGACTTCACGGTCATCGACTTCGCGTCGATCGCGGTCACCCGGCCGCGCTGGACGGCGACCGTCTTCGTCCCGTCCTCCTTGGTCTGCACCACGACCTCGCCGTGCAGCCGGTTCTTGCGCAGCAGCACCCGGGCCCGGTGCCGCTTGCCCCCATCCTGCGCCCGGTCACCCTTGCGGTCCGGCCCGGCCTGTGCGTCCGGCGAGCCGGAGGCCGACGGGGCGGGCGCCGCGACCGGATCGACGTCCAGGTCGGCCGGGTCGACGCCGAGCGCGGCCAGGGCCTGCCCGTCCGTGCCCATGGCGGCGGCCACCTCGAC
The DNA here is from genome assembly GCF_039566955.1 of Micromonospora sp. DSM 45708. Taxonomy (NCBI): domain Bacteria; kingdom Bacillati; phylum Actinomycetota; class Actinomycetes; order Micromonosporales; family Micromonosporaceae; genus Micromonospora; species Micromonospora schwarzwaldensis. Next base: position 6,703,128 of record NZ_CP154796.1, on the reverse strand, counting down.
CGCGGTCTCCCGGGCCGCGTCGGCGCCGGTCTGCGCCGCGCCGCACCCGGCGAGGCCGAGCGCCGCGGCGGTGAGCAGCGCGGTGGCCCCGGTGACGATTCGCTGACGTGCCATCGGTGTTCCTCTCGTCGGTGGTGAGGTCAGCGTTCCGCACCGGCGCGAGCGGACCGTCAGGCCGATGTTCGAGCCAGGTAAGGATCTCCGGGCAGCCGGACCGTGAACGCCGCGCCGCCCTCCGGCGCGTGCCCGGCGGCGATGTCGCCGCCCAGCCGGCGCACCAGCCCGGCGGCGAGCGCCAGCCCCAGCCCGCTGCCCACCTTGCGCACCCCCCGGTAGCGCTGGTGCAGCGCGCCCCGCTCGAACGCCACCGCCAGGTCGTCGTCGGTGAAGCCGGGCCCGCCGTCGCGGACCTCCAGGACCCCGCCGGCGGCCGGGTCCGCGCCGGCGGGCCGGACCGCGAGCACCACCGGCGCCCCCGGGGGTACGACCCGCAGCGCGTTCTCCAGCAGCCCGTCCACCACCTGCCGGATCCGACCCGGATCGGTGTACGCGGGCACCGGCCCGCCCGGCGTCTCCACCCGGAACGGCACCCCGACCGCCGTGCACCGGTCCGACCAGGTGCGCGCCACGTCGGCCGCGAGCCCGGTCAGGTCCACCCGCACCGGTTCCAGCGGGAAGTCGGCCGCCTCCAGCCGGGCCAACGCCAACAGGTCGCTGACCAGCCGGTCCAGGTGCTCGGCCTCGGCCAGCACGGTACGCCCGGTCGCCGGCACCGCGTCCGCGTCGAGCACGCCGTCGGCCAGCGCCTCGGCGTAGCCCCGGATGGCGGTGAGCGGCGTACGCAACTCGTGCGAGACGGAGAGCAGGAACTCACGCTGCCGGCCCTCGCTGGTGGCCAGCGCGGCGGCCAGCCCGTTGAGCGCGTGCGCCAGGTCGGCCACCTCGTCGGGCGGCTCGACCGGCACCCGGACCGCCCGGTCACCGGCCCGGAGCCGGGCGGCGGCGGTGGCCGCGACGCGGATCGGTCGGGCCAGCCGGCGGGCGAGCAGCAGCCCGGCGACCGCCCCGGCGGCGAGCCCGGCGAGCAGCGGCAGCCAGAGCCCGCGCAGCACCTGCCGCCAGGGGCCGGCGGTGACGGCGCGGGTGAGCACCACCCCGTCGCCGCCGGGCAGCGCCCGCGCCTCGACGAGCCGGCGTTCCCCGTCGACGAGTCGCCGGCCGGAGACGTTGCCGCCGGCGGCGACCCGGGCGACCAGCGGCGCGGGCAGGCCACTCCGGTCGGCCCGGCCGCCGCGCACCACGTACACGTCGATCTGCTGCTGGCGGAGCTGCCGGATGAGCCGGTCCCCGGCGCTGTCGCGCTGGCGTACCGCGCGGACGCGCAGCACGTCGGCGGCGAGCCGGGCCTGGGCGGCCAGCGCGTCCTGGTCCCGCCGTTCCGCGCCGCGCACCGCCAGCGGCACCGCCACCAGCGCGGTGACCAGCACCGACACCAGCGCCACCGCGCAGGTGACAAGCACCGCGCGGGCGGTCAGCGTGTGGCCCGGCCGGCGGCGGGTGGGCGGTGCGGCGGGCCCGGTCCGGATCACCGGCAGCGCCACGGTGAGCTGGTCAGGCATCGGCCGCGTACCCGACGCCACGGTGGGTGCGGATCACGCTGGCCGGGCCGAGCTTCGCCCGGACCTGGGCCACGTGCACGTCCACGGTCCGGGTGCCGGCGTGCGCCGCGTACCCCCAGACGCCGGCCAGCAGCTCCTCCCGGGTGAACACCCGGCCGGGGCGGGCCATCAGGTGGGCGAGCAGGTCGAACTCGGTGGAGGTGAGCTGCACCGGCGCCCCGCCGACGGTCACCGCCCGGCGGGCCGGGTCGAGCGTGACCGGGCCGAGCACCCGCGGCTGCTCGGCGGCGGCCGGCGTGCCGGCGCTGCGGCGCAGCACCGCGCGGATCCGGGCGACCAGCTCACGCGGGCTGAACGGCTTGGTGACGTAGTCGTCCGCGCCCAGTTCCAGGCCGACCACGCGGTCCACCTCGTCGTCGCGGGCGGTGAGGAAGATGACCGGCGTCCAGTCACCCGCCGCACGCAGCCGCCGGCAGATCTCGGTGCCGGCCAGGCCGGGCAGCGCGATGTCGAGCACGCAGGCCACCGGGCGCAGCCGCCGCGCGGCGGCCAGCCCGGCCGTGCCGTCCCGTTCCAGGTGTACGCCGAAGCCGTCCCGGGTCAGGTAGAGCCGGACCAGGTCGGCGATGGACGGCTCGTCCTCCACCACGAGGACGAGCCCGCGCTGCGCGGTGTCGGCGGTCACCGGCCCATGATGACCGACCGGTGGCCGCCCGGACGGTCCGGGAGATGTTCGGGTTCGGTAAGGAGAACGTCAGCGGGCCGGTGCCGGCCGGAACATGACCGGCCGGTTGCCGGCCGGCGAGTCACCGATGGTGGCGACCAGCCGTTCCGCCGGGGCCCGCAGTCGGGTCCGGAAGGCGTGGTGGAGCAGCGCGTCGAGCTGCCACACCTGCTTCGGGTGGTGGGTACGGATGAGGAAACGTTCGCGTGCCCCGTCGATGGCGGTGGCCGCCAGCTCCACGCTGTGCGCCCGTGGGTCCGGGCTCCAGGTGACGTTGCTCAACTCCCGCAGCTCGGTGTTGAGGTGCAGGCGCAGCCGGTGCAGCAACCGGGTCTGCCGGGTCACCACCAGCCGGCGGTGGGTGAGGAGCATGAGGTAGTCGCCGCCGACCGGGTGGCCCGGGCGGCTGCACCGGGTGACCAGGATGGTGGCGTCACCGGAGCCGACACAGCGGCGGAACACCGGCATGTGGCGGGTGGCGGTCTGGGTGGCCAGGCCGGTCTCGGCCGCCGCCGGGAGGAACGTTCGGGAGAACACGTCCATGCAGGGTGCAACGAGTGGTCGACCCGGGGTGACATGGGTCACCGCCGATTTCTGGAACTTCCACCCGCTCTCAGAGCAGTTCGACGATGGTGGCGTTGGCCATGCCGCCGCCCTCGCACATGGTTTGCAGGCCGTAGCGGATGCCGTTGTCCCGCATGTGCTGGAGCATCGTCGTCATGATCCGCGCGCCGGACCCGCCGAGCGGGTGGCCCAGCGCGATCGCGCCGCCCCGGGGGTTGAGCCGCTCCGGGTCCGCCTCGGTCTCGGCCAGCCACGCCAGCGGCACCGGGGCGAACGCCTCGTTCACCTCGTAGACCCCGATCTCCTCGATGCCCAGCCCCGCACGACGCAGCGCCTTCGCGGTGGCCGGGATGGGGGCGGTGAGCATGGCGACCGGATCGTCGGCGGCCACCACTGCGGTGTGCACCCGGGCGAGCGGGCGCAGGCCGTGTCGGCTGGCCCACTCGGCGGTGGTCACCGCGAGCGCGGCGGCGCCGTCGGAGATCTGCGACGCGGAGCCGGCGGTGACCACACCGTCGGCGCGGAACGGGGTGGCCAGCTCGCCGAGCTTGGCCAGCGAGGTGTCCCGGCGGATGCCCTCGTCGGCGGTGAACTTGCCGCCGTCGGCGAGCGCCACCGGCGTCAGCTCCGGCTCGAACGCGCCGGCGTCCTGCGCCGCCGCCGCCTTCTCGTGGCTGGCCAGCGCGAACTCGTCGAGCTGGGTGCGCGAGAAGCGCCACCGCTCGGCGATCAGCTCGGCGCCGCCGCCCTGGTTGAACGGCAGCGGCGAGTCCTCGGCGACGCCCTCGACGCCGCGGTAGCGGGCCAGGATCGCCGGGCTGAACGGCATCCCGCCGGCCACGCTGGAGCCCATCGGCACCCGGGTCATCGACTCCACTCCGCCGGCGACGACCAGGTCGGCCTGGCCGGAGAGCACGGTGGCGGCGGCGAAGTGCAGCGCCTGCTGACTCGACCCGCACTGCCGGTCGAGCGTGGTGCCGGGCACGGACTCGGGCCAGCCGGCCGCCAGCACGGCGTTGCGGGCCACGTTCCAGGACTGCTCGCCGACCTGCGACACGCAGCCCCACACCACGTCGTCGACCTGACCCGGGTCGATGCCGGCGCGCTCGGCCAGGGCGCGCAGCACGTGTGCCGAGAGGTCGACCGGGTGCACGCCGGCGAGGCTGCCCTTGCGCCGCCCGACCGGGGTCCGCACCGCACCGACGATGACCGCGTCACTCATGTCTACTCCCCGGTAACCTCGCTTGTCCCAATCCTACGTGCTGACCCGAGCGGCCGTCCTCCCTGACCGTCCCGGCCGTGCCGGATGGTCCCGGCCGCTGGCATGCTGGGCGGATGGATCCACAGCCGTCACCGGTCCGGCAGTGGCGCGTGCCCCGGGCGCTGCCGGTGGTCAAGGCGCTCGGCGCGCTCGCCCTGGCCGCCCTGGGCCTGGCGCTCGCCGCCGGCGACCCGGTCCGCCCGGTGCTCGCCGGTGCGCTCGCCGCCGCGCTGCTCGGGTGGGCGCTGCGCGACCTCGTCGCGCCGGTCCGGCTCGCCGTCGGCCCGGAGGGCCTCACCGTGATCCGCGGGTACGCCGGCCGACGCCGGCTGCCGTGGGCCGCGGTGGAGGCGATCCGGCTGGACCGGCGCAGCCGGCGCGGGGTCACCGCCGAGACACTGGAGATCGACGCCGGGGAGTCGCTGTACCTGTTCGGCCGCCGCGACCTGGACGCGCCGCTGGACGAGGTGGCCGCCACGCTCACCGCCGCCCGTGCCGCCGCGCGCTGACGCGGCGGGTGACCGCGCTGGTCCGCCCGACCGCTGCCCGTCGGTCACGTGGGGTAGGCGTCAGGCGCGAACCGGCAGGTGACCGCTCTGCGTCACGGCTCGTTGAGCCATCTCCGGGCGACCTCCTTGCCAGCACCGATCAATCCGGGCGCTGAGCTGGGAGAATTTCGCCGGGACCGGGCCGGCGACGGAATGCCGTGGAGGTAAGAACCGCCAGACCCCGGACGGCACGCACAGTGATGACCAGCCGCGTCACCCGGCCCGTCGCCGAAGGGGCGGCCCGGTCCACGGGAACGCGAGGCCGTACCCGTCGGCGTGGGCCGCGCGGGAGTGAGCCGGATCAGCCGGCCAGTGCGGCGGTGCGGACGACGGCCATGCCGATCAGGGCCACCAGCACGATCGCGACACCCGCCGCCTGGAACACGTTCCGGCGCATCCGCGGGGCGTACGCCAGGACCAGCGCCGTCACCGCGCCGACCACCAGGCCGCCGAGGTGACCGGCGACCGAGATGCTCGGCACGGTGAACGTGAAGACCAGGTTGATCACCAGGATCGGCACGATCGCCGAGGTGTCCCGGCCCAGCCGGCGCATGATCACGAAGATCGCGGCGAACAGGCCGAAGATGGCGGTCGACGCGCCGGCGGTGAACCTGTTCGGCTCGGTGAAGACGTAGGCGGCGACGTTGCCGCCGAGCCCGGCGAGCAGGTAGAGCGCCAGGAAACGCAGTGGCCCGAGCAGCGCCTCCAGCGACCGGCCGAGCACCCAGAGCCCCCACATGTTGAGCAGCAGGTGCAGCAGGCCGTAGTGCAGGAACATGGCGGTGACCAGCCGGTACCACTGGCCGTCGGCCACCCCGCCGATCGAGCCGTCGGGGAAGCGCGCCAGGCCGAGCACCGCGCCCCACTCGGTCAGCGGGGTCCCACCGCCCATCAGGCCGCCGAGGCCGCCGCCGGCGATCGCGGACCCGCTCCGGGCCGACGCGATGGAGATCACCATGACCAGCACGTTCAGCGCGATCAGGACCTTGGTGACGGTGCCGTGGCGGCCGGCGGCACCGCCTCCGAAGGCGGTACGCGCCGGCCGCACGCTGCGGCGTCCCTCGGCGACGCACTCCGGGCACTGGTGGCCGACGGAGGCGTCGCGCATGCACTCGGGGCAGATCGGCCGGTCGCAGCGGGTGCACCGGAGGTACGTCTCCCGATCGGGATGCCGGTAGCAGACCGGAGTGGTCGGCACCGGCCCCTCGGTGGCGTCGCCTGCCTGCCCGGAGCGCTCAGTCATGCGAGCAAAGGTACCCGCGCGATGCTCAGGACTGCTGCCGCTCGATCTCGACCCGCTCGATCACCACGTCCTGGACCGGCCGGTCGCTCGGCCCGGTCGGGGTGTTCGCGATCGAGTCGACGACCTTCACCGACTCCTCGTCGGCGACCTGGCCGAAGATGGTGTGTCGGTTGTTCAGGTGCGGCGTCGGCGACACCGTGATGAAGAACTGCGAACCGTTCGTGCCCGGCCCGGCGTTCGCCATCGCCAGCAGGTACGGCCGGTCGAAGCGCAGCTCCGGGTGGAACTCGTCGTCGAACTTGTAGCCCGGGCCACCGCGCCCGGTGCCGGTCGGGTCGCCCATCTGAATCATGAAGCCGCTGATCACCCGGTGCGAGATGGTGCCGTCGTAGTACGGCCCGCTGCCCGGCTGACCGGTACGCGGGTCGATGTACTCCCGGTTGCCCTCGGCCAGCTCCACGAAGTTGCGAACGGTCTTCGGCGCGTGGTTCGGGAAGAGCTCCAGCCGGATCGGGCCGGCGTTGGTGTGCAGGGTGGCGTAGACAGCCTCGGCCACGGGTACTCCTCACTCGTTGGTCAGTTCCTTGCGGATCCTCCCATGTGCCCGATCTGGCCATGCGGAGGCATCCGAAGGTGGAGGATGACGAAGGAACAACTCCCAGGAGGTGGGACCGTGTTTGGAATCGGGCGGCGAAAGACCCAGGGCCAGCTCGCCAAGGCCGAGCTGAACCAGGGCATCGGTCACCTGAGGCAGGCCGCCTCGTACGCGGCGAAGGGCGCCGGTGCCACGGTCGGCCCGCGGGTCCAGGCAGCCCGGGTCGCCGTCGCACCCACCGCGGTCATGGTCCGGGACCGGGCGTCCAGCGGTGTCGCGTCGAGCGCCGCCGCGCTCGCCCCGGTGCTGCTGGCCGTGCGCAGCGCCCGGACCGAGGCGGCGGGCAAGGCGCTGACCGGTCGGAAGGCCATGGCGGCGAAGCAGTCCGCGTTGACGAAGAAGGCGAAGAACATGAAGGCCGGAAAGAAGAAGCAGCGCAGGTCGCGGGGCATGACCACCGGCCTGCTGATCGCCGGCACCGTCGCCGGCCTGGCCGGGGCGATGGCCATGCGCCGCCGCCGCGAGCAGCAGGAGTGGGCCGAGTACGACCCGACCGGCACGCTCGGCCCGACCGGTCAGGACACGTTGGAGCCGATGCGGGAGGACGTGGACACGATCGTGGTGGAAACCCCGGACGCGAGCGCGAAGGTGACCCAGGCCGGTCCGACCGGCGCCGGCAGCTCGGCGGTGGCGGACGGCAGCAGCGCGTCAACCACCACGCCCGGTGCCGACCCGGTGATCCACCCGAACAGCCAGGTCCCGTCCGTCGCCGAGGGTGCCCGGGACGTCTCCGGCCGGCCGGCCGACGACATCACCAAGGCCGCCCAGAACGGCAGGAACGCGGCGAAGGCCAGCGGTCGCCGCTGAGCCGGAACCGGCCGACGGAACAGCGCCGGCACGCGGGCACGTCCCGCGTGGCCGGCGCTTCCGCGTGCGGACCCGCCGCGCCCGGGCCGGTGTCGCCGGTCACAACCAGCCGTTGCGGCGGAACCAGCGGTAGAGCACGAACGACAGGGTCAGGTTGACCGCCCACACGCCCGGATAGCCGTACGTCCACGTCAGCTCGGGCATGTTCTGGAAGTTCATGCCGTAGATGCCGGCGATCGCGGTCCACACCGCGCCGATGGCGGCCCAGGCGGCGATCTTGCGCATGTCGTTGTTCTGGTCGACGGTGACCTGGGCCAGCCGGGCCTGGAGAATCGAGTTGAGCAGGTCGTCGTACGAGTTGACCTGCTCGACCGTGCGGCTGAGGTGGTCCTGCACGTCGCGGAAGTAGCGCCGTACCTCCTGCGGCACCGCGCGGTTGACCTGGGCGGTGAGCGTCATCAGCGGGCGCTGCAACGGCACCACGGCACGCTTGAACTCGACCAGTTCCCGCTTCATCTGGTAGATCCGCTGGATCCGGCCGCTGCTCTGCCGGTCGAAGACGTCCGCCTCCAGCACGTCGAGGTCGTCCTCCAGCCGGTCGGCGACCTCCAGGTAGAGGTCGACCACCCGGTCGGTGATCGCGTACGCGACCGCCCACGGCCCCTGCCGCAGCAGGTCGCGTTTCGCCTCCAGGTCGGCGCGGACCGGCGACAGCCGGCAGGCGTCCCCGTGCCGCACGCTGATCACGAAGTTCGGCCCGATGAAGAGCATCACCTGGCCGGTCTCCACCACTTCGGAGTTCTCGGTCAGCTCGGTGTGCTCGCAGTAGCGGGCGGTCCGCAGCACCAGGAAGACGATCTCCCCGAAATGCTCCAGCTTCGGGCGTTGCTCGGCCTTGACGGCGTCCTCCACGGCCAGCTCGTGCAGGCCGAACGTGGCGGCGATCTCGGTCATCTCGGTCAGGTCGGGCTCGTGCAGGCCGAGCCAGACGAAGCCGTCCCGCTCGCGGCGGGCGGCGGCCAGGGCGTCCGCGTACTGCGGGCGGCCGGGTCGGCGCTCGCCGTCGACGTAGAGCCCGCAGTCGACGATCCCGCTGCGCCCGGGACGGGTCGGCTGGGGCGCCTGCGGGGAGCCGTCGGCGTTGAGGATGCGGGACATGGCGCGTACCGGCGCCGCCCAGGCGCGTGGCCGGGGTGGCCGGTCGCCGTGCTGGCCGTCGGTGCGGTCGCGTGCCACCCGGTCCGTCATCTCTCGCCCCCTCTCCACGGAACTGCGGCTTGCAGGTTACGCCGATCGGGGCGGGCGCAGCGCGGGCTGCGGTCGGCCGGGCACGCGGTGCGGTGCCGGGCGGGCCGGCCGCGTCAGGGGGGTGAGGGGCGACACGGCCCACCCGGCACCCTTGGGGGCGGGAGTGATGCTGGCGGCGTCGCCGACCCGCGGGCCGATCGCCGCAACGCGAGCGACGCTCGCAGCATTGTGGGCCGAAGGCCGGCCCGGCGGGAGAGCCGAGCCGGCCAGTGGGGCCTTTCTGTCGGAAACCCGACAGAAAATCAACCGCGAACGGCCGCCATGGCCTCGGCGAGCCGCCGTACCCCCTCGTCGATCCGGTCCGCCGTCACCGCGGAGTACGCCAACCGCAGCGCGTGCCGCCCGCCGTCGACCATGAAGTCGCTGCCCTTGACCACCGCGACGCCGCGCTCGGCGGCGGCCGGCGCCAGCCGGTCGACCTCGACGTCCTCCGGCAGCTCGATCCAGAGGAAGTAGCCGCCGTCCGGCTCGACGAACCGGGCCTCCGGGATGTGCCGGCGCAGCGACTCGGCCAGCACCCCGGCCCGCTCGCCCAGCGCCGAGCGGACCGTGTGGATCGACCGCTCGATCGAGCCGGAGACGCAGAACTGGTGCACGATCGCCTGGGCCACCATGCCCGGCGAGATGTAGAGGTTGGTGGCCCGCTTGGCGATCGCCGCGATCAGCTCCGCGGGGCCGACCAGGTAACCGACCCGCACACCCGGGCAGACCGTCTTGGTGAAGCTGGAGGCGTGCACCACCACGCCCCGGGTGTCCATCGACAGCATCGAGGGCAGCGGCTCGCCCCGGAACCGGATGTCCGCGTACGGGTCGTCCTCGAAGATCGTGAAGTCGTACTCGGCGGCCAGGTCGAGCAGCTCACGGCGCTTCTCCAGGGAGAGCGTCACACCGGCCGGGTTCTGGTAGTTCGGGATCACGTGGGCCAGTCGCGGCCGGACCCCGGACTCCAACAGCTTGCGCAGCTCGGCGGTGTCCAGGCCGTCCGGCTGGATGGTCACGCCGTGCACCTCGCCGCCCATCTGCTGAAGGTTGAGCAGCGTGCGGTCGTACGTCGGGCGCTCGACGACCACCGCGTCGCCGCGACGGACCAGGTGGTCGAAGAGGAACGCGTCGGCCTGCAACGAGCCGTTCGTGACCAGCACCTGGTCGGCATCGACGCCGTGCTTCTCGGCGATCCACTTCCGCAGGGGCGGGTAGCCGACGGAGGTCCCGTACGCCGTGACCCCGGCGGGGTCGGCGTCGAAGGCGCGGACGGCGGCGGCCTTGAGCCCCTCGACATCGACGATGTCCAGCGAGGGAGCCCCACGGGCGAAGGAGATCAGCTGCTCGGCGGTCATGCGCAGAGCCTAGGGCCTGCTCGGCCGGGTCCGAACGGCATACACGCGAAGTTCAACATGCGGGCGGCCACCGGCGGCGACCAGCGTCGACGGGGAGCCGAGGCCGGCTCGCGACTGTCTACGATCCGACCGGACGCTGGCGCCGGGGACACCGGTCGCCGAAGGATGACGGGTCGCGGCAGACCCGCGAGACAGGGATGGGGCTCGTGACCGAGGACGAGACGGGACGACTCGACGACCAGCAGTTCGCGCAGTGGCTGGCCGCCGAGGCCGGGGCGGCGCTCACCGCGCTGCGGGACCGGCAGGGCTTCGCGGACCCGAAGGCGCTCAAGGACGCCGGCGACCAGGCGTCGCACGAGCTGATGACGGCGGCGCTGGCGCGCTGGCGGCCGGCGGACGCGGTGCTCTCCGAGGAGGAGGCCGACGCGCGCCGCGCCTGGGCGGACGGGGAGCGGGCACCCCGGCACGAGGCGGACCGGGTCTGGATCATCGACCCGCTGGACGGCACCCGCGAGTTCTCCGAGGCCGGTCGGGACGACTGGGCGGTGCACGTGGCGCTCTGGCAGCGCTCCGCCGCGCCGGACGGCGCGCTGGTCGCCGGCGCGGTCGGCATGCCGGCCCGGACCACCGTGGACGGTACGCCGGTCGTGCTCGGCACCACCTGCCCGACGCCGAAGGCGACCGACGGACCGATCCGGATCGCGGTGAGCCGCAGCCGCCCGCCGGCGTTCGTGGGTGAGCTGGTCGAGCTGCTGGACGCCCGGGCCGTTCCGATGGGCTCGGCCGGGGTCAAGGTGTGCGCGGTGGTGACCGGTGAGGTCGACGCGTACGTCCACGCGGGCGGCCAGTACGAGTGGGACAGCGCCGCGCCGGTCGCGGTGGCGCTGGGCGCGGGCATGCACGCGTCCCGGATCGACGGCTCGCCGCTGCGCTACAACCGCGCCGACCCGCGCCTGCCCGATCTGCTGGTCTGCCGCCCCGAGTTGGCCGACCGGCTGCTCGACGCGATCGCCCGGACCGGGGTCGAGATGCCCGCTTCGGCCGTCACCGGTGACCCGGGTGAGGCGTTCGGCTGAGAGTGACGGTACGTACGGCCAGGGTGAATCGGGGTTATCGTCGGGTGCGAATGCGCGTCCGACCTGAGCCCGACACCCGGGCCGCCGACAGCCAGGGAGGGCCATGCCGGCCGACCGAGACCCGCACGATGCCTTCGGGCAGCCGACCGGCCTGTGGCCGGGACAGGACATTTCTCGCCGATCGGGCGGCCCCGCGCTGCCCTGGCCGGAGGACACGGCACCGCGACCGGCGCCGGTCCACGCCCAGGGCGACCTGCCCTGGCCGGAGCGGGAGCTGCCCGGCCACGGCCACCCGGAGCAGTCCTGGGTGGACGCCGGACCGGCCTGGCCGGGGCACGAGCCGCCCGGCCGGGTCGGCGTCGACCACGCCGTGACCGGCCCCGACCGGGCACCCGTCGGCTGGGCCGACGGAACGACGCCGGCCGGCGACTGGGCCGGCGGAACGACGGCCACCGCCGGCTGGGGCGACGCGCCCACCGCGCCCGCGACCCGGGCCGACGGAACGATCGCGACCGCCGGCTGGGCCGGGGCCGCGCCGACGCCCGCCGGTTGGGGCGAGGGAGCGACCACAGGTTGGGGTGAGGGCGCGACCGCCGGTTGGGGTGAGGGCGCGACCGCGACCGCCACGCTGACCGGGCCGCCGCCCGAGGGCGTACCGGCCGAGTCGGACGCCCGGCCGGCCACCGGTGGTCCCGGCCAGCCGCCGCGCCCACCGGTCGCGTCGGGTCCGCCGCCCGGCGTGCCCCGGCGGCGCTGGCGCGCGGTACTGGCGACGGCGGTGGCGCTGGCCCTGACCGGCGGCGGTGTCGCCGTGGCCGCGCTGCGGCCGGACGCGACCAACCCGCAGGCCAGCGAGGTGCCGGCCAGCGCCGGCCCGGCGCCGTCGGCCGGCCTGGGCGCGCCGGCGACGCCCGGCGCCGCCGCACCGAGCGCGGACCAGGGCCTCGGCGGCAAACCCGGCGCGAAACCGTCGGCCTCCACCGCCCCGGGCGCCAAGGGCTTCGCCGGTACGCGGCAGACGTTGCCCGGCGCGTCGATCGGCGTGCAGAACGGGGAGAGCTTCGGCCAGGCGCTGAGCCGCTCCGACCGGACGTTCGGCAAGCTCCAGATGGCCCGGATCTTCTTCCCCGGCCTGCCGCCGGCCTGGTCGGGCAGCCGCGCCGACGTGGTCGACCGCACCGTGGTGGTGTCGTTCAAGGCCTCACCCCAGGAGATCAACTCCGGCCGGCACGACTCCCGTCTGCGCTCCTGGTTCGCCTCGATCCCGCGCGACCACAACGTGTACTGGTCCTACTTCCACGAGCCGGAGGACGACGTCGAGCGCGGCGCGTTCAGCACCGACGCGTACCGGTCGGCGTGGAAGCGGGTCGCCGGCCTGGCCGAACAGGCGGGCAACCCGAGGCTGATCAACACGTTGATCCTGATGTGCTGGACGCTCGACCCGAAGTCCGGGCGCAGCTTCGACGCGTTCTACCCCGGTGGCGACGTGATCGAGGCGCTCGGCTGGGACTGCTACAACTGGGGCAAGAAGTGGAAGCGGTACGCCTCGCCGCAGGAGATCTACGGCCCGATGATCAACAAGTCGAAGGCGCTGGGCAAGCCGTGGGGTGTCGCGGAGACCGGCAGCGACCTGGTGCCCGGTGACTCCGGCACCGGCCGCGCGGAATGGATCCGGTCGATGGCCGGCTTCCTCAACGGCCAGCGGCCGGAGTTCGTGGCCTACTACAACCAGACCGTCAGCCAGGGTGACTTCCGGCTGCTCGACCAGCCGAGCATCCAGGCGTGGAAGGCGTTCTGCGTGGCCTGAGCCGGGCCGGCGGACCACGACGGGCGGGCGACCTCGGTCGCCCGCCCGTTCCGCGTACGGCTCAGATGCCCCGGCCGCGCTTGTGCAGCGTGCGCAGCACCCGGTCGGCCTGCACGGCCCGGCTCGCCACCGCCAGCGCCAGGTAGGCGCGCGGCTCCTTCGGGTTGCGGGCCAGCGTGCGCCGGGCCCACCGGACCGCGTCCCGCCGGTTGCCCATCGCCGCCTGCGCGAACGCGATCTGACCGGCCACCCGGGCCTCGCCGTGCGGCACGGTGGCGAACTCGGGATAGCGGCGCAGCAGCCACTGCAACGCGGTCGAGATCGTCTCCCAGCGCTGCGCGAAGTAGGACCGCTTGTGCCAGCGCACCAGCACGTACGGGCTCTCCACGTTGACCAGCGGCGCGTACCGGGCGGCGCGGAGCAGGAACTCGTAGTCCTCCGCGTAGCTGCCCGGGATCTGCTCGTCGACCAGCCCGATCGCGTCGAGCAGCGCGGCCCGGCGGATCAGGAACGTGGACGGGTGCAGCTCGGTGAGCCGGTCCCGGAGCAACGCCTCCAGCGAGATCCGGGCCCGGTCCAGCGACCGGTCCACCGTCCGGTCGTCGTAGCTGACCCGGATGCCGCAGCTCACCAGCGCGCCGTCCGGGTGCACGTCGAGCGCCCCGAACTGGGCGGCCAGCTTGCCGGGCAGCCACTCGTCGTCGTCGTCGCAGAACGCCACCCAGTCGCCGGTGGCCGCCTCGATGCCGGTGTTGCGCGCCCCGGCCAGCCCGGCGGTGCGGGTGTTCGTGATGACCCGGACCCGCCGGTCGCCGCGGTCGGACTCCAGCGACCGGTCCGGCTCGGACTGGTCGTAGACCACGATCGCCTCGATCAGCCCGGGGTGCGCCTGGCTGAGGATGGCGTCGAGCGCCGCGCGCAGCAGTTCCGGACGGTCCCGCGTCGGTACGACGACCGAGATGCTCGGCCCACTCATGTTCTCTCCACGGATTCGTCGGATCCCCGCTGGCCCAGGTAGCCGTAGCGGACTCGGAGCGGCAACGTGGCCAGGCTGACCACGGCCCGGCTGCGGCGCGGCAGGCGGTCCCGCCACGCCTCGTCCCGGCGTACCGTCAGCGGGCCACCGCTGAACCGCAACGGGTTGCCCGCGACGCTGTGCGCGCGGAACGGCGCGGCCGGCTCGGCCGCCGCGTCCGGCGCGTCGCCGGCCAGGATGCGCAGCGCCGCCGGATCGTCCGGCAGGTCGCTGAAGTCGCGAACCCGGCGTACGGTGCCGGCCGGGTCGGCGGTGAAGTCCTCGTAGCGCAGCCGGAGCACCTTCGCCCGTTGGGCGAGCAGGTGGAACGCGGCATTCTGCGCGGTCCACAGCTTGCTCACCTCGAACGGCGAGAAGGTCGGCATGAAGTCCTCGCCGTCCACCACCTCGGGCCGGCGCACCTGCTTGCCCCAGGAGTACGCCACCGCCCGGCTGTCCCGCACCAGGTGCAGCACCCGCAGGTCGAGCCCGTCGGCCCAGCTCAGCGCGAAGGCGAGCGAGGCGTGCTTGCTGGAGTCGACCACCACCCGCGCCCCGGTCACCGCGAGCGCGGCGCGGTAGATCCGGGTGTAGAGGTCGGCGTAGCGGCGGACGTCGGCGAGTTGCTCCGGCGGGAGCGAGTTCTTCGCCAACCGGGGAATGTGCCGGGTCCGGTCGACCCGGTCCTTGAGCGCCAGCACGTCGTCCCGGTCGATCGCGGACCAGCCGCCGAACGCCTGCTCGCCGACCTGCTGCCAGAACGGGCAGGCGGTGAACCGCTCACCGCAGCCGCACCGTTCGTCCGCGCCGAGCGCCCGCTCCCAGAGGTGCACCACCTCACCGACGGCGCACACGTCGGGGCTCTGCGCCAGCAGCAGCTCCAGCAACGTGGAACCGCTGCGGCCGAGGCCGCCGACGAAGAGCACGCGCGGCTGCGCCGGCTCCGGGGCGCTCATCCGCGCCGCCCGCCGGCCCGCTGGCGGACCCGGCGGGCCACCAGGTCGTCGATCACGGCGCCGACCCGGGCGACCGCCTCGGCGCGCGGGTCCGGCCGGCCCGGGTCGGCGGCCAGCACGAACCGGCCCGGGTCGGCCAGCCCTTCGTCCAGCGCGGCGAGCAGCTCGGCCTCGGTCTCGCAGAGCCGGACCATGCCGGCCGCGCCCAGTCGCCGGGAGAAGAGCTGCTGGTGGTTGTCGACGTGCTCGTCGTGGGCCGGGTCGCGGGGCACCACGATCGGCAGGTGGCCGGTGCGGCGGGCCTCGGTGATGGTGGCCGGCCCGCCGTGGCTGACCACCAGCGTGGCCTCGGCCATCGCGCGTTGCAGCTCCTCGTGGCCGAGGAACGGGGTGGCCTCGGGCAGCGCCGGCGGGCGGCTGTGGCCGTACTGGAGGACCAGCCGGACCCCGGGGCGGGCGGTGTGCCAGCGCTCCAGCCAGCCGACGAGGCGGTCGAAGCGGTGCACGTCGGTGCCGACCACGACCAGCACGTAGGGCACGGACCGTCGGTCCCGCTGCTGCGGAAGGAGCCCCATCAGAGGAGGTTCCCCACGACGGTCGCCTCCGGGTACATCCGGCGCTGCTCCTCCCACTGCACGAGCATCGCGGAGAGGAAGGGCCGGCAGAGCCGGGCGGTCAGCGTCGCGCTGTCGATCCGGTCGTACACCTCGATGTAGACCGTGGGGATCCGACGCAGCCGGGCCGCCACCACGAACGGCAGGGCGACGCCGGCGCCGGTGGTGACCACCGCGTCCACCCGGCGCCGGCGGATCACCGTCAGCGCGAGGAACGCGTTACGGACCAGGTTCTTGACGTTACGGGTGGTGGGGTGGTGCGCCCAGACCACGTCCTCGCCGTCGAGCAGCGAGCGGGCGTCCGGCGTGTCGAAGGTGACCCACGCCCGGCTCCGCTCCCGGTACCACGGTTCCAGAGCCAGGAGCTGGGCCAGATGCCCGCCACTGGAGCCGACCAGCAGGACCTGTCCCGAGCCCTCGGTTGACCCGCTCACCACAACGTTTCCTCCCGTAACCGTGCGTCCGCGCCCGGATTTACGTGAATGCCCCTCGGACGCGCCCTGACAACCTACTGGCGCGGCCCTGGGCAACTGAAGGGGCCGTTGGACGGATCCCGGCCGTCCGGTCGGGTCACCTCGGGATTCCCGTCGCCGGGATCCAACCGGCGGTGTGACCCGCCAGGTCAGCCGCGTGGTGCCCGGGTCGGTGGGCCGGGACCACCGGCCCCGGGGTGGATGTGTCAGGATTCCGTCACCGCTCCGTACGCGAGCCGGCGGCGACGCCGGCTCCCGGGGGCAGGTCGGGCCCGACGCCGGGAAACCCGCTGAATGGCCAGCACAGCTCGGCCATCTCTTCGCGGGCTGCCCACACCTGGGCAGGCTTACCGGAACGTGAGCAGACTTTCCCTCAACGTTCGGATCGGGGACACTCGAAGTCACGGTCAGTTCCAGCTGTGCCGTGGACTGCCCGGCTCGGTCGAAAGGGAGCGACAGACTCTGATGCCCTCACCCCATTTGGCCGAGAACGACTCCGACGGTCTTGCCCTGATGGCGTACCTGGGCTGGTTGCGCCGCCGCTGGTGGATCCTGCTGCTCGCCGCGGTCCTCGGCCTGGCCGGCGGCCTGGCGATCAACCAACTCCAGGACGCGCGCTACACCTCGACCACCTCGCTGCTGGTGCGCCCGCTCGGCTCCGGCGCGGAGAGCAACCCGAACGCCAAGGTCAACCTCGACACCGAGGCGCAGGTGGTCCGGTCACTCGTGGTGGCGGAGCGGGCCAAGGGCCTGATGAAGGTCACCACCGGCGGCGACGAGCTGGTCAAGTCCGTGACCGTCAGCGTCCCGCCGAACAGCCAGATCCTCCAGGTGGCCTACGAGGCGGGCACCCCGGCCCAGGCGCAGGCGGGTTCGCACGCCTTCGCGCAGGCCTACCTCGACCTGCGCAAGGCGACCGCGCAGAAGTCCCTGGAGAACGAGACCACCGCGCTCAAGCAGCAGATCGCCGACCTGAACAAGCAGCTCAGCTCCGTCGCGGGGCGGATCGCGGCGGCCCCGGCCAACTCCCCCGAGCGGGAGCGCGCCGAGGCCGACCGCAGCGTGCTGACCAACCAGCTCAACGGGTTGAACAACCGGCTCAGCCCGCTGGTCTCGGCCGACTCCGACCCCGGTGAGATCATCTCGGACGCCCGGCTGCCCGAGCGGCCCAGCTCGCCGAACCGCACGCTCAACCTGGCCAGCGGGATGGGTGCGGGTCTGCTGCTCGGCATCGTGCTGGCCCTGGTGCTGGACCGGCTCGACACCCGGATCCGACGCGGGCGCGACATCTCCGACCGGGTCGGTCTGCCGCTGCTGCTGGAGCTGACGGCCCGCCCGCCGTCGCTCTCCGTCCTGCCCGCCACCCACCGGATCTCCCGCGAGCTGGGCCGGCTACGCAACGTGCTGCTCTCCGCCGTCCCCGAGTCGGCCCAGGCCGGTCGCGGCCGTCAGCTCCTGCTCTGCGACGGCTCGGCCGGCACCGCCGCCGGGTTCGTCGCCGCCAACCTGGCCGCCGCGTACGCCCGCACCGGCGCGCAGGTCGCGCTGGTCACCACCAAGCCGGACTCGGCGCTGAGCAGCATCACCGGGGTCGCCGAGGGGCGGCACAGTCTCGCCTCGGTGCTCCGCCGCGACGTGCCGGCGCTCAAGGCGCTCGCGCCGGTGCCGGGGCTCGGCCAGCTCCGGGTGCTCGTCCCGGGCGAGCTGGACGCGGAGGTGGAGCTGCCGGTCGCCGGCCTGCTGGAGATCCTGCACGAGCTGACCGCACGCTTCGACCACGTGCTGATCGAGACCGCGCAGCCGACCCACGCGGTGGAGGCCCAGGCACTGGGCCGCTACGTCGACGCGGTGATCGTGGTGGCCGAGTCCGGCAAGACCCGCAGCGGTGAGATCACCGCCGCTCTCCAGCAGTTCGAGCAGGTCAACGCGCCGGTCATCGGCGCGGTGCTGGCGCCGCGCCTGCCCGCGCCGACCGGTGGCGCCACCCGCCCGGTCGCGCCGGCCGGCCCGACCACTCCGGCGGCGCCGGCCAACCGGCCCAAGCCCCGGCCGAGTCCCGGCCCGTCGGCCGAGTCCACCATGGTGCTGCCGCGCATGCAGTCGTCCCGTTCCGGCCCGGCCGCCGGGTCGGCGAAGCCGGCGGCTCCGGGCAAGGGCGCCGCGCCGGTGAAGCCGCCGGCCGGCCCGGGCAAGCCGATGCCGGTCAACGGCACCGGCGGCACCTACCGTTCCCGGGGCGACGGCGGTGACGGCCGCAGCTACGCCATCGACTCCGGCGAGGACCTGGGGTGAACCGCCGGCAGATGATCCGCGCCGCCCTCGCTCCGGCCGTCGTCCTCGGCGTCGGCACGGGGTGCAGTGAGCCGCAGCCGAAGCCGGGCAGCGTCGACGTGGCCGACCCGGGCAGCGTCGCCGCGACGCCCCCGTCGGCCAGCCCGACCTCCAGCCTGCCGACGGGGCCGCTGACCGGGGCCCCGGTCGGCACGCCGGCGGCGGCCACCCGCCAGGCGGTCGCGGTGCCGATGCGGGTGAGCCCCGCCACCACCCCGGCCGGCCTGGAGGCCGCCGACCTGGTCTACGCCGAGTTCGCGGAATCGGACACGCTGCACCTGACCGCCGTGTTCCACTCCCGGGACGCCGCCAAGATCGGGCCGGTGACCGAGATCCGGCCGGTCGACATCCGCTCGGTCTCGGTGCTGCGCCCGTTCGTCGGATACGCCGGCGGCCCGACCGGCTTCCTCAGCCAGTTCGAGAGCTCCGACCTCGACGGCGTCACCCCGGACGACGACGGCAAGGTCTTCAGCGGCGACTACACCTCGACGGCCGCGCTGCTCAAGGCCGCCCCGAAGGGGGGCCAGCCGCCCACGCCGGCGCTGGACCACGCCACCGACGGCGACGCGCTGGCCGCCCGGGACCTCACGCCCGCCACCGAGCTGTCGATCACCGTCTCCGGCGGCCCGCCGATGGTCTGGCGGTACGACCAGCCGAAGGCCCGCTGGGTGGGCAAGGTCGGCACCGCGACGGTGACCGCGGCCTCGGTGATCGTGCTGACCATGGAGTACCGCACGCTGGAGGTGCGTAAGCCGTCGTTCCGCGCGCTGCCGTCGGCGAACGTCTTCGGCGAGGGCGCGGTGGTCGCGGTGTCCGGTCCGACCAGCGCGAAGGGCCGCTGGCGCAAGCCCGGCCTGGGGATGGTCTGCACGCTCGCCGACGTCGGGGGCGACCTGCTGCACCCGCAACCCGGCAACGCCTGGGTGATCTACGCGCCGACCACCGCCAAGGTCGCCGTGAAATGAGCACCGTCACCCCACCCCGCCCGGCGCGCGGGTCGGTCCCGGTGGGCGCGGTGGTGCCGCCGCCCGGGGGCAACCGCCTCGCGCCGGTGCGGGCACGGCCGAAGGGCTGGTCCTGGCGGCTACCGACCGCGTGGCCGCTGATCTCGCTCTTCCTGCTCTGGCCGGTGTGGTGGGCGCTCGGGGTGTCCAGCTTCGTCTTCATCATCTTCGCGGTGCCGATGGTGGTGCAGATGGCCCGGCGCGGTCCGGTCCGGGTGCCGCCCGGCTTCGGCATCTGGCTGATCCTGCTGCTCTGGCTGTTCCTGTCCGTGCTCACGCTCGGGCTCACCGCACCGGACACGCTGCCACCCGGCGGTGGCGGAGGCCGCTACCTCGGCTGGGGCATCCGGCTGGCCAACTTCGTCGCCATGACCGTGGCCATGCTCTACGTCTTCAACCTCAGCGAGCGGGAGCTGTCCCGCCGCCGCATGATCCGGCTGTTCGGGTTCATGGGCGTGGTGGTGGTCGTCGGTGGCTGGCTCGGCTCGCTTTTCCCCACCATGGGGTTCGTCGCGCCGCTGCGCTTCGTCCTGCCGCACTCGATCGCCACCCACCCCTTCGTCGCCTCGCTGATGGACGTGAAGTTCGCCCAGGTGCAGCAGGTGATCGAGGGGGAGGCCAGCTCGCCCCGGCCGTCCGCGCCGTTCACGTACACGAACTCGTGGGGCGAGAACACCGCGATCCTGCTGGTCTGGCTGATCGTCGGCTGGGTGGTGCTGGGCAAGCCGCTGCGCCGGACCGCCGGCGTGGCCATCGCGCTCGCCGCGATCTTCCCGATCATCTACTCGCTCAACCGCGGGCTCTGGATCGGTCTCGGCATCGCCGCGGTCTACGTGGCGATCCGGCTCGCGCTGCGCGGCCGGATGGTGGTGCTCGGCGGGCTCGCGCTGGCGGTCGGGCTGATCGGCGTGCTGATCGTCGCCACCCCGCTCGGCCGCACGTTCGACGAACGGTTGCAGAACGGGCACAGCGACGACATCCGCACCACGCTGTCCGAGGGCGCGGTCACCGCGGCCAACCACTCGCCGGTCCTCGGCTACGGCGGCAACCGCGCGCTGATCGGCAGTAACCGGTCCATCGCCATCGGCAAGTCCGACGACTGCAAGCAGTGCGGCAACCGGGAGCTGGGCAGCAACGGTCAGCTCTGGGCGCTGCTCGTCGGCCAGGGCTGGGTCGGCGCGCTGGCCTACAACGGCTTCTTCCTCTACTGCCTCTGGCGGTACCGGCGCGACCACAGCCCGATCGGGATCGCCGGCACGCTCGTGATCATCCTGATGCTCTTCTTCCAGTTCACCTACGGCGCACTGGAAGCCACCCTCGCCTACGCCCTGATCTCGATCGCCCTGTTGGCCCGCAACGACCGGCTGCGCCGGGCGCTCGCGCCGACGCCACCCAAGGGCACGATCGCCGGGCTACGGGCCCGACTGGAAGCTGCCGGTGAACGTTGATGGTGCTCCGCGTACCCCCGGACGGCGACGGCCGCTCCGCCTACCTCGGTGAGCTGGCCGGCCTGATCTGGCCCGCGCCGGCCGAACCCGCGCTGCGCCGGGGCGGCGCCGGCTGGGTGGTGGTGCCCTCGGCCGCCCGCCCCCGGCTGCTGGTGCCGACCGGCTCGGGCCGGGCCGCGGCCGGCGCCGTCCGGCACTCCACCGAGGCGGTCGGCCGCAAGGCCAAGCTGGTCCGGCAGGGGCTGGCCACCGCGTTCCGGCTCGGGCTGGGGCCGGTGGTGTTCCGTGACCGGCTGGTGGTCGCCGGCGGCGGGCTGGACGCCTACCTGACCAAGGTGCTGGGCGAAGCGGCGCTGGTCAGCCTGCACATCGGCCCGGCCCGGGCCAACCGCAAGCCGGTCCTGCAACTCCTCGCCCCGGACGGCCGGGCCCTCGGCTACGCCAAACTCGGCGTCGACCCGCTGACCCGGGCCCTGGTCGACGCGGAGGCCACCGCGCTGCGCCGCCTGGCCGGCGTGCCGCTCGGCCCGGTCGTCCTGGCCGGGGTCCGCCACCACGGCGACTGGCACGGGCACGCGCTGCTGGTCCAGGAGGCGCTGCCGGTGCGGCTGCCCCGGGCCGCCCCGGCCGCCGCGGCGGCGGCCGAGCGGGCCGCCATGGTGGCGGTGGCCGGCTGCCTCGGCGTACGCCGGGAGCCGTGGGCGGGCAGCGGGCACGCGGCCCGGCTCGCCGCCGCGGTGGACGCGCTCGGTGACCGGCCGGAGGCCGGACGGCTGCGCGCGGCGCTGAAGTCGGTCGCGGACGCCGACCCGGTGGTGGCGTTCGGCGCCTGGCACGGGGACTGGAACGGCGGCAACAGCGCGGTGCTGGCCGACGGCCGGGTGCTGGTCTGGGACTGGGAACGGTTCGAGGCGGACGTGCCGGCCGGCTACGACGCGCTGCACCTGGCGGTGCAGGGCGCGATGAGCCACGACGGGGTGGAGCCGATCGAGGCCGCCCGCGCGCTGATCGCCGGCGCCGACCGGACGCTCGCGCCGTTCGACTCCGTCGGTGGGGGCGCCGACCTCGTCGCCGTGCTCTACCTGGTGGAGCTGGCGGCACGTTATCTGCGGGACCGGCAGGCCGAGGCGGGTGCGCGACTGGGGCACGTCGACACCTGGCTGCTGCCCGCCGTCGAGGAGCACCTGGCCCGTCGGGCCCGGTGAGAGTGAGGAGTGGGGACGTGACGGTGGCCAGGGAGCAGGCGCTCCGCGCGGTGAAGTCGGTGAGTCGGACGGTCGGTCGGTTGACCGCGGGCTCACGGATGGTGCCGGGATTCCTGATCGTGGGGGCGCAGCGCTGCGGCACCACCTCGCTGTTCAAGACGCTCTCGCAGCATCCCGGCGTGCTGCCGCCCGCCTACCACAAGGGTGTGCACTACTTCGACGTCGACTACCACCGGGGCATGAGCTGGTACCTCGGGCACTTCCCCACCAACGGCAAGGCGGACGCGGTGAAGGCGCAGCTCGGCGTGCGCGGGATCACCGGCGAGTCGAGCCCCTACTACATGTTCCATCCGCTGGCCGGGCAGCGGATCGCCAAGGACCTGCCGTCGGTGAAGCTGCTGGTGCTGCTGCGTGACCCGGTGGAGCGGGCCTACTCGGCGCACTCCCACGAGCTGGCCCGCGGCTACGAGACCGAGGCGGACTTCGAACGCGCGCTGGCGCTGGAGGAGCAGCGGACCGCCGGCGAGCGGGAGCGGATGACCGCCGACCCGACGTACGCCAGCGAGCACTTCCAGCACAACTCCTACCTGGCCCGGGGCCGCTACATCGAGCAGGTGGAGCGGCTGGAGGCGCTGATCGGCCGGGACCGGCTGCACGTCATCGACAGCGACGACTTCTTCGCCGACCCGCGACCGTCCTTCGACGCGGTCTGCGACTTCCTGGAGCTGCCCCGCTGGGCGGACATCGCGTTCGGCAAGCACAACTCGCGGTCCCGTTCGCCGATGTCGGCCGAGCTGCGGGCCCGGCTGGAGAACCACTTCGCCCCGTACGACGAGCGGCTGGCCTCGTGGTGGGGACGCGTGCCGTCGTGGCGGCGGTGACCCGGGCGGACGCCGACGCCACGGTCGTCCTACCGGCGGTCAGGCCGGGCGCGGGCCTGGGCGGCGCGGCCCGGCAGGGCTTCGCCAACCTGCTCGGCGTGGGTCTGGCCGCGGTGGCCGGCTTCGGCCTCAACATCGTCATCGCCCGGGGCTGGTCGGTCCGCGAGGCCGGCATGTTCTTCGCCGCCACCAGCGCCTTCATGATCGCCGCGTCGGCGGCCCGGCTCGGCACCGACGTGGGCACCGTCTACTTCGTCAGCCGGCAGCGCACGCTCGACCGGCGGGACCAGATCCGCGGCACGATCCTGGCCGGTCTGCTGCCGGTGCTGGCGGTCGGCGCGTTGCTGGGCGCGGCCGGCTGGCTGGCCGCGCCGGCGCTGGCCCGGGCGACCATGCCGGAGGCCGGTCCGGGCGCGGTGACCGCGCTGCGCATCCTGCTGGCGTTCGTGCCGCTGGCCGCGCTGAACGACTACGCGCTGGCCGCCTGTCGTGGCTTCGGTCAGATGCGCCCGCTGCTGACCGTGGAGCGGCTCGGCCGCACGCTGGTGCAGTTCCTGGCCGTGGCGGTGGCCGCCTGGCTCGGGCTCTCCGCCACCGTCGCGTTGCCGCTGGCCTGGGTGGTGCCGTACCTTCTCGCCGCCGTGGTCGCGCTGATCTGGCTGGGTCGGCTGGTCGGTCGGGCCGGCCGGCAGGTGGCCCGTCCGACCCCGGTCGGTGAGATGGTCGGCCCGTTCTGGCGGTTCACCGGCCCTCGCGCGATCAGCAGTGTGGCCGCGATCGTGGTGCAGCGACTGGACATCGTGCTGCTCAGCGCGCTGCGCGGGCCGGCGGACGCGGCGATCTACACGGCGGCGACCCGGTTCCTGGCGCTGGGTCAGCTCTCCAGCGTCGCGCTCTCCAGCTCGGTGCAGCACCGGCTGGCCGCCGCGTTCGCCCGGGGCGACCGGGCCGACGCCCGGCAGCTCTACCAGGCCGCCACCGGGTGGCTGGTGCTGCTCTCCTGGCCGGCGTACCTCATCTTCGCGGCGTTCGCCGCGCCCATGCTGTCGCTGTTCGGCGCCGGCTACGACGGCGGCCGTCGGGTGGTCGTGCTGCTCGCGCTGACCATGCTGGTGGCGACCGGGTGCGGCATGGTCGACATGGTGCTCAACATGGCCGGCCGCACCGCGTGGACGTTCTACAACGCGATGGGCGGCACGGTGCTCAACGTGGTCGCCAACCTGCTGCTCATCCCGCGCCACGGCATCCTCGGCGCCGCCCTGGCCTGGACCCTCTCCATCCTGGTCACCAACCTGGTGCCGCTGACCCAGCTCTGGTGGTCGATGCGGCTGCATCCGTTCGGCGCCGGCACCCGGGCCGCGATGGCGTTGGCCGTCGTCGCGCTGGGGTTGCCGCTCGGGGTGGCCACCCTGCTCGGCGCGACGCCGCCGGTGCTCGCGCTGGTGACGGTCGCCGGTGTGGCGGCGTACCTGGCGGGGGCGTGGCGGTGGCGGCGCACGCTGCACCTCGACGCGCTCCGGTCGCTGCGCCGGGGCCGTAACCGCGCCGGGGCGGACCCGGCGGCCCAGTCCTGACCGTTCCTGCGTACCGATGGGATCTTCGATGACCAGCGACTCCCCCCTCGCCCCGCACTCCGGGCTGTCCACGGTGAAGGCCGCCAAGCTCGCCGCGGTCGGCCTGTTGGCGGACCGCAAGGAACGCCGGGATCTGGAGCGACCGGTGGAGGCCGGCAAGCGGAAGCTCACCCTGAGGGTGGAGCGGCCGATCTTCATCCTCGGCGCCCCGCGCTCCGGCACCACGTTCCTGGGTAGCTGCGTGGGGGCGCTGCCGGACGTGTCCTACCACTACGAGCCGCGGCTGACCAAGGCGGTCGCCCGCTGCGTCTACGAGGGAAGTTGGACCCCGCAGCGCGCCGCGCGCTACTTCCGTGGCTACTACGGCGCACTGCTCGCCGCCGCCGGCCACGGTGGGCTGCGGTTCGCCGAGAAGGACCCGGAGAACTGCTTCATCGTGCCGTTCCTGGCCGAGGTCTTCCCGGACGCGGTCTTCCTGCACGTCTACCGGGACGGCCGGGACGTGGCGGTGTCGCACGCCGAGCAGCCGTGGTTGAACGCCGCCTCGACCGGCACCGGGCGCAGTGGTCGCGGCGGTACGCCGTGGGGTGCCGCTCCGCGGTTCTGGGTGGAACCGGAGCGGCGCGAGGAGTTCACCCGCGTCTCCGACCTGGGCCGGTCCGCCTGGATGTGGCGACGTTTCACCAGCAGCGCGTTGAGTCAGCTCGCCGCGCTGCCGGCGGACCGGGTCCGGCACCTGCGCTACGAGGATGTGGTCACCCGGCCGGCCGAGGCGGCCGAGGTCGTCGCCGACTTCCTGGCGGTCGCGGACCCGGCCGGTCGGCAGGCGCTGCACGCCCGGTTCGCGCAGGCCCGGCCCGACTCGGTGGGGCGTTGGCGGAAGCGACTGACCGAAGAGGACCTGACCGACGTGCTGGCCCAGGCCGGCCCGCTGTTGGCGGAACTCGGCTACCACCCGTGAGGACGCTTGCACGGGTAGAGTGCCAGGGGTCGCCCGCCCGGCCCGGCGTGCCGTCCCGCTGACGCGGGGCCCCGCCAGCAGGTTGACCGTGGGGCCGGCGACCATCCTGGGGAGAGGTTGCGGTGGTACGACGGTTACGACGGACGATGGCGACCGTGCTCGCTCTGGCCCTTCTGGCACCGGTCGCGGCGTGCGACTCCGGGTCGGGCGACCGGGCCGAGGAGACCGCGTCGGCGGTGCCGCCGCCGCCCACGGTGACGCCCCGCAAGGGCGCGGTCCAGACCACCGGGCGCGGGCCCGAGCTGCCGGAGAAGGGCGCCTGGGTGGGCGCCTGGGTGAAGCCGCAGTTCCACAACGCCACCGGCCGGGCCGCGGCGTGGGACGACTTCAACCGGGCGGCCGGCGGTCAGCTCGCCATCGCGCACATGTTCCACGAGTGGAACGAGCCGTTCCCGGGCGGCACGGAGCGGGCGTTCCAGGCGCAGGGCAAGCTACAGATGATCTCCTGGCAGGGCACCGACACCAGGTCGACGGTCAGCGGCGTCTACGACAACCTGATCCGGCAGCGGGCGCAGGACGTCAAGGAGTTCGGCGTGCCGGTGCTGCTGCGCTACCGGTGGGAGATGGACCGGCCGAACCTGGCCGCCAGCATGCACTCCCCGGAGGACTACGTCGCCGCCTGGAAGCACGTGCGTGCCATCTTCACCGAGGTCGGCGTCACGAACGCGGCCTGGACGTGGTGCCCGCACGCGGACGGGTTCGCCGAGCCCGAACGCCGGGCCGCCGACTACTACCCCGGTGACGACCAGGTCGACTGGCTCTGCACCGACGTCTATCCGAGCCCGGAGTGGAACAGCTTCAGCAACCGGATGGACCACTTCATGGCGTTCGCCAAGAAGCACCCGCGGCCGGTGGTGATCGGCGAGTTCGGGCTGACCCAGGACGGCCGGCCGGGTCAGCGGGCCGAGTGGATGCGCGAGGTCGGCCCGTACCTGAAGAAGCACCCGCAGATCAAGGCCGTGATCTACTTCGCGGCCAAGCAGACCGAGAAGCCGCTGTACGACAGCACGTTCGGCAACGACCCGGAGAGCGCGGCGGTGTTCCGCGAGTTGGCGACCGACCCGTACTTCAACCCGCCGTTGCCGGAACTCAGTGTCTCCTCTGCGCCACCCTCCGTACCCGCCCGGTGATCTTCACTCGTCTTTTCGTTCGACTCGGGCCGCTTCTTGAGTCAAAAAGGCCCGTCCCGGGTGGACGGGCGGCAGGCGAATGCGAGAAGGTATTGCTCTCACGTCTGCGGTCGGCCGTGCGACGCCACACCTCGCGTCGGCAACGGCCATGATCGCAGCGCCTCCGACGTTCCCCCGGAGCAGCCTGTGCCTTCCTCGATCCTGAGACACCGCTCGGTGTCCGCCTTCGGCGCTGCCGTGCTCGGCATCGCCGCCCTGTTCACACCGGTGCCGGCACTCGCCGCACCGGCGGCCACGGTCGCGCCCGACCACAGCACGTTGGTCGGCGAGGTGCCCTCGGACAAGACGCCGAACATCAACGACGGCAACGTCGTGGCCATCCACGACGCCGGCAGCAAGGTGATCGTGGGCGGCTCGTTCACCAACGCGCAGAACCGCGGCTCCTCGCCCGTCCCGGTCGACCGCCGGGGCGTGCTCGCCTTCGACAAGGCGACCGGCAAGATCGACAACGCGTTCGCGCCGGTGCTCGACGGTGACGTCACCGCGATCATCGCCGGTCCGACCCCGGGCACCGTCTACGTCGCCGGCACGTTCAACAAGGTCGGCGACAAGAACTTCCGCAAGCTCGCGCTGCTGAACGTCGCCGACGGCACCCCGGTCGACGGCTTCAAGGGCCCGGCGTTCAACGGCACGGTCAACGACCTCGCGCTGATCGACGGCCACCTGCTGGTCGGCGGCATCTTCAGCACGGTCACCGCGACCACCAACCGCAACGGGCTCGCCTCGCTGAACCCGACCACCGGCGCGGTGGACGAGTACCTGACCGTGTCGCTGACCGAGCACCACAACTGGACGCCGACCAACGGCGGCGCCTCGGCCGGTGTCGGCGTCGAGAAGCTGACCGTCTCGCCGAACGGCAAGCACCTCGTGGTGATCGGCAACTTCAAGAAGGCCGACGGCGCGGTGCACGACCAGATCGTGCGGATCAACCTGGGCACCAGCTCGGCCACCGTCGCCGACTGGAACACCGACGACTACTCCGGCGCCTGCAAGTACAGCGCGTTCGACTCGTGGGTCCGGGACGCGCAGTTCTCCCCGGACGGCAAGTACTTCGTGGTGGTCACCACCGGCGCGTCCTACCCGGGCACGCTCTGCGACTCGGCGGCCCGCTGGGAGACCGACGCCACCGGCGCCGGCCAGAAGCCCACCTGGACGAACTTCAGCGGCGGCGACACGTTCCTCTCCGTCGGCATCAGCGAGAAGGCCATCTACGTCGGCGGCCACTTCCGCTGGTCGAACAACCCGCTCGCCCGCGACAAGGCCGGCCCGGGCGCGGTGCCGCGGGCCAGCATCGCGGCCCTCGACCCGGCCAGCGGGCTGCCGCTCGCCTGGAACCCGGGCCGCAACCCGCGCGGCTACGGCGTCACCGAGATGCTGGTCACCCCGCAGGGCCTCTGGCTCGGCAGCGACCAGGAATACATCGGCAACTTCGAGTACCAGCGGAAGCGGCTCGCCTTCTTCCCGCTGGACGGCGGCAGCACGCCGCACTCGACCAGCACCAAGGGCCTGCCGGGCGACGTCTACCAGGCCGGCCGCGCGGCGCAGACCGAGGTGCTCTACCGGGTCAACGCGGGTGGTCCGGCCATCCCGGCGACCGACGGTGGGCCGGACTGGGCGGCCGACACCGACACCGCGCCCAGCCCGTACCACAACGGCGGCAACAGCGCGAAGGCGTACCCGACCAACGCGACGTTCGACGCCACGGTGCCGGCCAGCACCCCCGCGACGCTGTTCAACACCGAGCGGTGGGACCAGGCGACCGCGCCGGACATGCAGTGGGACATCCCGGTCGCGGCCGGCACCCGGGTGGACGTCCGGCTCTACCTGGCCAACCGTTACGCCGGCACCGCAACCGCGGGCAAGCGCAAGCTCGACGTCAGCATCGACGGCGTGCTCAAGCTGAACGACTTCGACCCGGTGGTGGCCGCCGGCGGCACCGACCGCGGCACCATGCAGTCCGTCTCGGTGGTCAGCGACGGCGTGGTCGACATCGACTTCGCCCGGGTCCTGGAGAACCCGCTGATCCAGGGCATCGAGATCGTCAAGACCGCGCCGACGCCGGACGCCTCGGACGTGCTCTACCGGGTCAACGCCGGTGGCGACCAGCTCGCCGCGCCGAGCGGCCCGGCCTGGGCCGGCGACAGCCTGACCGCGCCGAGCGCCCTGCACAACGCCGGCAACACGGTGACGACGTACACCACCGACGCGACGGTCGACGGCACCGTGCCGGCCGGCACGCCGGTCCAGCTCTTCAGCAGCGAGCGGTGGGACGAGTCGCCCGCGCCGGACATGCAGTGGGACTTCCCGGTCCCGGCCGGCACGCCGGTGCAGGTGCGGCTCTACCTGGCCAACCGTTGGGCCGGCACCGCCACCGCCGGAAAGCGCAAGTTCAACGTCAGCATCGACGGTGTGCAGAAGCTGAGCAGCTTCGACCCGATCGCCGCGATCGGCGCCACCAACAAGGGCACCATGCGGGCGTTCGCGGTCACCAGCGACGGCAACATCGACGTCGACTTCGGTCGGGTCCTGGAGAACCCGCTGGTGCAGGGCATCGAGATCGTCAAGCTGCCGCCGGTGCCGCCGGCCACCACCGTGGACAGCATCACCAAGCGGTCGTACGACGGCGCGACCGGCGTCGGCAACGCGATGTCGGTGCCGAACCCGGACAGCACCCGCTGGTCGACCGTCAAGGGCGCGTTCTGGGTCGGCGGTGACCTGTTCTACGGCGTCGGCGGCGACCTCTACAAGCGGTCGTTCGACGGCACCGAGTTCGGCACCCCGAAGAAGCTCGACCCGTACCACGACGAGAAGTGGGACCAGGTCGTCACCGGCTCCGCGCCGGAGGGCCAGACGTACGCGGGCATGGCGGCCAACTTCGCCGCCGAGATGCCCAACGTGACCGCGATGTTCTACAAGAGCGGTCGGATCTACTACTCGTTGGCCGGCCAGAGCACGCTGTTCTCCCGGCAGTTCACGCCGGACACCGGCACGGTCGGCGCGGAGCGGACCACGATCACCGGAACGACGGCGTTCGCCGACGCGGGCGGCCTGTTCCTGGACGGCGACAAGCTCTACGTCGTCTCCCGGAGCACCGGCAACCTGTCCTCGATGGACTGGGCGGACGGCGCGCCGACCGGTTCCGCCACCACCCGCAGCGGTCCCACCGTCGACGACGTGGACTGGCGCGGCACCGCGGTCTTCGTCGGCCCCTGACGTTCACCCCGCACGACGCGATGGCCCGGCCGGTATCGGCCGGGCCATCGCCCTTTTCCGGGCCGGCGATGGCTACTGTCGGAGGGTGCCCACCGATCCCCTCCGCTGTGCCGGCGCGCTGATCGTCGACGACGACGGCCGCATCTTCGTCCAGCGTCGCTCACCCCGTCGGCGTCTCTTCCCCAACTGCTGGGACATCGCCGGCGGCCACCTGGAGCCGGGCGAGGAGATCGACGACGCGCTGCGCCGGGAGGTCACCGAGGAGACCGGGTGGGCGGTGTCGCACGTGCTCGGCCTGGTCGGCGAATACCGCTACACCGGCGACGACGGGCTGGACCGGGTGGAGACCGACTTCCTGGTCCGGGTGGACGGCGACCTGAGCCGGCCCCGGCTGGAGCCGACCGAGCACACCGAGTTCCGCTGGCTGGCGGAGCGTGACCTCGACCTGCTGGACGAGCACCGGGACGTCAACGACGGGCTGATCCGCCAGATCGTGGCGGACGGCTTCGCGGCGCTGCGGTCGATCGGGCTGTAAGGCGATCATGGGCTGAACCACGGCCGCCGGGCCGCCGACGATATCCTCACCCCGTGGAAGCGGTCGAGAAGAGGAGCGTGTCGGCATGATCGGGATGGTGCTCGCCGCGGGTGCGGGGCGCCGGCTGCGGCCGTACACGGACACCCTGCCCAAGGCCCTGGTGCCGGTCGACGGGGAGGTCACCATCCTCGACATCGCGCTGCGCAACCTCGCCGCGGTGGGGCTGACGGAGGTCGTCATCGTGGTCGGCTACGCGGCCGACGCGGTCCGGCAGCGGCAGGCCGAGCTGGCCGGGAAGTACGGCGTCACGATCACCCTTGTCGACAACGACAAGGCGGAGGAGTGGAACAACGCGTACTCGCTCTGGCTGGCCCGGGAGCACTTCTCCCGGGGGGTGCTGCTGGTCAACGGCGACACCGTGCACCCGGTGAGCGTGGAGAAGACGCTGCTGGCCGAGCGCGGCCCCGGCATCCTGCTGGCGGTCGACACGCTCAAGCCGCTGGCGGAGGAGGAGATGAAGACCACCTTCGACGCGGCCGGCCAGCTCACCCGGATCACCAAGCTGATGGACCCGGGCGAGGCGTACGGCGAGTACATCGGCGCGACGCTGATCGAACCGCAGGTGGCCGACGCGCTCGCCGACGCGCTGGAGGCGACCTGGCGGCGCGACCCGAACCTCTACTACGAGGACGGCTACCAGGAGTTCGCCGACCGGGGCGGCGAGGTGCGGGCGGCCCCGATCGGTGACGTCTCCTGGGTCGAGGTCGACAACCACGAGGACCTGGCCCGGGCGCGGGAGATCGCGTGCCGCTACTAGCCCGTAGCGTCCTCACCCCGCTGCACATCGACGTGCGGCGGGGCGCGGTGGCGGATCTGGCGGCGATCCTCTCCGACGGCCGGATCTCGGCCGGCGGTGACGTCGCCGTGGTGGTCGGGCCGGGGCAGGGCGAGAAGATCGCCGAGTTGCTCCGGCCGTCGCTGCGGTCGGCGGACGTGTTCACGGTGGCCGGGGGCACGCTGGACGCCGCCGACGAGCTGGGCGGCAAGCTGCGCGCCCGGTCGTACGACGCGGTGGTCGGCATCGGCGGCGGCAAGACCATCGACGTGGCGAAGTACGCGGCCACCCGGCGCGGGCTGCCGATGGTGACGGTCGCGACCGCGCTGGCCAACGACGGCATCGCCTCCCCGGTGGCGAGCCTGATCACCGAGGGCCTGAAGGGCTCCTACGGGGTGCACATCCCGATCGCGGTGATCGTCGACCTCGACTTCGTGGAGGCCGGGCCGGAGCGGCACAACCGGGCCGGGATCGGGGACGTGGTCAGCAACATCAGCGCGCTGGCCGACTGGGAGCTGGCCCGGCGGGTGCGCGGCGAGCCGGTCGACGGGCTGGCCGCCTCGCTGGCCCGGGCCGGCGCGGAGGCGGTGCTGAACCATCCGGGCGACATGACCGACGACGCGTTCGTGACGGTGCTGGCCGAGGCGCTGATCTCCAGCGGCCTGGCGATGGCGGTCTGCGGCACCAGCCGCCCGTCCAGTGGCGGCTGCCACGAGATCATGCACGCGATCGACGCGCTCTTCCCGGGCACCGCCTCACACGGTGAGCTGGCCGGGCTGGGCGCGTTGTTCTGCACGTTCCTGCGCGGCGACGAGCGCCGGTTCGCGGAGATGTCCGCCTGCCTGGCCCGGCACGGGCTGCCCCGCCTGCCGTCCGAGGTGGGATTGACCGACCACCAGTTCGTCGAGGCGGTGCAGTTCGCGCCGGCGACCCGGCCGGACCGCTACACCATCCTCGAACACCTGACGATGTCCGCTTCCGAGACCCGGGAGCGGCTGGCAGACTACGCCGGTGCCCTCCGCGACCACCTTGGCTGAGCCCCGTCCCACCGTCGCCGACTTCCACCGGGTCAACCGGGGAGGCGGCCTGTTCAGCGAGTCGATCAGCCAGTGGATCGGGGCGGCGTTCGCGCTTGCCGCCCAGCGGCTGGGGCTGCGCCCGACCGCGCTGACGCTGGCCAACCTGGTGCTGGGGCTGGCCGCCTCGGTGACCGTGGTCGCGCTCGCCGACGACGTGGCCGCCGGCACCGTCGGAGCCTGGGTGGTCGGCCTGGTCGCGCTGGTCGGCTGGCAGATCGCGTACGCGTTGGACTGCGCCGACGGGCAGCTCGCCCGGGTGACCGGTCAGGGCAGCGCGGCCGGCGCCCGGATCGACGTGCTCTGCGACGTGGCCGCCCAGATCGCGTTGGTGACCGCGATCGGCGCGGTGGCGGTGGCGCAGCGCCCGGCCACGCCGGTCTGGCTGGTGGCAGCGTTCGCCGGCACCTGGATGGTCAACCTGGTGACGTCGGTGATGCAGTCCGGCCCGAACGCGGCCAGCATGGTCACCTCGACCTCGTTCCCGGTGCGGGTGGTGAAGCTGGTCCGCGACTACGGCGCGGTGATCTTCCTGGCCGGCCTGGTGCTGGTGTTCGCGCCTTCGTTGGCGTTCTGGGTGGTAGTGGCGTTCACCGTGGTCAACGGCGGCTTCCTGCTGGCCAGCATCGCCTTCTCCGCCCGCGCCGCGCTGTAAGGCGGGGCCCCTTCTTTACACCATCCGGCCGGGGTCGCCGGATCATCCGGCTCGCTGCTGCTCTCGGGTGGGCCGAACACGACCGGGCGGTCCGTCGTTGGCGCGGATCCGCACCGGCTGCTCCTCACCGCGGCAGGTCGGGGGAGACACATCGGGCGGCGGCGCGGCGCTGGCGTGCCGATTCGTAGAGCACGACGGTCGCGGCGTTCGCCGCGTTCAGGGAGCTGGCGGTCCCGGACATCGGGATCCGGACGAGCTGGTCGCAGGCCGCACGCCAGCCGACGCTGAGACCGTTGGTCTCGTTGCCGATCAGCGCCAGCGTGGGTCGCGTGAAGTCGTGCTCGGCGGCATCCAGTGCGCCGTGTTCGTCGGCACCCACGATGCCGATGCCGACACCGGCGGCGCGCACGTCGGCGACCCAGGACAGCACGGCCTGGTGTGCGGGCACCCGGACCACGGGCAGCGCGAACAGCGAGCCGGTGCTTGCCCGTACCGCCTTCGGGTCGTACACGTCGGCGGCATGGCCGGTGACGATGACGCCGGACGCGCCGAAGGCGTCCGCGGACCGGATCAGCGTCCCGATGTTGCCAGGGCTGGTGGGCCGGTCGAACACGACGGTGAGCATGGTCGGCCCGACCGGGATGCGGCACAGGTCGTCCTCGCGCAGCGCGACCACGGCCAGCAGCTCCGGTACCGTGTCCGCCTTGCCGCCCAGCTCGTGCATCAGTTCACGGGAGACGGCGAACCTCTCGGCCCGGACGGTGTCCAGGGTCCTGCGGGCCCAGCCGGACATCTCGGCGTCGGCGTCGTGGAGCAGCTCCCGGACCTGCCAGCCGTGTTCGACGGCCATCGTGATCGGGCGTACGCCCTGCACGAGGAACTCGCCGCGACGCTGCCGCTTGCTCCGGTTGCGGAGCAGCGCCTGCCACTGCTGAAATCGCGCGTTGCGGCCACTCACCCGCACGCTCACCGGCTCCCTCGCGGAGCGGGGTCCGGGGTGTCCCGCCCGAGTCCCCGGCGAATCGCGATCTCCACGGGCGAGTACGCACCGTCGGCCCGGTCCAGTTCGTACGGCGCGGCCGGCATCAGCGGCGGCTGGGCCATGAAGCGCGGTCGCGTCCCGTGGTGCGGCTGCGCCGCGTGCACCAGGAACGGATGGCAGAGGAAGACATCACCCGGCGTCCCGGTGGCCAGGGCGAGTGGCCGGTGGTCCGAGGCCGCCACCAACTCGGGTGCGAGGTCCAGCCCGCTCGCCCCGTCCTCCCCGTACTTCTCCAGCACCTTCGGCACGTCGAGGTGTGAGCCGACCCGGATCCGGGTCGGCGCGTCCTCCGCACCGACCTCGCTGAACAGGAACAGCATGAGCAGCGCCCGGCCCCGGGAGCGGAGATTCGTGAAGTACCAGCTCGCGCCCTCCGGCAGATAGCTGCCCTCGATGTGCCAGCCCGCGTCGTCCGGCTCGTCCCGGTGCGGGAAGCGCAACGGGAACGTGCCCAGCGAGTAACGCGGCTCCCAGCGTCCCGCGCCGACGAGCAGGTCGTACGCGTGGTGGAGGAACGGAGAGTTGGGTGCGGCGGCGAACGGCCCCTGCGCCATGCCGGGCACCCAGTGCACGGCCTGCGTCCAGGTTGCCGGGTCGTCCGGGTCGCAGCCCGTCTCCCGCCACAGCAGCCGCGCGCAGTCCGCGGCCACGCGCGGCGCGACGGCCCCCGCCACCTTCACGAACCCGTCGCGAAGGAACCGGGATACCAGTGTCGTGTCGTCCATGCGCCCATCGTGTGGTGGCACCGGTCCCGGTCACCCGACACTTCCCGCTCCGCGTCGGTCGGGTGTGCCGGCGACAGCGGTGGTCACGCTACGGGGGCCCAACTGTCGGAGGGAGCCCCGCATGGAAACCCGCATCGTCGACCGTCCCGCGTTCCGGCTCGTGGGGCACGCTGCCCGGGTTCCCCTGATCCACCGGGGCATCAACCCGCACATCCGGCGGCACATCGCCGCGCTGCCGGCGGAGGAGCACGTGCGCTTGACGGCGCTCGGCGACACCGAGCCGGGCGGCCTGCTCGCGGTCTGCGACGACGTGGACGCGGACTACGACGAAGGCAGCGAGTTGACCTACCTGCACGGGGTCGCCGTGTCCCCCAGCACGCCGGTCCCGGGCGACCTCGACGTCATCGAGGTCCCGGCGGGCCGCTGGCTGGTCATCGGGGCCGTGGGACCGCATCCGCAGACCTTGCAGAGGACGTGGGCCACGGCCGCAGCCGAGTGGTTCCCGTTCCACCCGTGGCGGCTGCGGCCGGGCCCGGAGATCGTCGCACCGGGCGACCTCAGCACCGCGACCTGCGAGGTCTGGCTGCCCGTCGAGCCGGCGTAGCCCCGCGTGATCAAGGACTTCGCGTCGGAAGCCGGCTGCTTCCTGACACGAACTCCTTGATCACCGCGAAAGGGAGCGGGCGGCCGGTCAGGACAGGGAGGTGTAGATGTCGATCAGGCGCTTGGTGATCACGTCGGGGTGGAAGGTGCGTTCGTAGCGGGTGCGGGCCGCGCCGGCCAGGGCGCGCGCCTCGGCGGCGGCCAGCGGCAGCGCGGCGGCCAGCGCGTCGACCTCGGGCGCCACCACCCAGCCGGCCTCGCCGCGCTGCACCCCGGTCGGCAGCGGAACCATGCCGTGGCCGGGCGCGGCGGTCGCCACCTCGGCCGGACCGGTGCCGGCCGGCTCACGCGGAGTGTCCGCGCCCACCAGGTACGGGATGCCGCCGAGCGCGGTCCCGAGCACCGGCCGACCGGCGGCCAGCGCCTCGATGATCACGGTGGGCAGCACGTCGTGCCAGGTCGAGGTGGCCAGCACCACGGCGCTGTCGGCCAGCACGGTGCGTACCCCCTGGCGGTCGAGCTGGCCCAGGTAATGGACGTCGGGGCGCTCGGCGGCGGCTGCCTCGGCCAACGGACGCAACTCGCCGTCACCGGCGATCCGCAGCGGGCCGAGCGCGCCCACCGGGTGCCGCCGCCACGCCGAGAGCAGCAGGTCCAGGCCCTTCTCCGGGCTGAGCCGGCCCATGAACAGGAAACCGTCCCCGACCGGCGCCGGCATGCCCGGGTCGGGCACCGCGTTGGGCTTGACCACGATCCGCTCGTCCGGGATGCCGTAGTCCCGCAGATGGTCGGCGACCGCCGTGGTCAGCGCGACGAACCGGTCCACCGAGCGCCAGGTCGGGCGGTGCACGGCCAGCGTGGTGGCCATCAGCGCGCTCTGCGCCCGGGAGTTGCGGTAGCAGCGGTGCACGATCGCCGGCACGCCCAGCGCGCGACCGCGGCAGTCCTGGCAGATCACGCCGTCACGGAAGTAGAGACCGGAGGAGCAGACCTGCCGGTAGTTGTGCACCGTCTGCACCACCGGCACGCCGCGCTTGTGCGCGGTCCGCACCACCCAGGGCGAGAGCAGCGGGTACGGGTTGTGCAGGTGCAGCACGTCCGGCCGGTGCTCGGCGAGCAGACGGTCCAGGTCGTGCTGGGCCTTCGGCGCCCAGATCGGCGAGATCGGCAGCAGCGCCTTGGCCGGCTTCGACATCGACGGGATCTCGTCGGAGCTGCGCAGGAACGGCAGCACCTCCACGCCCGCGGCGGTGAGCTGGGCGATCTCCGCGTCGACGATGGTGTTCTCGCCGGACGGCTGAGCTTCCCGGTACCGGTTGTGCGCCACCACGATTCTCACGGGAAAGAAGGCTACCGTTGTCCCGTGCCTGAACTACCGGAGGTGGAAGCGCTCGCCGGATACCTGCGCGAGCGGGCGGTCGGCCGGCGGGTCGAGCGGTTCGAGGTGGCTTCGATCAACGCGCTGAAGACGTACGATCCGCCGCCCAGCGCGGTCGCCGGTCGGACGGTCACCGGCGCGGGCCGGCACGGGAAGTTCCTGGACGTCCGGTTCGACGAGGATCTGCACCTGGTGATCCACCTGGCCCGGGCGGGCTGGCTGCACTACCGGGAGGCGTTCGGATCGGCGACCCCGCTGCGGCCCGGCAAGGGCCCGATCGCGGTGCGGGTACGCCTCGACGACGGCTCCGGCTTCGACCTGACCGAGGCCGGCACCCAGAAGAAACTGGCCGCCTACCTGGTCACCGACCCGGCCCAGGTGCCCGGCGTGGCGAAGTTGGGCCCGGACGCGTTGGCGGCCGACCTGCCCACCTTCACCGAGCGGCTGCGCAGCCGCCGGGGGCAGGTCAAGGGCGTGCTGACCGACCAGGCGGTGCTGGCCGGCGTGGGCAACGCGTACTCGGACGAGATCCTGCACGCGGCGCGGCTCTCCCCGTTCGCGATCACCGACCGGCTCACCGACGACCAGCTCGCCGCCCTGCACGCGGCGACCCGGACGGTGCTCGGCGACGCGGTCCGGCGGTCGATGGGCCAGCGGGCCGCGGAGCTGAAGGGCGAGAAGCGCTCGGGCCTGAAGGTGCACGCCCGGAAAGGCCTGCCGTGTCCGGTGTGTGGTGACACGGTGCGGGAGGTCTCGTTCGCCGACTCCAGCCTCCAGTACTGCCCCACCTGCCAGACCGGCGGCAAGCCGTTGGCTGACCGAAGGTTGTCCCGACTCGTACGGTGAGTAACCACACCCGTCGGTTACTGAGCGGAATCGACCCGGGATCGCGGAAGGTCCCGGTCGGTGGCTCTACCCGAGTCGTCATCCATCGGTATAGTGGCTCGGTCCCCGGCTTCACAACTGACTCGGAGCCGGCCAGATCCCTACGGGCAACGTGGGAGACTGGGACGGTGAGCGACCCGCGTCCTCACGGCGAGTGAGGTTCGGGTCATGCGGGAGGACATGGGTTGAGGTGACGACAAGCCTCCAGCGCCCGGTAACCGACACAGGCCGGAGCAAGAGCGTGCGGCACGTCGACAGCTTTGAGATCCAGCCGCCGACACCGCCGTCGCACAACGGCGTACCCCGGTCGGGGTGGGCCCGTGCCCGCCGCCGGGTCTCCCGCTGGCACCGCCCCTACACGGCCTTCCTCCTGCTGCTCGACTTCGGCGCGGCGGCGCTGGCCAGCTTCCTGGCCGTGCAGATCTTCGAGCAGGCCGACTCCGGTTTCCGCAACTCGCCGCAGGTGTGGTTCTACACCGTGGCGTTCCTGCTCCTGCCGCTCGGCTGGCTGCTCTTCCTGTGGGGCAACCGGGCGTACGACCGGCGCTACCTGGGCCTCGGCCCGGACGAGTTCAAGCGGGTGATCCGCGCCGGTGTGGCTGTGGCGGCGGCCGTCTCGTTCATCGCGTTCGCGACGAAGACCTACTCCCTGTCCCGGTGGACCGTCGGGTTCGCGTTGCTCGGCGCCATGCTGCTGATCCTGCTCGGGCGCATGATCGCCCGAGCCTGCCTGCACGCGGTGCGCCGCCGCGTCGGCCAGGCCGGGCACCGGATGGTGCTGGTCGGCACGCTGCCGGAGTGCCTGGAGGTCTACACCACCGTCACCCGCAACCCCGGCGTCGGCCTGGTGCCGGTCGCCATCCACCTCACCGACGGGTACGCCGCCGCCCGGGGCCTGGAGACGCCGGTGCCGGTGTACGCCGGCCGCGACGTGCTGGCCCTGGTCCGGGAGGTCGGCGGGGACACCATCGCGGTCTGCGGCTCCGCCAGCGCCGAGCCGGGTGAGCTGCGCCGGCTGGCCTGGCAGTTGGAGGGCTCCGGCGTCGACCTGGTGGTCGCGCCGCAGCTCACCGACATCGCCGGCCCCCGGGTGCACATCCGCCCGATCGAGGGCCTGCCGCTGCTGCACGTCGAGGAGCCGACGCTCTCCGGCCCGGCGCTGCTGCTCAAGAGCCTGATGGACCGGGTCGCGTCCGCGCTGGGCCTGCTGCTGCTCTCCCCGCTCTTCGCCGCGATCGCGCTCGCCATCCGGATCTCCGACCCCGGGCC
Organism: Micromonospora sp. DSM 45708; assembly: GCF_039566955.1. Lineage (NCBI taxonomy): Bacteria > Bacillati > Actinomycetota > Actinomycetes > Micromonosporales > Micromonosporaceae > Micromonospora > Micromonospora schwarzwaldensis. The sequence continues at coordinate 6,664,251 of NZ_CP154796.1, read as the reverse complement.
GGTGTTCTTCCGGCAGCCCCGGGTCGGGCACGAGGGGCGCACGTTCCGGGTCTGGAAGTTCCGCACCATGTACGTGGACGCCGAGGAGCGGCTCGCCGGCCTGGTCGACCAGAACGAGACCGACGGCATGCTGTTCAAGATGAAGCAGGACCCCCGGGTCTTCCCGGTGGGCCGCTTCCTGCGCGCCTCGTCGCTGGACGAGCTGCCCCAGTTGATCAACGTGCTCTGGGGCGAGATGTCGCTTGTCGGCCCGCGTCCGCTGCCCGCCGACGACGGCGACTTCCTGGGCGACGTGCGGCGTCGGCTGCTGGTCCGGCCGGGCATGACCGGCCTGTGGCAGGTGTCCGGCCGCTCCGACCTGTCCTGGGACGAGGCGGTCCGGCTCGACCTCTACTACGTCGACAACTGGTCGCTGGCGTACGACCTGAGCATCCTGTGGCGGACCGTCGGGGTGGTGCTGGCGCGCAAGGGCGCGTACTAGCGTTCCCGGGGTGGGTGGCAACCTCTCGTCCGTCTTCGCCGTCGTCTCACTGGTCACCGCGTTGGCCGGGGCGCTCTGGGCGGTGCTGCGGCTGCGCGCCCGGCGGGGCATCGCCACCGCGACCCAGCGGGCCACGTACGAGGTGCTGCACACCGCCGGCCTGGCCGCCGAGCCGCTGCGCGCCGGCCTGAGCGCGGCGGGCGCGGCGAAGGCCGTACGCCATCTGCGTGCCCTGGTGGGCGCCGCCGGCCTGGCGCTGACCGACCGGGACGCGTTGCTGGCCATCGACGGGCGCGGTGCGCACCACGGCGACCAACTGGTCGCGGCGGCCCGACGGGTGGTCGACAGCGGGCGCTCGACCGTGCTGCGCGAGTCGGAACTGCACTGCGACCTGGTCGACTGCCCGGTACGCGGCGCGGTGGTCGCGCCGCTGAGCGCGGAGGGTCGGGTGGTCGGCGCGCTGGTGGCGGTGGCCGACGAGCGGCCGGCGCCCGGCCTGGTGCAGGCCACGCTGGAGACCGCGCACTGGGCCGGCGACCAGCTCGCCCTGGCCGAGCTGGACTCGTCGCGGGAACGGCTGGCCCGGGCCGAGGTACGCGCGCTGCGCGCCCAGATCAGCCCGCACTTCATCTACAACGCGCTCACCGCGATCGGCTCGTTCGTCCGGACCGACCCGGACCGGGCCCGGGAGCTGATCCTGGAGTTCGCCGAGTTCACCAGGTACTCGTTCCGCTCGCACGGCGAGTTCACCACGCTGGCCGAGGAGCTGCGCTCGATCGACCGCTACCTGACCATCGAGCGGGCCCGGTTCGGCGAACGCCTCCAGGTGCGCCTCCAGATCGCCCCGGAGGTGCTGCCGGTGACGCTGCCGTTCCTCTGCCTCCAGCCGCTGGTCGAGAACGCGGTGCGCCACGGGTTGTCCCGCAAGCCGGGCACCGGCATGGTGAGCATCGAGGCCCGGGACGCGGGCGCCGAGTGTCACATCACGGTGGAGGACGACGGAGTGGGGATGGATCCGACCACGCTGACGGCGGGCATCGCCGAGGTGTCCGGTGGCGGCAGCGACCCGGCCGACGACCCGGGGCAGCACGTCGGCCTCTCCAACGTCGACGAGCGGTTGCGGTCGGCCTTCGGGGACCGCTTCGGCCTGGTCGTGGAGACCGGGCTGGGCTCGGGTACGAAGGTCAGCATGCGGGTGCCGAAGTTCCACCCCGGCGTCCGGGTCTCCTCGTGACCGCGACCGGCACCGGGTTCCTGCGGGTGCTGGCCGTGGACGACGAGCCGCCGGCCCTCGACGAGCTGGCCTACCACCTGCGCACCGATCCCCGGGTGGCGCGGCTGCACACCGCCGGTGACGCGACCGAGGCGCTGCGGGTGCTCCGCGACGACGACGTGGACGTGGTCTTCCTCGACATCCGGATGCCGGGGCTGGACGGCATGGAGCTGGCCCGGGTGCTGCGCCGGTTCGCCCGGCCGCCGGCGATCGTCTTCGTCACCGCGTACGACGACGGCGCGGTGGACGCGTTCGACCTGGGCGCCACCGACTACGTGCGCAAGCCGGTCCGCGCCGAGCGGCTGGCCGAGTCGCTGCGCCGGGTGATCGGCTCGCGGGTGGTGCCGTCGCACCCGGCGGCGCTGGCCCGGGCGGAGGAGGACCCGACGATCCCGGTCGAGCTGGCCGGCACCACCCGGATGCTGCCCCGCTCGGCGGTGCGCTGGGTGGAGGCGCAGGGCGACTACGCCCGGCTGCACACCGCGGAGGGGTCGCACCTGGTCCGGGTGTCGCTGGCCACGCTGGCGGAGCGCTGGGCCGACGCGGGGTTCGTCCGCGTCCACCGCTCGTACCTGGTGCAGTTGCGGCTCATCGCCGAGCTGCGGCTGGTCAACTCCGGTTACGTGGTGGTGGTCGACGGGACGGAGCTGCCGGTGAGCCGCCGGCACACCCGGGAGCTGAAGGACAAACTGGTGCGCGCCGCGAAGCAGGACTGGAACCGCTGACGCCACAGTCGATTCCGCCGTTACGGCCGATCGACACCTGTCACACCTCGTACCTATCCTGGCCGGGCCGATCCCGGACGGGGCGCGGCGGTGTGGGCGGAGCCTGCGCGGGGTCGCCCCATCGCCATCACGTTGGGACGCAGATGCGCTTTTCCCTCGCACGTCGTGCCGCCACCGCGGCCGTCGTCGCCGGTTTCCTCCTCCTGCCCGGGTCAGCCCCGGCGCAGGCCGCGGGGACCAGCACGGTCGGCGGACGGCTGACCACCAGCTCCGGCGCCGGCGCGGCCGACGCCCAGGTCGAGGTGTTCGACGCCGACAGCTACGCCACCGCCGGCTGGACCACCACCGACAGCGACGGCCGCTGGTCGGTCGGCGGGCTGGACGCCGGGCGCTACCTCGTCGGCTTCCACCCGGTCGACCAGCCGGACCAGTACTACCGGCAGCAGGCCATGATCTGGGACGCCGACCCGGTGACTGTCGGCAGCGGCGAGACCGCCACCGCCGACGACCAGCTCCGGGCCACCGGGCTGCTCACCGGGCGGATCACCGACGCCGGCGGCGCGCCCGTCGCCTGGCTCAACATCGACGCCGACCAGCCCGACAACTCCGCGCACGCCTACGGGTCGACGGACGAGGACGGGCGCTTCCGGATCGCCGCGACGCCCGGCGACTACACCCTCTCCTTCCGGCCGATCGAGGGTTCGTACCAGACCCAGTACGTTCCCGGGAAGCTCGACGAGGTCGACGCCGGCCGCTACCGGGTGACCGCCGACGAGGAAACCGTGGTCAACGAGACGGTGCTGCCCACCGGCAGCCTCACCGGCACGTTCACCACCGCGACCGGCGCGCCGCTCGCCTCCGCCCGGGTCGCGGTCAACACCGCCAACATGTACGGCGGGGTCGACGCCCAGACCGGGCCCGACGGCACCTTCACCGTCCCGACGCTGCTGGCCGGCTCCTACAAGGTGCGTTTCGAGGCCGGCGACCGGACGCAGTACTACCGGGGCAAGCTCGACTACACCGACGCGAACCTCGTGGTGGTGCGCGGCGGCCAGCGGACCCGGATCGCCGACGCGCTGCTCGGCACCGGCTCCGTACGGGTCCGCGCCGTCGACTCGGTCAGCGGCGCCCCGGTGGCCGACTTCTGCGTCGAGTCGGCGGGGACGTGCAGCCGGGGCACCGGGGCCGTCACCCTCACCGGCCTGCCGCAGGGCCGGCACGAGATCTACGTCTACACGGCGGACCGCCTGCACTTCGACCGCCGCCTCACCGTGCGGGTGGTGGCCGGCCAGACCACCGAGGTCGCTCCGAAGCTGCGCCCGGGCGCGCTCATCACCAGCACCATCGTCGACCGGGCCACCGGACGGCCGGTGGCCGACGTCTGCCTCGACGCGTTCCTGCCCAAGCAGGCGAAGCTGGTGGACGGGCACGGGAACTGTAGCGACCAGGCCGGTCGGATCCGGGTGGGTCCGCTGGCCGGTGGCACCTACCGGCTCTTCGCCGACCCGGGCGACGCCCCCTACGGCCGGCAGTGGGTCGGCACCGACGGCGGCACCGGTGACGAGCGGCAGGCCGCGACCGTCGCCGCGACGGTCGGCACGGTGACCGCCGGGCCGCAGGTCCGGCTCGACCCGGCCGGCCGGATCACCGGCACGGTCACCGACGCGGCCACCGGCAAGCCGGCGAACTCGGTCGACGTCTCGGTGCTGACCGGTCACCCCGGCGTGGGCGTCAACGACGCCAGCACCGACGAGCAGGGCCGCTACACGCTCGACCGGCTCGGCCCGTACGACTGGCCGGTGGTGTTCAGCGGTCACCCGTACGCCGTCCACTGGTCCGGTGACGCGGTCAGTCGCTACACCGCCACGCCGGTGACGGTGGCCGCCGGGGGCACCGCGACCCTCGACACCGTCATGCGGGCGGGCAGCACGGTGACCGGCACGTTCACCAACCAGGACGGCGCGCCGTTCACCAGCGGTTGGGTCATCGCCCGCAGCGCCGACACCGGCGACGTCGCCGGCTCCGGCTGGATGTCGGACGGCCGCTACACGCTCCAGGTCACCGGCAGGCAGCGCGTCTACGTCACCTACGACGCGGCGTTCGCCGGCCAGGACTACTCCGGCCGCTACCTGGTGACCGGCACGGACGGCACCCGCAAGCTCGGCTTGTTCCTCGTGCCGGCCACCGGCACGCTCACCGCCGATCTGGTGGTTCCGACGAGCTGATCCGGGCACGTGCGGGGTCGGTCCGTCGGGCCGGCCCCGCACTGTTGCTCCGGCCCCGTCGTCCACACGACTCCGCGTTCGTCCACCGGGTTGTCCACAGATGTGGATGGTTATCCACAGGTTGTGCACAGGGGCGGCCCCGCCGCGCTTGACATTCGCGCTGAGCGGGCGAGACTGCCGGGGATGACCGCGGCCGAGGACCAGCAGCCTGCGGGGCCGCCCGTCGAGGCAGCCCCGGTCCCCGGCCCGCGCGTGCCGCAGCGGACCCGGATCGTGCTGGCCGAGGTTTCCCGGCCCGGCAGCCGCGCCGACCGCACCCGCTCCGAGCTGACCCAGCAGACCCGGGTTGGCGAGACGCTGGTGCAGGGCCTGATGCGCGCCCAGCTCTCGCTGGCGCTGCGGCTGAGCCTGCTGGTGCTGATCGGGCTGGGCGGCCTGCCGTGGCTGTTCGCCATCGCGCCGTCGGTCGGGCGGGTCACCGTGCTCGGGGTCAACCTGCCGTGGGTGCTGCTCGGGGTGGCCGCCTTCCCGTTCCTGATCGTGGTCGGCTGGGCGTACGTGCGACTGGCGGAACGCAACGAGCAGGACTTCGTCGACCTGGTCCAGCGGCCGGAGCGTTGATGGCGAACGACTACGTGGTTCCCGCGATCGTGGCGGTCACCCTGGTCACCGTCGGCATCGGCTTCTACGGCCTGCGGCTGGCCCGCACCACGTCCGACTTCCTGGTCGCGTCCCGGGCGGTCAGCCCGACCTGGAACGCCGCCGCGATCGGCGGGGAGTACCTGTCGGCGGCCAGCTTCCTGGGCGTGGCCGGGCTGATCCTCAAGTACGGCGTGGACGTGCTCTGGTACCCGGTCGGTTTCGCCGCGGGCTACCTGGCGCTGCTGCTGTTCGTGGCCGCCCCGCTGCGCCGCTCCGGCGCGTTCACGCTGCCGGACTTCTGCGAGGTGCGGCTCGGGTCGCGTCGGCTACGGACGCTCGCCACCGTCTTCGTGATCTTCATCGGCTGGCTCTACCTGGTGCCGCAGTTGCAGGGCGCCGGGCTGACGTTGGCCACGCTGACCGGTTCGCCGTACCCGCTGGGGGCGCTGCTGGTGGCCGTGGTGGTGACCGCGAACGTGGCGCTGGGCGGCATGCGGGCGATCACCTTCGTGCAGGCCTTCCAATACTGGCTGAAGCTGACCGCGCTCGCCGTACCGGCGATCTTCCTGGCGTTGCAGTGGCAGGCCGACGCCCGCCCGGCGGTGACGCCACCCGACGGGCCGACGTTCCGGACCGCGACCACCGTGGTGGTCGAGCACCGCGCGACGCTCACCCTGCCCGACGGCGACGTGCGGGAGGTACGCCCCGGCGACCGCCTCGACTTCGCCGCCGGGGACCCGGTGCCGGAGGTGTCCGGCGCGGCGATCGCCGCCACCGACTGGCTGCTGCCGGACACCGCCGGCGACGACGACCGCAGCCTGTTCGCGACGTACTCGCTGATCCTGGCCACGTTCCTGGGCACCATGGGGTTGCCGCACGTGCTGGTGCGCTTCTACACCAACCCCGACGGCGCCGCCGCCCGGCGCACCACGCTGGTGGTGCTGGCCCTGGTCGGCGTCTTCTACCTGCTGCCCACGATCTACGGCGTGCTGGGTCGGATCTACACCCCGCAACTGCTGGTCAGCGGCCAGACCGACGCGGTGGTGGTGCTGCTGCCCGGCGCGGCGCTGGGCGACGGCGTCACCGGCCGGCTGCTCGCCGCGCTGGTCGCCGCCGGCGCGTTCGCGGCGTTCCTCTCCACCTCGTCCGGGCTGCTCACCAGCGTGGCCGGGGTGATCTCCACGGACGTGCTGGGCCGCGGCTCGGTACGCGGTTTCCGACTCGCCACGGTGATCGCCGGCGCGGTACCGGCGGTGCTCGCGTTGAACGTCTCCGGGCTGGACGTCTCGCAGGTGGTGGGGCTGGCGTTCGCGGTCGCCGCGTCGAGTTTCTGCCCGCTGCTGGTGCTCGGCATCTGGTGGCGCGGCCTGACCGACCTGGGCGCCGCCGCCGGGGTGCTGGTGGGCGGCGGCGCGGCGATCGGCGCGGTGCTGCTCACCGTGCTCGGCCCGCCGCTGACCGGCTGGCCGGCGACGCTCACCACCCAGCCGGCGGCGTGGACGGTGCCGCTGGCGTTCACGGTGATGGTGGTGGTCTCCATGGCCAGCCGGCGACGTCTGCCCCGCGACGTGGGCACCACCATGCTCCGCCTGCACACCCCGGAGTCGCTGCGCCTGTGAGGGAGTGGCCGGAGCGGGCTACCGTCGGACCATGACCGATCAGCACCCGGCCCTGCACCTTCGTGGCCTGGCCAAGCGCTTCGACACGAAGGTCGCCGTGGCCGGTGTCGACCTGGCCGTGCCGACCGGCTCGTTCTACGGCCTGCTCGGCCCGAACGGGGCCGGCAAGACCACCACGCTCTCCATGGCCGTCGGCCTGCTGCGGCCCGACGCCGGTGAGGCCCGGGTCCTCGGGTACGACGTCTGGGCCGACCCGGTGCGCGCGAAGAGCCTGCTCGGCGTGATGCCGGACGGCGTACGCCTCTTCGACCGGCTGAGCGGGGCGGAGCTGCTGGCGTACCACGGTCTGCTGCGCGGCATGGACCCGGCGGTGGTCGACCAGCGGGCGGCGGAGCTGCTCGACGTGCTGGCGCTCGGCGACGCCGGCCGCACGCTGGTGGTCGACTACTCGGCCGGCATGAAGAAGAAGATCGGCCTGGCCTGCGCCCTGCTGCACGGCCCGCGCCTGCTGGTGCTCGACGAGCCGTTCGAGGCGGTCGACCCGGTCTCGGCGGCGCTGATCCGGGACATCCTGCACCGGTACGTGACCGGCGGTGGCACGGTGGTCTTCTCCAGCCACGTGATGGAGGTGGTCGAGCGGCTCTGCTCGCACGTGGCGATCCTGGCCGACGGCACGATCAAGCGGGTCGGCACGCTGACCGAGGTGCGTGGCGACCGGTCGCTGGAGGACGTCTTCGTGGAGGTGGTCGGCGGCCGGACCGCGACCGGCGAGGAGCTGTCGTGGCTGTCCCGGTGACCGCCGTCGAGCCGCCGACCGGGGCGGTCTCGCCCCGGCACTTCGTCCGGCTGAAGCTGCGGGTGCTCGGCAACAACTTCCGTGGTCAGGCGTGGCGGATCGCGCTGTTCGTGCTGGGTGTGCTGTTCGCGCTCTGGTTCGCCGCGTCCGGGTTCTTCCTGCTGGCCGCGCCCGGCCTGGCCGACGAGCCCCGGTACGCGTTGCTGGCCGCCGCGTTCGGTGGCGGCGTACTGACGCTCGGCTGGCTGCTGCTGCCACTGGTCTTCTTCGGCGTGGACGAGACGCTGGACCCGGCCCGGTTCGCGCTGCTGCCGCTCTCCCGCCGCACCCTGGTCACCGGCCTGCTCGCCGCCGCGCTGGTCAGCGTGCCCGCGCTGGCCACCCTGATCACGGTGGCCGGGCTGGTGGTCACCGCCGGTGCGCTGGGCGGCTGGCCGGCCGCGCTGGCGGGCGCCGTCGGCGCGGTCGGCGGCCTGCTGGTCTGCGTGGCCGGGGCCCGCGCGGTGACCAGCGCGTTCGCCACCATGCTGCGGTCCCGCCGGGTACGCGACCTGGCCGCCGTGCTGCTCGCGGTGCTGGCCGCGCTGCTCGGGCCGTTGCAGTTGCTGGTGCTGGCCGCGGTGCGCAGCGCCGACTGGGACCGGCTGACCGGGGTGGCCCGGGTGGTCGGCTGGACGCCGCTCGCCGCGCCCTGGACGGCCGGCGTCGACGTGGCCGAGGGCCGGGTCGTCACAGCCCTGGTGAAGCTGCTGGTCACCGCCGCGACGATCGGCGTACTCCTGCTCTGGTGGTCGCGGTCGCTGGAGTCGGCGATGGTCGGCGCGGCGAGCGCCGGGCCGGCGCGGGCCCCGCGCGGCGTGATGGGCGGCGCGGTCGCGCAGCTCTTCCCGCGCGCGGTCGGCTGGGCCCGGCGGGACCGGTTCGGCGCGCTCGTCGCCCGGGAGTGCCGCTACTGGTGGCGGGACGCCCGGCGGCGGGCCAACCTGATCACGGTCGCCGTGGTGGGCGTTTTCGTGCCGGTGATGGTCAACCTGGGCGGCGTCTCGTTCAGCACCGGGGCCGGAACGTCGTTCGGCGAGTCCGCAGCCGACTCGTCCCCGGTGCTGGTCAGCATCTCCATGGTCTTCGTCGGGGTGCTCGCCTCGGTGACGCTGGCCAACCAGTTCGGTTTCGACGGCAGCGCGTACGCGGCGAACGTGGTCGCCGGTGTGCCGGGAAGGGTCGAGCTGCGCGCCCGGATGGTGGCGTTCTCGCTCTACGTGGTGCCGATCCTCCTGGTGGTCGCGGTGGTGCTGGCCGTCGTGCTGGGTCGGCCGGAGTGGCTCGGCGTGATGGCCGGCGGGCTGTTCGCCGCGTACGGCTGCGGGCTGGCGATCAACGGGTTCATCTCGGTGCTCGGCGCGTACTCGCTGCCGGAGACCAGCAACCCGTTCGCCATGAACACCGGCGCGGGCATCGCGAAGAGCCTGCTCACGCTGCTGTCCATGGTGTCCTCGACGGCGGCGGCCGTCCCGTTCGTGGTGGCCGCGGCCCTGCTCGGCGACGTCTGGCTCTGGCTGGCGCTGCCGGCCGGCGTGGCGTACGGGGCGGGCGCGGCGCTGCTCGGGGCCTACCTGGCCGGGGATGCGCTGGACCGCCGGCAGCCGGAGCTGCTGGCCTCGGTCACGCCGAGGCGCTGATGCCGGTCGTCGAGGCGGTCGTCACCGTGCCGGTCCCGCCGGAGCTGGCGTTCGCCGTCTCCCAGACCGTCGCCCCGGTGCGCTACCGGTGGGATCCGTTCGTCCGCGAGCAGCACTTCGTCGACGGCGCGACCCGGCCGGGCCGGGGCGTGCGCACGTTCACCCGCTCGCGGCACGGGCTGGTGATGGTCAGCGAGTACGTCTCCTGGGCACCGCCGACCACCGTCGGCATGAAAATGGTGCGTGGGCCGTGGTTCTTCGAACGCTTCGGCGGCGGCTGGCGTTTCGCGCCCGGCCCGGAGCCGGACACCACGGTCGCCACCTGGCGGTACAACTTCCGGTGCCGGCCGGCGTTCCTGCGCCCGGTGGCCGAGCGGATCGGCGGGTGGCTGCTCGGGCGGGACATCCGTCGCCGGATCGCCGGGTACGCGGCCGGCTGCGCCGACCCCGAGGTGCTCGCCGCCGCCCGCCGCGCGCTGCCGTCCTAGCCGCCCGCCCGCCCGGCGGCCCGGCGGCCCGGCGGCAATCTACTTAAAAAGCTGAGCATTCTCCGGCCGTGGAACCCTCGGCGGAAGTAGGCACTACATGGTGCGGCGCATCGCGGCGTAGACGTGGTGGCCGTCGCCGACGCTGAGCACGTTGACCAGTTCCCAGCCGTAGTTCGACAGGTGCTCTACCGCCTCCATCAGCGGCGGGAAGCCGCTGCTGCCCCACTTGTGCCGGGCGATGACCATCAGGTGCCGGTGCGGGTAGGCGCGCAGGTCGACCTGACCGCCGAGGATGGCCTCGGCGGTGATGACGCGGTCCTGGGCCAGCTTCTGCGGAGGGACGAGAGCCATGCCCGCAGGGTAGGCGGGTCAGTCGAGCGGCGCCCGGTGAAGGTGGGGCGACCGGACAGCACTGTTGTTCCACCTCGGCGGACTGCTCGCCGAGGCGAACGCGCAGCTCAACGACGCCTCCGACCTGCATGGGCGCTTCCTCGGCTGGGCCCGGGGCCGGGGCGGCACAATGTTTCACGTGAATCATGAGCAGCCGGGTGCCGAGATCCACCACACCGATCCGTTCGCGGTGCCGGCCGGGCAGCGCTCGCCGGTGCGGCGACTGCGTGGCCGGCTGGCCGCCCCGGTGACGCTCTGGACCGCGCCCGGCCCGGCCGGGCTCACCGTCTCCTCCACGCTGGTCGCGGAGGGGGAGCCGGACCGGCTGCTCGGCCTGGTCGACGCGGAGTCGGAGCTGTGGGCGGCGGTCGAGGACGTCGGTCGGTTCGCGGTCGCGCCGCTGGGCCCGCGCCACCGGCAGCTCGCCGACCGCTTCGCCGGCCTCTTCCCGTCGCCCGGCGGCCTGTTCGCGCTGGACGCGTGGACCGAGACGCCGTACGGGCCGGTGCCGGCGGACGCGGGCGGCTGGGCCGGCTGCCGCCTCGACGCGGCCCGGGAGTACGGCTGGGGCCTGCTGGTCGAGGCCACCATCGAGACGGTCGACCTGCCCGGGGAGACCACTCCCCTCCTGCACTACCGAGGCCGCTACCACGAACTGACCGACTGACGCGTGGGGGACCGGTTAGCGGAGTGATCTGGGTCACTGGGCGCAGCCGGGGTGCCGTTGGGCGCAGGTGTCGCCCGGGACGCGGCTGAGCCTTTCGCGGCGGGGAGTGCGCTCTCTAGCGTGCCCGGAAAATACCCCCACGCCTGCGAAGGTGGTGATCCACAGATGTCCACGGACACTCCCGCGTCCGCGCCCTCCGAGTCGACGGCGGAACGGTACCTGGCCGTTCAGCGGTCGGACGAGTTCGCCGGGTTGCGGCGCGCGCTGCGCGGCTTCGTCTTCCCGATGACCGTCGCGTTCTTCCTGTGGTACGCGCTCTACGTCATCCTCTCCGCGTACGCGCGGGGATTCATGGGCACGAAGCTGGTCGGCAACATCAACGTCGCCCTGGTCTTCGGCCTGCTCCAGTTCGTCTCCACGTTCGTCATCGCCTGGCTCTACTCGCGGTTCGCCAACCGGCGGATCGACCCGGTCGCCGACCGGATCCGCGCCGAGATGGGGGAGGTGAACCATGAACACGGTCCTCGCGGCTGAGGCGGGCAGCACCACCGCCCGGAACCTCACCATCACGCTGTTCCTGATCTTCGTGGCGATCACGTTGGCGATCACGGTCTGGGCCAGCCGGCAGACCAAGACCGCCACCGACTTCTACGCCGGCGGGCGCTCCTTCTCCGGCTTCCAGAACGGCATGGCGATCGGCGGCGACTACATGTCCGCCGCGTCCTTCCTGGGCATCGCCGGCATCATCGCCCTCTACGGCTACGACGGCTTCCTCTACTCGATCGGCTTCCTGGTCGCCTGGCTGGTGGCGCTGCTGCTCGTCGCCGAACTGCTGCGCAACTCCGGCCGGTACACGATGGCGGACGTGCTGGCGTTCCGGATGCGCCAGCGGCCGGTCCGGACCGCGGCGGCGGTCTCCACCATCACCGTGTCGATCTTCTACCTGCTGGCCCAGATGGTCGGCGCCGGCGCGCTGGTGGCGCTTCTGCTCGGCATCAAGCCGGGCACCACGTTCCTCGGCATGGACGCCGACACCGCGAAGGTGGCCACCATCGTGCTGGTCGGCGCGCTGATGATCATCTACGTCACGGTCGGCGGCATGAAGGGCACCACGTACGTCCAGATCGTCAAGGCGTTCCTGCTGATGACCGGCGCGCTGGTGATGACGCTGCTGGTGCTCGCGAAGTACAAGTTCAACCTGTCCTCGCTGCTCGGTGACGCCGCCGACGCGTCCGGCAAGGGCGCGGCGTTCCTCGAACCCGGGTTGCGCTACGGCGTGGAGACGCCCGGCGACGCGCTGAAGACGTTCTACAGCAAGATGGACCTGCTCTCGCTCGGCATCGCGCTGGTGCTCGGCACGGCCGGCCTGCCGCACATCCTGATCCGGTTCTACACCGTGCCGACCGCGCGGGCGGCCCGCAAGAGCGTGCTCTGGGCGATCGGCATCATCGGCGCGTTCTACCTGCTCACGCTGGCGCTCGGCTTCGGTGCGGCGGCGATCGTCGGCGGGCAGGCGATCACCGCGCAGGACAAGGCCGGCAACACGGCGGCACCGCAGCTCGCCGAGGCGCTCGGCGTGGACTTCTTCGGCGGGAACCTGGGCGGCGCGACACTGTTGGCGATCATCGCGGCGGTCGCGTTCGCCACGATCCTCGCGGTGGTGGCCGGGCTGACGCTGGCGTCGTCGTCCAGCCTGGCGCACGACTTCTACGCCAACGTCATCAAGAACGGCCAGACGTCGGAGCGGCAGGAGGTGAACGTCGCCCGGATCTCCGCGCTGGTGATCGGCGCCGTCTCGATCGTACTGTCGATCTTCGCGCAGAGCCTGAACGTGGCGTTCCTGGTCGCGTTGGCGTTCGCGGTGGCGGCCTCCGGCAACCTGCCGGCGATCCTCTACAGCCTGTTCTGGAAGCGGTTCAACACCTCGGGCGCGGTGTGGGCGATCTACGGCGGCCTGCTCGCCGCCGTGCTGCTGGTCTTCTTCTCCCCGGTCGTCTCCGGCGCGCCGACGGCGATGTTCCCCGACCACGACTGGCACTGGTTCCCGCTGTCGAACCCGGGCATCCTCTCCATCCCGTTCGGCTTCCTGTGCGGCTGGCTCGGCACGGTCCTGTCCAAGGAGCGCGACGACGACAAGTACGCGGAGCTGGAGGTGCGCTCGCTCACCGGCGCGGGCGCGCACTGACCGACACGGTGCGAGGCGGGGCCCCGGCCACGGGCGGGGGCCCCGCCTCACGTGTATAGGGTGGCGGGCATGAAGGTTGCCTCGCGGTTCGGTGCCGGACACCGCATCCTCGTCACCGGCGGCGCCGGCTTCGTCCCGTCCCACCTGGTCGACCGGCTCGTCGAGCGCGGCTGCACGGTGGTGGTGCTGGACAACTTCGTCACCGGCTCCAAGGACAACGTGTCCCACCTGCTCGAGAAGCCGACGTTCACGCTGGTCGAGGCGGACATCTCCGACGGCCTGCCGACCGACCACCCGGCGATCGCCGAGCGGTTCGACGCGATCCTGCACATGGCGTCGCCGGCCAGCCCGACCGACTTCGAGAAGTTGCCGGTGGAGATCCTCCGGGTGGGCTCGGTGGCCACGCTGGCGCTGCTGGAGCGCGCCACCGCCGACGGCGCGCGGTTCCTGATGGCCTCCACCTCCGAGGCGTACGGGGACCCGAAGGAGCACCCGCAGCGCGAGACGTACTGGGGCAACGTCAACCCGATCGGCATCCGGAGCGTCTACGACGAGGCGAAGCGCTTCTCCGAGGCCGCCACCATGGCGTACCACCGCAGCCGGGGCACGGACACCGCGATCGTCCGGATCTTCAACACGTACGGCCCGCGGATGCGGCCGGACGACGGCCGGGCCATCCCGACGTTCATCTCCCAGGCGCTGCGCGGCGAGCCGATCACGGTGCACGGCACCGGCAACCAGACGCGCTCCATCTGCTACGTCGACGACCTGGTGCGGGGCATCCTGCTGCTGCTCGACTCGACGCAGACCGGCCCGATCAACTGCGGCACCGAGCACGAGATGTCGATGCGGCAACTGGCTGAGACGATCGTGTCACTCACCGGAAGCTCCTCCGAGGTGAGCTACATCACTCGCGCCTCGGACGACCCGGAGATGCGCCGCCCGGACCTGACGCTCGCCCGTGAGCTGCTCGGATACGAGCCGAGCGTGACGCCCGAAGACGGCCTCGGACGCACCATCGCGTACTTCCGGGGGCGGCTAGGGTACTGAGCCCGGCTGTCAGCCGGCTGAGCGCCGCGCGCGCCTGAGCGCGGCGGTGGAACGGCCGACCTACCCTCGGTTACATGTCAGCGACCTCGTCTGCCGGCGCACCTCTCCCCCGCCCCCTGAACCGGGGTGCGGGCCGCGCCTCGGTCCCCGGCTCCGACCGGGGCGCCACCGCGCGCGCCCGCGCCACGGAAACCCGCTGGTACCCGTCGCACGACGAGGCGCCCCGCTCGGGCGGCCCCGGTGGGCCGGGCGGACCGGGCGGACCCGGTGGCACGGGCGGCGGCGGCTTCGGTGGGCCGGGCCGTCGACCCCGCCCGCGCTGGGGGCGCATCGGCCTGGTGGCCGGCATCGCGGTGCTGGTGCTGGCGTTGCTCGGTGGGATCGGGGCCTGGTTCTACGCCCGCAATCTCGACGACGACCTGGCCCGCACCGACCCGTTCTCGGAGATCACCGGCGGGCGGCCGGCCAAGCAGGTCGACGGCGCGTTCAACATCCTGCTGGTGGGCAGCGACTCGCGGGACCCGGACGCCCCGGTCGACGGCGCCGGCAAGTGGCGGGCGGACACCGTGATCGTCATGCACATCCCGGCCGACCACAAGCGCGCCTACCTGGTCTCCGTCCCGCGTGACCTGTACGTGCCGATCCCGGAGAACGCGGGCGCGTCCTGCGACTCCGGCTCACGTAACAAGATCAACGCGGCGTTCGCGTTCGGCGGCCTGCCGCTGGCGGTGAAGACCGTGGAGTGCTTCACCGACGTACGCATCGACCACGTCATGGCCATCGACTTCGCCGGGTTCAAGGACGTCACCGACGCGCTGGGCGGCGTCGACCTGAAGGTGGAGCGCACCGTCACGTCGATCCACAAGCCGTACCGGACGTTCACCAAGGGCGTGAACCACATGAACGGCGCCGAGGCGCTGGACTGGGTGCGGCAGCGCAAGCAGTTCCCGGACGGCGACTTCGCCCGGATGCGCCACCAGCAGGAGTTCCTGAAGGCGCTGATGGACAAGGCGGCGAGCACCGGCACGCTGACCAACCCGAAGAAGCTGAACGACTTCCTGAAGTCGGTCACCGCCGCCGTCACGGTCGACCAGGGATTCTCGTTGACCGACATGGCGGTGCAGTTCCGCAGCCTGCGCGGCGAGAACCTGACGTTCGTCACCAGCCCGAACCTGGGGGGCCAGACCGTCGACGGCCAGTCGGTGGTGGTCTCCGACCGGGAGAAGGCGCTGGCGATGTACCAGGCCATCGCCGGGGACAAGATGGCCGACTGGGTCGCGGCCAACCAGAAGAATTCGGGCGACAGCGCCGGCGGCTGACCGGGCGCTCGGGCTCGCCCGTTCGGCCACATCTCGGCACCATCGGCCGGGATTGACGGGAATACCCGCCTCAGGAGGTCGCGAGAACGGGAACGGATACGTAAAGTGGTCCCGCCCCCGATCACCGAGCTGGAGCACGCATGTCGGTCCAGACCAGTCGTCGCCCGCAGTCACCGGCACCCGGATCATCCGGGCGGGTTCCCCCGGTCATCCCCTCGCAGCCCGGTTCCGGCGGTCGTGGTCCCGGCGGCGGTGGCGGGAAGAAGAAGCGCACCAAGCGCAAGGACCCGCTCTGGGCGAAGCTGACGCTCGTGCTCGGCGCGGTGCTGATGGTGACAAGCGGCGTCGCGATCGTCGGCAGCAAGGCCGTGATCGGCCAGGCCACCAACAACATCGCCCAGCGCAACCTGCTCGGTGAGGCCGGCAAGAGCGAGGCCGAGGGCGGCAACAGCCTGGACGGCCCGATCGACATGCTGCTGCTCGGCGTCGACGCCCGGGCCCGCTGGGCCGCCGACGACGTCCGGTCGGACACGATCATCGTGCTGCACATCCCGGCCAGCCACGACCAGGCGTACCTGATCTCGATCCCCCGGGACACCGAGGCGCGCATCCCGGCGTTCAAGAACAGTGGCTACAAGGGCGGCACCGACAAGATCAACGCCGCGTTCTTCTACGGCGCGCAGAACGGTGGCGGCTGGGAGGGCGGCGCCCAGTTGATGGCCAAGACGATCAAGGGGATGACCGGCATCAGCTTCGACGGCGCCGCGATCATCAACTTCGGCGGCTTCAAGAACGTCATCGACGCGCTCGGCACGGTCCGGATCTGCGTCAGCCACGAGGTCCCGTCGCACCACATGTCGATGGTCGAGGGCAAGCCGATGTGGAACGCGGACGCGAAGAAGACCGGCAAGCCCTACAAGCCGGTGGTGCACAAGAAGGGCTGCAAGGAGATGGAGGGCTGGGAGGCGCTCGACTACTCCCGCCAGCGCTACGGCCTGCCCAACAGCGACTACGACCGGCAGCAGAACCAGCAGCAGCTCATCAAGGCGATGGCCAAGAAGGCCACCGACGGTGGCATGCTGACCAACCCGATCAAGCTCAACTCGCTGATGAAGGCCGCCGGCAAGGCGTTCGTGCTCGACACCGGCGGCGTGCCGATCGCCGACTTCATCTTCACGCTCAAGAACCTCAACGGGAACGACCTGGTCACGCTGCGCACCAACGGCGGGACGTTCGCCGGCAACAGCAACGGCCGGGAGACGTTCAACGAGACGACCATGGAGATGTTCCAGGCGGTCAAGAACGACAAGCTGGCCGACTTCATCGTGGCCAACCCGACCGTCCTCTCCACCCGGAAGTGACCAAAGCCGGCACCGGCCGGCCCGTCCCCCCGTAGCCTGACCTGAGCGGATCTCAGGTCGGCGCCACGGGGGGATCGTCACGTCCAGACCAGCACGGAACCGACGCGGGCGGCCTCGACCGGCCCGCTGGCCCCGGTTCCTGCTCGGCAGCGGGCTCGCCCTGGTCCTGCTCGCCACGCTCGGCGTGGCCGGGCTGCACTGGCTCAGCCACCGCTACGACCGCACGGTCAGCAAGGAGCTGCTGCTCGACCCGACCGCCCGGAAGAAGCGGACGGACCTGGACGGCGCACTCAACTACCTGCTGATCGGCTCCGACCACCGGCCCGGCGCGAACGCCGCCGACCAGCGCTCGGACACCATCCTGATCGTGCACGTGCCGGCCGGGATGCGGCAGGCGTACCTGATCTCCGTGCCGCGCGACCTGCTGGTGGCCGTCCCGGCCGCGCCCGGCTGGCCCGGCGGTCAGGACAAGGTCAACGCCGCGTACGAGCACGGCGGCGGTGGTGAGGGCGGCGCGCGGCTGCTCAGCGCCACCCTCACCCGGCTCACCGGCATCCGTTTCGACGGCGCCGCGCTCGTCGACTTCTCCGGCTTCACCCGGGTGATCGACCAGCTCGGCGGCATCCGCATGTGCGTGGACACGCCGGTCCGGTCGATCCACACCGGCGCCCGGTTCGAGCCCGGCTGCCAGCGGATGGACGGGGCCCGGACACTGGACTACGTGCGGCAGCGCTACGACCTGCCCGACGGCGACTACGACCGGCAGCGGCACCAGCAGCAGATGCTGCGGGCGGTGCTCGACCGGGCCGGCGAGACGCACCTGCGCGGCGACCCGGTGAAGCTGGACCGGGTGCTGCGCGCCGTCGGCGGGGCGCTGACCGTCGACACCAACGGCGTACCCCTGAACGAACTGGTGTTCGCGCTCCGCGCGCTGCCGGCGGACGCGCTGCGCGGGGTCCGGCTGCCCTCCCACCCGCAGACCATCGACCAGGTGTCGTACGTGGTGCTGGACTCCGACGGCGGCGATCTGTTCACCGCGTTGCAGGACACCCGGGTGCCGGAGTGGGCCGGCGCCAACCCGCGCTGGGTCAACCGGCTCTGAGCCCAACGGGCGACTAGGCTTTGACCCGTGTTCGGAGCCCAACTTCCCAGCGTGTCCGCGTCGGCCGTGCCCGACGACGTCTACCTGCTCGACGTCCGGGAGGACGACGAGTGGGCCGCCGGCCACGCGCCGGCCGCCCACCACCTGCCGATGACCGAGCTGCCGGCCCGGCTCGCGGAGATTCCCGACGACCGCGAGGTGGCGGTGATCTGCCGTTCCGGCGGCCGTTCCGGGCAGGTGGTCGGCTACCTGCTGCGCAACGGCTGGGACCAGGTCCGCAACGTCGAGGGCGGGATGGGCGACTGGGCCGCCGCCGGCCGTCCCGTGGTCACCGACGACGGGCAGCCGGGTCGGGTCGTCTGAGGCACGGTGCGGCCATGACCGACCCCCTGGTCTTCGCCCACCGCGGCTCCTCGTACGACCTGCCGGAGCACACGCTCGCCGCCTACCTGCGCGCGCTGGACGAGGGCGCGGACGGGCTGGAGTGTGACGTCCGGCTGACCCGCGACGGGCACCTGGTCTGCGTGCACGACCGTCGGCTCGACCGGACCAGCAACGGTCACGGCCTGGTCAGCGCGCGTACGCTCGCCGAGCTGGAGGCGCTCGACTTCGGCTCCTGGCACCCCGCCGCGGCGGAGGCCGTCGCGGCGGCCCGGCTCGACGAGTCGCACATCCGGCTGCTCACGCTGGAACGGCTCCTCGACGCGGTGCTGGCCGCCGGGCGGCCGGTCCGGCTGCTGATCGAGACGAAGCACCCCTCGCGCTACCGGGGCGACGTCGAGCGCCGGCTGATCGACCTGCTGCGCCGGCACGGCCTGGCCGAGCCCGGCCCGGACGATCCGGTCCAGGTGACCGTGATGTCCTTCTCGCCGCTGGCCGTACGCCGGATCCGTGAGCTGGCGCCGACGCTGCCCACCGTGCTGCTGCTGGAGGTGCTGCCGCGTTGGCTGCGGCTGGGCCGGCTGCCCTTCGGCAGCCGCATCGCCGGCCCGGGGGTGGAGCTGGTCCGGGCCCGCCCGCAGCTCGTCCCGGCGCTGCGGGCCGCCGGCAACTCGGTCTACGTCTGGACCGTGAACGAACCGGAGGACCTGGAACTCGTGCTGGCCGCCGGGGTGGACGGCGTGATCACGGACCGGCCCGCCCGCGCGTTGGCCCGGTTGGGCCGGTGAGCCTCGTCGATCCGCCGGGGGACGGTCGCCCGGTGAGGGGGTATCCCCGACGCGACCGGCGCGGCACACTCGGGACATGCCGGAGCGAACCGACTACCCCACCCTCATCGCCGGCCACACGAGCGCGATCCAAATGATCAATTCCGGCGAGTCCGGCCTCTCCGTGCTCACCCGCCTGCTCCGGGAGGTCGAACCGGCGCTCGGCGCGGCGGGCCTGGTCTTCGTGGAGTTCACCCCGGCCGGCGGGCGGGTGATCGCGGCGACCGGCAGCGCCGAGTTCGTGACCGGCCGCCCGCTGCCGGCCACCGACCCGGCCACCGTCTGCCTGCTGGCCGGCCCCCCGGTCCGGGAAATCCGGGTCGACGCGATCCCGGGTGCGCTCGCCGACGAGGTGGTCGGCCGGGGACTGCGCCGGATGATCGTGGCCCGCGCCGAGATCGCCGGGCTGACCGTCGGCAGCCTGCACGCCCTCTACCGGACCGGCGAACCGCTGGACGCCTCGCAGCGCGCCGTCGTCGGGTACGTCGCCGCCTGCATCGCGCACATGTACGGCGACCAGACCGGCCTGCCGGTGCACGGCGACGGCCCGGTCGTGGCGGCGCTCGCCGACGGCCTGGCCGTGGTCGACCGCGACCAGCGGGTCCGGCTCTGGAACCCGGCCGCCGCGCAGGTGATCGGCCGGCCGGCGGAGGAGGCGCTGAGCCGGCCGCTGCCGTTCCCGCTGCCCCCGTCCGGGCAGGTGCTCGACCATCGCCTGCCGGACGGCCGCTGGCTCCGGATCACCTCCGGCGAGCTGCCCGGCCCGACCGCGCTGCGGGTGGTCACCTTCCGCGACATCACCGACCAGCAGCGGCGCGACCACGACCGGGACCTCTTCGTGGCGGTGACCAGCCACGAGCTGCGCACCCCGGTCACCGTGATCAAGGGGTACGCGGACACGCTCACCGACCACTGGGAGTCGCTCACCGACGCCGACCGGAGGCAGGCCGCCCGGATCATCGGCCAACGCGCCAACGAGCTGGCCCGGCTGGTCGACCGGCTACTCACCGCCGCCACCGAGAACCGCCCCGGCGGGGAACCGGCCGCCCCGTTCGACCTGGTCGACGCGCTGCGGGCGGCGGTGGTCGACCTGCCCGCCGACCTCCGGCACCGGATCGTGCTCGACCTGCCCGCCGACCTGCCCAAGGCGCTCGGCGACCGGCACAGCCTGGCCACCGTCC
Organism: Micromonospora sp. DSM 45708; assembly: GCF_039566955.1. Taxonomy (NCBI): domain Bacteria; kingdom Bacillati; phylum Actinomycetota; class Actinomycetes; order Micromonosporales; family Micromonosporaceae; genus Micromonospora; species Micromonospora schwarzwaldensis. Next base: position 6,643,860 of record NZ_CP154796.1, on the reverse strand, counting down.
TCACCGAGCTGGGCACCAACGCGGGGAAGTACTCGCTGCCGGACACGCCGATCGAGATCGGCGCCGACGCGACCGAGCGGACGGTCTCGTTCCGGGTCGCCGACCGGGGCATCGGCATCCGGCCGGAGCACGTGGAACGGGCCTTCGACCGGTTCTGGCAGGGCGAGTCCGGTGACCGCCGGCGCTACCCCGGCGCCGGCCTGGGCCTCTACCTCGTCCGGCAGATCGTGGAACAGCAGAACGGGTGGGTGTCCCTCCGGCCGAGGGCCGGCGGAGGTACGGTCGCGGAGGTGCGGCTGCCCCGGGGTTGACCCGGGGCGTTCACGGGGTGGAGAGGAACGGCGTGTCGACAGGACCGGCGGAACGGTCGTGGTGCGTGGTGGTGCCCCACCACGGGACCGGCGCGCGCGTGGCCCGGCACCGGCTCGCCGACGAACTGACCGGCGTCGTACCCCCGGCGCTGCTGGCGGACCTGGTGGCGGTCCTGGCCGAACTGGTCGGCAACGCGGTCCGGCACGCCGAGGCGCTGCCCGGCGACGTGGTGCGGGTGGCCTGGCGGCTGCGCGCCACCGACCGGGGGCCGGTCGTCCTGCTCCGGGTCACCGACGGGGGCGCCGGCGCCGGCCCGCGCATGCGCGTCGCGTCCCCCGACGCGGTCGACGGGCGCGGGCTGCACATCGTCGCCGGGATGGCCAGCCGCTGGGGTGTCGACCGGGACGGCCTGGGCCAGAGCGTGTGGGCGGAGTTCGACCCGACCGGGTCGCACCGGGCGGACCTGGTCGTCGCCGGCTGAGCCGGTGGGCGTGCGGGTCCCGCCCCCGGCCGGGCCTCCGGCCATCTAGGCTGTCTGGCCGTGAGCAAGCGTCGAAAGAGCCAACGGGCCACCGAAGCCACCCCCAAGCGGGAGAAGGTGCGCGACGTCTTCGTGCCCCGACCGTTCGAGGGCCTGGTCGACGAGCCGGAGTGGATCGCCCTGCGGGAGTTGGTGCCGGCCGCGTCCGCGCCGCTGCGGTTGACCCCCGAGCTGGTCGAGGAGTACGGCGACCGGCCGGTCGTCCTGGCCACCGTGCTGCCGATGGCGGCCCCGGCGGTGGCCAAGCCGGACGGGCGGGTCCTGATCGGCCTCCAGCGCCACCAGCAGTCCGGCGACGTCTCCCGGGACCTGGCGGACGCGCTGCTCTGCGCGCTGCGGACCGATCCGGGCGGTCAGGTGAGCGTGCCGCCGCTGCCGGGGCCCGGTCCTCGCCTCCAGGACATCCTGGTGGACGGGCCGCTGGAGATCAGCATGCACGACGGGTTCGAGTTCTGGCTCGACCCGGGCGCCACCGACGACCCGACCGTGCAGGCGTCCCTGGAGCGGGCCAACGCGGCGGTCTACCCGACGGTCAAGCTGGACGCGGCCCGGGCGGCGTACTGGTGCCAGGTGCCGGAGAAGGCCCACGTGCGTTGGGTGCTGCCGGACGACGAGGACGCGGCGCTGGACGCCCTGTCCCGGCTGGGCGCGACCGGCGCGCTGACGCTCGGCGACGACACCCGGTTCGCCGGCATGTTCCGGGCGCACGGCCGCCTGGCGCCGGTCTGGGACCTGCCGGAGGACACCCCGGCCGTCGAGTGGGAGGGTCCGGTCGCCGAGTTCGCCAAGCGCTACGCCGAGGCGCTCGCCGACCGGGAGCCGCTGGACGCGGCCGGCCGCCGGGCCCGCCAGGGCCTGCTCGGTCGTCAGCTCACCCTGCGCTGACCCCCGCGGTGAGCAGGGGCCCCTTCTTGACACTGGATGTCAAGAAGGGGCCCCTGCTCTACCGGAGGCGTCAAGCGGGGGCCCCGCCTTTCTCGCGGACCAGCGGGCAGGACATGCAGCGGGGGCCGCCCCGGCCGGAGCCCAGCTCCGAGCCGGCGATGGCGATCACCTCGATGCCGGCCCGCTCCAGTTGCGCGTTGGTCTCCACGTTGCGTTCGTAGCCCACGCAGAGGCGCGGCGCGAGGGCGAGCGTGTTGTTGCCGTCGTCCCACTGCTCGCGTTCGGCGGTCACCGGATCGAGGCCGGTGTCGATCACCCGGAGCTGGTCGAGGTCCATCGCGTCGGCGGCGGCCCGCAGGAACGGCGCCGGGCCGTCGACCCGTGGCTCGCCGTCCGCGCCGGCGACGACGGTGTACGCGGACAGCTCGCTGGCGATGTTCGGGTACATCAGCACGGCGTCCACGTCGACCATGGTGCAGACCGTGTCCAGGTGCATGGTGGCGCGTTCCTGGGCGATCGGCACCACCAGGATGGTGTGGGCCAGCCCGGCGGCGAAGACCTGCCGGGCCAGCCGCTCCGCACCGGCCGGGGTGGTGCGCTCGCCGACGCCGACGGCGAGCACGCCCGGGGCGAGCAGCAGCACGTCGCCGCCTTCCAGGTGCTCCAGCCCGGGGTGGTAGACGAACTCGGTGCCGACGAAGCGCGGGTGGTGGCGGTAGATCGCGTCGGTGAGCGATGTCTCCCGCCGCCGCGCCGGCATGGCCAGGCTGGTCACGCCCACCCGGTCGCCGATCCACACCGACGAGTCTCGGGTGAAGAGCAGGTTGGGCAGCGGGTCGATGACGAAGTCGTGCCGGTCCATCAGCGTCCAGACCAGACCGCCCGGCCGTTCGGCGCCGATCCGCAGTTCCTCGTGGGCGAGCCCGGCCATGAACACGTCGGCGAGGGCGGCCGGGTCGAGGTAGGCCAGGTGGTCGGCGACCCGGGCGCGGAGGGTGTCGCCGAGGCGGGGGGACCGCAGCACCTGCTCGGTCAGTTCGGCCCGGGCGTCCGCCACGGCGAGCGTCTCGGCCAACAGGTCGGCCAGGTAGAGCACCTCCACGCCGCGCGAGCGCAGTGCCGCCGCGAACGCGTCGTGCTCCTCCTGCGCCCGTCCCACCCATGGGATAGCGTCGAACAGGAGGGAGTCGTTGTTGCGTGGGGTGAGGCGGGCGAGTTCCGGCCCCGGGCGGTGCAGCAGTACCGTGCCGAGTCGAGCCACTTCGCTGTCCACGTAGTGCGTCACCCCCGCAGCCTAGGGCAGGCTTCCGCACCATCCGGAAAAGAAGTGTGAATGAATATGGCATTCATCCACACTCACTCCGGCGGTCCAACTTGCCGAACCCCCGGGTGCGCAACGTAGGGTAGTGGAGACATAACTTCGAGAGACCTTTTGCCGGAGGTCGCGATGACTGTCTTTCCCGCTCGCCGGGCCGTGCCGAGCCGGGCTCTGCCGCCTTCCGCGGCACATCCCCGGGTCGATACCGCATCGGCGCTCGAGCCGGCTCGACCGACTCCTCTGGAGTGGGCCCGCCGCCGCCGTGCCGAGCGGGGCGCCCGCCGGCTGGAGGCCGCCGGGGCCCGCGCCCTGGGGCAGCTCGACCACCTCGGTCCCGCCTGGCACGTCATCGAGTGGCCCCGGACGGACCCGGCCGACGCGCTGTTCGACCAGGGCGAGTCCGACCGGGCCGGGTTCCTCGCGATCGGCCCGAGCGGCCTCTTCGCGGTCACCGTCGCCGACCACGGCCGGGCCCGGGTGCTGGTCGCCGGCGACGTCGTGCAGATCAACGGCAAGCGTCCGCCCTATGTGGCCGAAGCGCGCCGGGACGCCAAGCGGGCCAGCAAGGCGCTCTCCGACGCGGTCGGGCTGCCGATCCCGGTGACACCGGTGCTGACGTTCGTCGGCTCCGGCGTGATCAGCGTCTACGGCCTCCCGAAGGACTGCCTCATGGCCACCCACCGGGAGCTGGACCGGCTGCTCGTGGCCGCCGGCAACCGGATCAGCCCGGCCACCGCCGAAAAATTGTCGCGGGTCGCCCAGGCGCCCTCGACGTGGCTGAACGGCACGTACCGTCCATCTGCCGACTACCGGTGGTATGACGAGGGCCGAACGGCCGCTGACAAGCGGGCCGCCCGCCGGTAACGTCTCCGGCGACGCCACGCGGTCCGCGGCACCGCCCCGACCGGTTCCGTCGATCCGCGTCGTCGCCGGCCGCCCGACCCCCGGGGCTCCCGCCGCACCGACGCATGTCCCCGGCACCCGAGCCACCCCGGCCCACGGGCAGCACCGGCGGCCGGGAGAGCGCAGCGCGGCCGGAAGGTCGCCCGTGCCGACCGGCTAGCGTGGACGGACCGTCGGTGTACATAGGAGGCGCGGTGGCCCACGTCGAGCTCTCACTCTCGGAAGTGTTCGCGTCCCCGGCGGAGACACGCACCGAGCAGGAGTCCGACAACTTCGCGCAGTGGTCCGGGACGGTCTCCCGGGCCGCCGAGCCGTGTCTGTTGATCGACGCCGACACCACCGTGGTGGCGATCTCCTCGTCCGGCTGCGACCTGCTCTGCCTCGGTGCGCCGGAGGACGTGATCGGCCGGCCGCTGCTGGAAGGTGGCCTGCGCCTGGTCGACTTCACCGCCAGCCCGAGCGAGCTCACCGAGCAGGAAACCGACAAGATCCCACCGCTGCTCGCGCTGCTCTCCGGCCGGCTCGCCCGCGGCCTGCTCCGGGTCCAGGGGCCCGGCTCCGACGCCGGAACGACGGTGGACGCCATCTCCACGCCGGTGCTCACCGGCGCCGCGGTGGCCGGCTCGCTCACCTTCTTCTCCGTGCTCTGACCGCTCGTCCGAGGTCGAGGACCACCCGTGCCCCCTGCCCCGTCCGCCCGTCGGCATGCCCCGGTGACGCTGCTCACGCTGCTCGTGCTGACCTCCTGCGGCACCCCGCCCGAACTGCGCGACCCGCCGGCCACCGCGACCAGCGCCCCACGCGCCTCGGCGTCGGCCACGCCCACGCCGGGCGCGACCCCGACCGTGCCGGCCGTCCCGTCCCTGCCCGCGCGCACCCCACCGGCCCCCGACCCGGTCGCCACGCCCTGCCGGGGCACACCGTCCGGCGACCGGATCGTCGCGATGCTGCGCGGCTCCGCCGGGGTCCTGCCCCGCAACGTCCGGATCACCGTGCGGACCGGCCCGCTGTGCGCGGAGGGCTGGCAGTACACCGTGCTGGCGGTCTCCGGGCACGAGGAACTCCAGGTGGTCACGCGCGGCCGGTCCGGCACGCCCACCCTGGTGACCGCCGGGACGGACGTGTGCGGCGTCGAGGTGCGCGCCACCGCGCCCACGGGCATCCGCACCCTGGCCTGCGACGGTCCCCCGGGTGCGTAGGCTGGTCGCCATGCCCGGAACACCGCCGACCCGCTTCGTCTACCTCGGTCCCGAGGGCACCTTCGCCGAGCAGGCGTTGCGCACCGTGCCCGCCGCCGAGCGGGGGAGCCGCACGCCGGCCCGCAGCGTGGGCGAGGCGCTGGACGCCGTACGGGCCGGGGACGCGGACGCCGCCCTGGTGCCGCTGGAGAACTCCATCGGCGGCGCGGTCGGGGTGACACTCGACGAGTTGGCCGAGGGCGACCCGTTGGTGATCACCCGGGAGGTGGTGCTGCCGGTCGAGTTCGTGCTCGCCGGCCGGCCCGGCGTCACGACGGCCGTGGCGCGCAGCGTGGCGGCCCATCCGCAGGCGTCCACCCAGTGCCGTGGCTGGCTGCGGGACCACCTGCCCGACGCCACCGTGGTCGACGTGCTCTCCAACGGCGCCGCCGCGGCCGGCGCGGCGTCCGGCGAGTACGACGCCGCGATCTGCGCCCCGATCGGCGCCGCCCGGCACCGGCTGACCGTGCTCGCCGACAAGATCGCCGACCATCCCGACGCGGTGACCCGGTTCGCGCTGCTGTCCCGCCCCGGGACGCCTCCGCCACCGACCGGTGACGACCTCACCTCGCTGGCGGTCTACATCGCGCACGACCGGGTGGGCGCGCTGCTGTCCGTGCTGATGGAGCTGGCCGTCCGCGGCGTGAACCTGACCCGCATCGAGTCCCGCCCGACCGGTGAGGCGCTCGGGCGGTACGTGTTCTTCCTGGACTGCACCGGGCACGTGGCCGACGTCCGTCTCGGCGAGGCGTTGCAGGGGCTGCACCGGGTCTGCGCTGGCGTGCGCTTTCTCGGGTCGTACCCCCGGCACCGCTGGAGCACGGCGGCGGGCGACCGGCCGACGCCCGCGCCGGCCGGCCTCTCCGACGCCGACTACGCCGACGCGGCGGCCTGGCTGGCCCGGCTGCGCGCCGGCGAGCTGAGCTGACCGGGCCGGGTGCGCCCCCCAGGGTCGCACCCGGCCCGGAGACTTCACTGCAACAGGCCGCCGAGCAGGCCGCCCTGCTGCTGCTGGGCGCCGCTGCCGGCCACCGGCGGCTCCTCCGACGGCTGGACCACGACGAAGCCGTGACCGGCGAAGCTCATCGTGAACGCCTCGCCGGTGCTGCGGCCGAGCAGCGTGCCCAGGCCGAGCTGCTCGGCCCGGTGGTAGCCGGTCTGGAGGTTGGCCGACCAGCAGACCGCGGCCTGCGGGTCGACGTACGTCGGCGCGTCCACGTTCAGCACCACCGGGGTGCCCTTGGTGGTGACGGCGATCCGGCCGTGCCCGGTGAAGACGCAGTTGAACAGGCCGGCCGAGGACGCCATGCCCATGCCGCTGACCATCTTGATGTCGTACTGGAGGCTGGAGTCGAACGCCAGCACGCTGGAGCCGTTGATGGAGAGCGCGTCGCCCGGCTCCAGGTCGATGACGTGCACGTCCTTGGCGGCCTCGGCGAGGAAGACGTCACCGCGACCGGAGAGCTTCATCAGCGGGACACCCTCGCCGGTGAGCCGCTGCTTGATGAACTTGCCGATGCCGCCGGAGCCGAGCGCCTGGAACTGCACCTGGCCCTGGTACGCGACCATCGACCCGACGCGGGCCATCGCCTCGCCGTTCAGCTCGATCTTCAGCATCTTGGAGTTCTGCAGCCGCATGCCCGGCTGCTGGGACTCCTTCTCCAGGTTCTCCGCGGAGAACAGCTCGCTGCGCATCGGGTTTCCTCCTGCATCGGGGTGTGCCTGATCCGGAGGTTAGGGGACGGGCGCAACCGCGGGGATCGGCCGAGCGGGGGTCGGGCGGGGCCCGGTCAGCCCCAGCCGAGGGCGTGCAGGCGCTCGTCGTCGATGCCGAAGTGGTGGGCGATCTCGTGCACCACGGTCACCGCGACCTCGTCGACGACGTCGTCGTCGGTGTCGCAGATCGCCAGGATCGGGTTCCGGTAGATCAGGATGCGGTCCGGCAGCACGCCGGAGTAGTCCCAGCCGCGCGCGGTGAGCGCATGCCCCTCGTAGAGCCCGAGCAGGTTCTCGCCGGGCGGTGGGTCGTCCTCCACCAGGATGACCACGTTGCTCATCAGCCCGAGCAGTTCCTCGGGCACCTCGTCGAGCGCCTCGCCGACCAGCTCCTCGAACCGGTCCCGGCTCATCTCCACGGCCACGCCCACATCCTCCCCGCTCCGGCCGCCCGCCCGCCAGCCGTCGAAGATCGCCACACCTTCTCGGAAGAAGGCCCATCGGTGATCCGATGGGCCTTCTTCCAGGAAAATGCCGGCCGGGTGGCCCGCGGACGTGATCAGGCCAGGCGGGCGGTCAGCGTGATCTCGGCGCCCGGGGAGAGCAGCCGGGAGATCGGGCAGCCCTCCTTGGCGGCCTCGGCCAGCTTGGTGAAACCGGCCTCGTCGAGGCCCGGCCCCTGGCCGACGGTCTCCAGGTCGATGCGGGTCACGGTCATGCCGGCGTCGGTCTTGTCGAAGTGCACCTTGGCGGTGGTCTCCACCGACGTGTCGGTGGCGCCCGAGTCGGCGAGCTGCTTGGAGAGCGCCATCGAGAAGCAGCTCGCGTGCGCGGCCCCGATCAGCTCCTCGGGGTTCGTGCCCTCACCCTCCTCGAACCGGGACTTGAAGGAGTAGTTGCCGGACAGGCCGCCCTTGCCGGTGCGGACGGTGCCGGACCCCTCGGCGAGGTTGCCCTGCCAACGAGCGGAAGCGGTACGGATAGGCATGACCCCGACGCTAACCGAAAGCGGGCCGTCCCGCACCGCCTGTCCTGCCCACCTCGCGCTCCGGGTGACCGGGGGCCGGTTGTGCCATGATTCGACGCAGGCCCGCGTACGGGAGAAGGGTGGCCGATGTCGCAGGATCTCCCCATTCCCAGGCAGGACAACCGCGCCGACGGCACCACGGTGGTGGAGTGGGGCGACGCCGACTCCGGGGCGGCCCCCTCCGGCCGGGTGGGCCGGTCGCTGGCCGGTCTGGGCCGCGACCACCGCCTGCCGCCGGTGCTCGCCGGGCTCGGCGCGGTCGCCGCGCTCGCCTCGCTGATCGGCGAGTGGCTGGTGATCACGGTGCCCAACGAGGGCGAGGACGGGAACACCACGTTCCGGCTGCCCAGCGGGGTCGCCGAGATCGGCGGTTTCGGGGCGGCGTACCTCGTGGGTCTGCTCGGCCTGTCGGTCGCGGTGGCGCTGGCGCTGCGCGGGGCCCCGGCGGTGCGACGGCACGCCCGGATCGCCGGGCTGGGCCTCGCGACGACGCTGCTCGGCGTGCTGGTCGCGACCGCTTCCTCGCTCCAGCCGCTCGCCCGGCGCATCCTCTTCTTCCCGGCGGAACGGGACATCCAGGTCGAGCACGGGCGCGGCCTGGTGACCGCGTTCCTCGCGGTGGCGCTGCTGGCGGTCACGCTGCACCTGGTCGGCCGGGCCCCCGACCGGGCGGAGGTCGAGGCGGCAGCGGACGACGAGGCGCCGGACGACCGGCTGCTCCGCCGACGTCGCCGGGCACGGGACGACGAGGCGCCGCCGGCGCCGGCCGACCTCACGGTGGAGCCGACCGTGCCGTTCGCCGGCCCCGAACGTTCCCGCTGAGCGGTCCGGCCCACCGGCCACCGGATCGCCCCCGTGGATTCGCGGCGGATTCGCCGGAACGCCATGGTCGGCCCCCACCGCGCGAGATACGGTTGCTGCCCGCCGTCCGACGGTCGCGACACGTGGACCGGGTCGGCCGGCGTGACGGCGGCGGGGCGAAGGAGGAACCATGACCCGCCCGGGCCTGCCCAAGCTGATCGCCACCGACCTCGACGGCACGCTCGTCCGCAGCGACGACACCGTCTCCGCGTACACCCACAGGGTGCTGGACCGGGTGCGGGCCGCCGGCATTCCGGTGGTCGGCGCCACCGGGCGCGGACCCCGGCTGGCCGAGCTGAGCCGCAACGACATCCGCGCCGCCGACTTCCTGGTGATGGCCGGCGGCGGGTGGGTGGTCGACCAGAGCGACCCGGCCGGCCCGCTGGTGCTGCGCGACGAGCGGCTCCGGGGCGAGGTGCTCGCCCGGCTGCTCGCCGACCTGGAGGCCGCGGTCGGCCCGCTCACCGTGATGGTGGAGGCGTCCGGCGAGCACGACGCGCCGCTCTGGGGCGACTACCACCCGAGCTGGCCCTACCCGGACCGGTTCGAGGCGCGCAGCCGGGCCGAATGCCTCTCCTGCGACGTGGTCAAGGCGTTCGCGCGGACCGAGGACCACCACGTCGACGAGCTGCTGGCGGTGGCCCGCCGGATCGTGCCGGCGGAGGTGGCCACGCTCACCCAGGCCGGGCTCGGCTTCGTCGAGATCTGCCCGCCCGGCGTGGACAAGGCCACCGGGCTGAGCGTGGTCGCCGAGCGGCTCGGCGTGGACCCGGCGGACGTGCTGGTCTTCGGCGACCAGCCCAACGACCTGCCGATGTTCGGCTGGGCGGGCTGGGCCCGGGTGGCGGTGGCGAACGCCCACCCGGAGCTGCGCGCCGCCGCCGACGAGATCACCCTGCGCAACGACGACGACGGCGTCGCGGTCTACCTGGACCGACTACTCTCCCGGTGATGGGAGAGCCACCTCGCCTCGTCGCGAGCGACATCGACGGCACGCTGCTCCGGGACGACCGGACGCTCAGCCCGCGTACCGCGCGGGTGCTGGCCCGGATCGCCGCCGCGGGCACGCCGGTCGTGCTGGTCACCGGCCGTCCGATCCGCTGGCTCAAACTCGTGTACGACCAGCTCGCCGCGCCGCTGCCGGCGATCTGCGCCAACGGCGCGGTGGTGTACGACCCGGCCGCCGACGAGGTGCTGCGCGCCGACCCGCTCGCCCCGGAGCTGCTCGCCGAGGTGGCCCGGCGGCTGCGGGCCGAGGTGCCCGGGGTGAGCCTGGCGGTGGAGATCGTGGACAGCCGGCAGATGCGGCACGAGGCGCACTACCCGCTGCGCTGGGACGCCGACGCGGACGCGATCCGCGCGATCGAGTCGCCGGAGGAGCTGCTCGCCGCGCCGGCGGTGAAGCTGCTGGTCCGGGCCGGGGAGCAGGACCCGGACGTGTTCGTCCGGGTGGTGGCCGGCGCGCTCGAAGGGCTGGCCGAGGCGACCCACTCGTCGTACAGCGGGCTGATCGAGGTGTCCGCCGCCGGGGTGACCAAGGCGGCCGGTCTGGCCTGGTACGCGGCCCGGCTGGGCATCGTCGAGCGGGACGTGCTGGCGTTCGGCGACATGCCGAACGACGTGCCGATGCTGACCTGGGCCGGTCGGGCGGTGGCGGTGGCGAACGCCCACCCGGCCGTCCGGGAGATCGCGGACGAGGTGACCGGGGCGAACACCGAGGACGGCGTCGCCGCGTACCTGGAGAAGGTCTTCGGGGTGGACTGAGCGGCCGGGGCGCGTGACGCGCCCCGGCCGGCGTCGGTCAGAGGTACTGGCCGGGCGCGTGGCCCTCGGCACCGCCGGGCATGCCCGGCATGCCGGGGACCATCCCGCCCGGGCCGCTGGGCAGCGCCTGCCGGCCGGAGCGCATCTGCTCCAGCTGGACGCGGGCGGCCATCTGCTGGGCCACCAGTGCGGCCTGGATGCCGTGGAACAGCCCTTCCAGCCAGCCGACGAGCTGGGCGTGGGCGATGCGCAGCTCGCCCTCGCTGGGCGCCTGCTGCTCGGTGAACGGCAGCGAGATCCGCTCCAGCTCCTCGCGCAGCTCGGGGGCGAGCCCCTCCTTCAGCTCGACGATCGAGCGTTCGTGGATCTCGCGCATCCGGTGCCGGCTGGCGTCGTCCAGCGGGGCGGCCTTCACCTCCTCCAGCAGCTGCTTGATCATGCTGCCGATCCGCATCACCTTGGCCGGCTGTTCGACCAGGCGGGTCGGATCCTCGCCCTTGCCCTCCTCGGTCTGCACCGTGCCGACCGGTCGACCGTCCGGGCCGACCACCACCACGGTGCCGGGGATGCCGTCGTCGGCCTGTTCGTCGTCGTGTCCGCCGGAGTGTGCTTCGGTCATGGCACCCATCTTTACCCACCCCGGCCACGCGCACGCGCCCGGACCGGGCACGCTAGCGTCCGGGCATGCCCAGCGACCCGCGTGACGTGCTGACCCGGCCGGCCCCGCCGCCCGACGCCACCGTCGCCTACGGCGACCACCCGGACCAGTGCGCCGACCTGCGCGGCCCGGCCGGCGAGGGGCCCGCCCGCCCGCTGGTGGTCGTGGTGCACGGCGGCTTCTGGCGTGCGGAGTACGACCGGACCCACACCGGGCCGATGGCGGCGGCGCTGGCCGCGCTCGGCCATCCGGTGGCCCAGCTCGAATACCGTCGGACCGGCCATCCGGACGGTGGGTGGCCGAATCCGCTCACCGACGTGCTCGCCGGCGTCGCCGCGCTGCCGGGGCTGGCCGCCGCCGCGTTGCCCGGCCGGGTGGCGTCGGTGCCGCCGATCCTGGTCGGCCACTCCGCCGGCGGCCACCTGGCGCTCCACGTGGCGGCCCACGCCCCGGACACCACCGGCGGGGTGCTGGCGCTGGCCCCGGTCGCGGACCTCGCCGAGGCGTACCGGCTGGACCTGGACGCCGGGGCGGTGGCCGCGCTGCTCGGCGGCGGCCCGGCCGACGTGCCGGACCGGTACGCCGCCACCGATCCATCGGCATTGGTACCGATTCGAACACGCACGGTAGTCATACACGGCGTTCTCGACCAGCAGGTTCCGGTGTCGATGAGCCGCTCCTGGGTGGCCGCGGACCGGGCCGCCGGCGGCTCCGCCACGCTCGTTGAGCTGCCAGAATGCGAGCATTTCGGGCTGATCGCGCCGGACTCGGCCGCCTGGCCCCGGGTGGTGGCGGCGTTGCGGTCCCTGCACGGTGATCAACCCGGCATTGACGCAGCGTCGTCGACCAGGTAGAACGCCGGAGGGGTGTGCACCTTGGCCACCCCGGCGGGAAGGAAGTCGGTGGCACAGATGAACCGCAGGCGAGCCCTGCAACTGCTGGCCGCACTGGGCACCACCGGGCTCGCGGCCGGCTGCGGCTCCGGCGACGACAGCGCGGACCAGGCCGCCCCCGGCAGCCCGGTCAAGATCGGTCTGATCGTGCCCGGCAGTGGCCCGAACAAGGTCATCGGTGACGAGATCGCCAACGGCTTCCAGCTCTTCCTCGCCACGCACGGCCAGCAGCTCGGCGGCCACCCGGTCACCGTGGTGCCGGCCGAGGAGGGCGACAGCGTCGCGACCGGCAAGGCCGCCGTCGACCGGCTGCTCAAGGAGGGCGTGCTGGCGCTCACCGGGGTGGTCAGCCCGGCCGTCATGACCGGCATCCGGGACGCCGTGGAAGAGGCCCGGGTGCCGCTGATCGGCTCCAACGCCTCCCCCGCCACGCTCCAGGGCGTCGTCTACATCTGGCGTACCTCGTACGTGCTGGACGAGCCGGGCGTGGCGCTCGGCGAGTACCTGCGGCAGAACCTGGACGCGTCGAGCCGGATCGCCATCTTCGGCACCCAGGGCGCCGGCAGCCGGGACGTCGTCGACGGGCTGCGACGCGGCTACGAGCAGGGCCGCCGGCTCACCGAGGACCCGATCTACACGCCCGACTACGCCAACCCCAGCAAGGGCGCCTACGCCGGGCCGATCCGCAAGGCGCTGGGGCGCCGGCCGGACGCGGTCTTCTGCCACTACACCGGCCCGCAGGCGGTGCAGTTCGTCAAGCAGCTCTACGACGAGGGCTACCGGGGGCCGATCTACGCGCCCGGGTTCCTCACCGAGGGCACCGTCCTCGACCAGCTCGACGACGGCGAGAAGGGCCGGGACCGGGCGCTGATCGAGAAGTACGGCATCGAGACCGCGCTGAACTACTCGGCCGACCTGAACAACACCGCGAACCGGGTGTTCGCCTCGGCGTACCGCAAGACGTTCAACACGTCCCCGACCACGTACGCGATGGCCTCGTACGACGCCGGGCTGGTGCTGGACAAGGCGATCCGGCTGGTCGGCGGGAACGTGTCCCCGCAGCAGGTCAACCTCGCGCTCGGCAAGATCGGTCAGATCGACAGCCCGCGCGGGTCCTGGCAGTTCAACCAGCCGCGCACCCCGCAGCAGAAGTGGTACCTGCGCAAGGTGCAGCTCGACGGCCGGATGCTCTCCAACGTGGTGATCAACGAGCTGGCCACGCTCGGCTGACGCGACGACGAGGGCGGCCCCCCTTCCGGGGAGGCCGCCCTCGCGCGTGTCGTGGTCAGTGCCGCAGCTCGGCGATGCAGCACTTCACGCTGCCGCCGCCCTTCTTCAGCTCGGCCAGCTCCACCGGGACGGGGTGGTAGCCGGCCGCCTTCAGCTTGCCGGCCAGCCGGGTGGCGTCGCTGTTCAACACCACGTTGAGCCCGTCGCTGACCAGGTTCAGGCCGAACGACAGGGCGTCCTCGTCGTCCGCGACGACCGCGTCCGGGAACAGTTGGGTCAGCACCTTCTGGCTGGCCGCGGAGAACGCGCCCGGGTAGTAGACGACGTTCCCGTCGTCGATCGAGGCGAGCGCCACGTCGAGGTGGTAGAAGCGCGGGTCGACCAGGCGCAACGACACCACCGGCCGACCGAGCGCCTCCTGCGCCTCGGCGTGCGCGGCCAGCTCGGTGCGGAAACCGTGGCCGGCGAGGACCAGGCCACCGTGCGCGTCCGGCAGGTACGCGAAGTCGCCCTCGCCCTCGTTGGTCTCGCTCGGCGCGATGAAGTGCCAGCCCTGCGCCTCGTAGAACGCCCGGTGGGCGGCGGCCTCGGCGGCCCGCTGCTCGTGCTTGAACCGGGCGCCGTAGACCGTGCCGTCCACCACGAACGCCCCGTTCGCGGCGAAGACCATGTCCGGCAGGCCGGCCTCGGGGGTGAGCAGGTGCACGTCGTGGCCGAGCCCGACCAGCGTCTCGCGCAGCCGGTCCCACTGCTTGACCGCCAGGTCGGCGTCGACCGCCGTGGTCAGGTCCATCCACGGATTGATCGCGTACTCGACCGCGAAGTGCTCCGGCGAGCACATGAGATATGTCCGCTTTCGCGAGACTCGCTGCTGGTTCACGGTCACCAAGAGTAGGTAGGCTGGAACTTTGGTAACAGCCACAACCATTGCTTCCCAGAGGCGGAACGTTGCAGATAGACGCGGTCGACCAGCGAATCATTGCGTTGCTCGTGGCGGACGCCCGCGCCTCGTACGCCGACATCGGCACCCGGGTGTCACTCTCCGCCCCCGCCGTCAAGCGCCGGGTCGACCGGCTCCGCGCCGCCGGCGTGATCCGCGGCTTCACCGCGGTCGTCGACCCGGCCGCCGTGGGATGGACCACCGAGGCGTTCGTCGAGCTGTTCTGCGCCGGCCGGACCACGCCCGCGCAGATCGGCGTCGCCGCCCGCCGGCACCCCGAGGTGGTCGGCGCCTACACCGTCTCCGGCGAGGCGGACGCGCTGGTGCACCTGCGCGCCGCCGACATCGCCCACCTGGAGGAGGCCCTGGAACGGCTGCGCGCCGAGTCGTTCGTCACCTCGTCGCGCAGCACCATCGTGCTGTCCCGGCTGGTCGAGTCCCCCGGTGTCGGACCCTCCGTCAGTTGACCCGGACTCCGGGCCGCCGATCGCCCAGCGCTTCCCGCCGGAGCGGGCCGCCGAGGCACACGCCGCGATCCACCGTCGGCAAGACGCTGCTCGACGTGCGCCGACCCGGACCCGTCAGAGATACATGCCGGTGCGGTGCTCCTGCGGCCGGGCCGGCTTGTCGCCCTCGCCGAAGAAACGCTTGCCGCCGAACTCGCCGTGCAGCCGGTCGTCCAGCTCGTCGGCCAGACCGGTCATCACCTGCACGGCCAACATCAGGTGGGTGGCCTGGAAGTTGCGGCCGAACACCGGGATGGACGCCCAGACCGTGTCGTCGGCGCAGTAGAGCCGGCCGATCGGCATCCGGTTGGTCAGCTCGGAGAGTTTCACGTAGAGGCGCTCGGTCGGCTCGACCTCGGTCAGCACCGGGGAGAAGACGTCGACCAGCGGCGGATTGTCGCGGACCCGCACGAAGACCATCGCCGAGCCGGCCCGGATGTTGATGTCACCGTCGGAGTCGACCTGCACCTGGTCGGAGTTCGACTTCAACATCGTCGAGACGACCGTACGGACCCGCTCCTCCAGGGCCAGCACGTCGTTCTCACCCGCCTGGGCAGCCGCCGCAGCGGCCAGCGCCTCGTCGAGGTCGGCCTCCACGTCCCCGTTCGGGCCGAACTCGCTGCGGGCGGTGCCGAGCGGTTCCACCGGCAGCGGCTCACCCTCGGCGTCGTGCACCAGGTAGACCAGGAAGGCGGGATGCGGGGCGCCGTAGACGTCCCGCAGCGTCCGGGAGAGCACCGCGGACAACCGGGTCGCCTCGTCGACGCCGCAGTCCAGGCCGAACTGCTCGCCGGAGCCCGCCACCACGCCGGGCGGCGACCAGCCCAGCGCCACCATGTCCGCCACCGCCGCCCGGTCCAGCCGGTAACCCGCCGGCAGCGTGGCGTTGCCGACCGCCCGACCCGACAGCACACCGTCCTCGCCGGCGTCCGCGCTGACCGAGTAGACGGCATCCCCGGTGCCCGAGGCGGTCGGGTCGAGCGTGACCTCCAGATGACCACCGGCGGGCAGCTCGCGCAGCCGCTCGGCCAGTGCCCGGGCGAACTCCCGCCAGGCCTCGGCCACCTTGGCCCGCAGGTCGGCCGTGGTCGGCTCGTCGAGCAGGATCGACTCGTACTGCTCCGGCGTACCGCCGGAAGGCTTGTCGACCGGCGCCGAGGGGTGGTCTGCCGTCATGATCGCCTCCGTCCGTTCCCGCCACCCTACCCACGGACGGCAGGGACCGAATCACAGCCGACCGGGATCGGACAAGCCGCTACTCCACCGGCGTCGTCCCGTCCAGCTCCACCGGCCAGGACCCGGCCAGCGCGCTGAGCCGGGCGGCCACCTCGGCCGGATTTGCGCCGCGCCCCACAGCCACCCCCAGGAGGTACGCGCTGACCGGCGCCCCCGGCCGCACCACCTGATGCGCCACGTCCCGGGCCACGTCCAGCACGGCCGACACCGGCACCTCGGCCGGATCCAGCTCCAGTTCGGCGCAGGCCGCGGTGACCCAGTCGTCCAACACCGTCATGTCGTCCACTCCTCGGCCCGGCGTACGTCCTCGTCAGTGTCGCAGTCGAACCAGGGCGGCGGCCCGGCACCGGACCAGGCCACCTCCCGAACCGTGGCACCGGCCAGCAGGCCCCGTACCGCCGCGCCGTCGACCGTGCCGCCGCGCTCCGCCACCAGCCGCTCCACCGCCGCGCGCAGCGCCGGCAACCGCCAGACACCGCAGAGCTGCTGCCGGCGACCGTCGCCGTCCACGTAGCAGGCCAGCCCGGCGGTCGACCCGTCCAGCGCGCGCCGCAGCTCCGCCACCGCGGCGACGGTGAGCAGAGGCAGGTCGGCAGCGAGCAGGGCGACCGTGGTCGTACCGGGTCGCAGCAGGGCCAGCCCGGCCACGGTCGCCGCCACCGGACCACCCCCGGCGGGCTCCTCGCGGGTCACCCGCACGCCCCCGGGCACCGGGCCGGACGGGCCGACCACGATCCGCTCGTCCGCGTCGGCCACCGCCGCCAGCACCCGGTGCAGCATCGGCCGGCCACCGACCGGGCGGGCCGGCTTGTCCACCCCACCCATCCGTCGGGCCGCGCCGCCGGCGAGCAGCACCGCCGCGTACCCGGTCACCGCCTCACCCTACCCACGGCCCGCGCCGGCGGGGCGTGCGCCGACGTCACGGGTGTCCGGGGGCCGTCGTGGGACCCGGCGCTCCACCCGTCGTCCGCCTCGTCCGGTGGGAGCGCGGGTGCCCGGGGGCGGGGTGGGAGAAGCGCCAGGTGGGGCGCTGAGGTGCGGGTGGGGCGGGGCGCGGGAGAGGATGACGGCATGGGACGGGCGACAGACCGGCGTCAAGTGCTGCGGATCGACCTCGGGGCGACCGGCGACAGCCGGGCCCGGGTCCGCCGGCAGGACACGCTGGCCGTGGAGGAGCCGCTGGAGATCCGGGTCGGACCGGCCGGCCCCGGCCGTCGCCGACCGCTCGCGGTGACCATGCGCACCCCGGGCGACGACCTGGACCTGGCGATCGGCTTCCTGTTGACCGAGGGGCTGATCCGGTCGGCGGAGGACGTGCACACCGCGCAGCTCTGCTCCGGAGCAGAGACCCCCAACACCTACAACGTCGTCGACGTGGTGCTCTCCCCCGGCGTGCCGGAGCCAGCCACCGACCCGGCCCGCAACTTCTACACCACCAGCTCCTGCGGGGTGTGCGGGAAGGCGAGCATCGAATCGGTGCGCACCCGCTCCCGGTTCGCCGTACGGGAGGACCCCCTGGAGGTCACCGCCGAACTGCTGGCCGAACTGCCCGACCGGCTGCGTGCCGCGCAACGCGCCTTCGACCGCACCGGCGGCCTGCACGCGGCCGGGCTCTTCACCGCCGACGGCGAACTGCTGGCACTGCGGGAGGACGTGGGCCGACACAACGCCGTGGACAAGGTGATCGGCTGGGCCACCCGGACGGACCGGCTGCCGTTGGCCGGTCACGTCCTGCTGGTGTCCGGTCGGGCCAGCTTCGAGCTCACCCAGAAGGCGTGGATGGCCGGAGTGCCGCTGCTCGCGGCGGTCTCCGCGCCCAGCACGCTCGCCGCCGAACTGGCCGAGGAGGCCGGAATGACACTTGTCGGATTCCTCCGCGGCCCGACCATGAACGTCTACACCGGGGCGCAGCGCGTGCCGCGCTGACCCGCGCCGGCTCAGCGGCGTGGGGGACACCACCGCTGCCCGACTCAGCGGCGTGGGCGACGCCGGCGGCGGCGCAGTACCGCCGGGCCGGCGACGCCAGGCCAACCGTCCAGCTCGGACGGGGCCAGCCCACGGCGGAGCGCGTCGTCGAGGAGCACCGCGAGGGAGTAGCCGGGATGGGCCGCGAGCACCCGTTCCAGGGCGACGGCGGCCAGTGCGCCGTGCCCGGAGCGCCAGGCCGCGAACGCGAGCAGCGTCCCGGGCGCCGCGGTCAGCTCGGGTTCGGCCCTCCGCAGCACGTCGGTCCACAGGCTGATGTCGGTGTCCCGCCCATCCGTGCGGGACCAGGCGTGGTCGCGTACCACGAGGTGGGTGAGGAGCACGGTCAGCCAGGCCACCTCGTCGTCGTCGAGTCGCTCACCGCGCCCCTGCCGGCGGAACGCGGCCCGCACCGCCGCCGTTCCGGCCGCACGCACGGCCCGCGCCACCCCGTCCCGCCCGGCCGGTCCGGCGGCCGTTCCGCCGCTCCCGGCCGTTCCGCCGCTCCCGGCCGTTCCGCCGCTCCCAGCTGTTCCGCCGCTCCCAGCCGTTCCGCCGCTCCCGGCCGTTCCGCCGCTCCCGGCCGTTTCGCCGGGCGGCTCCCCGGTGAGTGCGGCCAACCGGCGGCGGGCCCGCCCGGTGGCCCGGCGCATGGCGAGCCGGACCGGACCACCCACCGGCGACACCTGGGCGGCCAGCGCGGCCCGGTCGGGCAGGGCGACCTGACCGGCGAAGACGGCCGCCGCACCGACCCGGCTCGCCGCCGGGTCGTACGGCGTGCCCTCGGCCGGGCAGCAGGCGGGCTCGTCGCAGAGGTAGGACCACCAGCGGCCGTCCGTCACCCGGAGCGCGTCGAGGACGATCAGCCCCACGTCGTCCAGCGCCGCGCCGACCGCGTCCACCGCGCCGGTGACGCGGGCGGCCGGCCCGTAGCCGATGACCGTCGCGGCGTCGGTGTCCTGCCGGGCCACCACCTGCGCCAGGTGCCGAGCCGCCGGACCGGGGTCGGCACCCGGCTCGGGCAGGTCACCGCGGGCGGCGAAGACCACCCGCCGGCCCCGCACCGCGACCACCACCACGCTGTCCTCGGGATGGAAGCCGAGCAGGTAGGGCACGGCGGCGACGAGGTCGGCCGGCGAGCGGACGGAGAGGCGGGGACGCTCGGTGGAGTTCATGCCGGGAGCGTGCGGGGGCCCCGGTCACCGTGGCAGGCCCGCGCCGCGCCCTGTTGACGACATGCCGCTCGTCCACAACTACTGAACGTATCGGCGCAGGTGGGCGAGGTTCGCCACCCGTCTCGGTACGACACGGCCGACGCTTGTCCCAGCCAACGGCTACCTTGCGCTCATGGACCTGGCGTACCTGAGGGCACACCCGGAGCACCTGCCGACGTTCCTGACCCACCAGCGGATCCGGGAGACGCCGGTCTCCGGCGGTGACATCTGCGCCGCCTCGCGACTCACGCTCGACGACGGCCACTCCGTCTTCGCGAAGACCTGGCCGGAGCGGGCGACGCGGCCGGTGCCGGCCGGCTTCTTCGCCACCGAGGCGGCCGGTCTGCGGTGGCTGCGCGAGGCCGACGCGGTGCCGGTGCCGGAGGTGCTGGTCGCGCTGCCGGAACTGCTGGCGCTGGACTGGGTGGAGCCGGGTGAGCCGGGCCCGGAGGCGGCGGAGGCGTTCGGCCGCGGGCTGGCCGGGCTGCACCGGGCCGGCGCGCCGGCGTTCGGCGCGGAGTGGACCGGGTTCATCGGCGCGCTGCCGCAGGACAACACGCCCGACCCGGGGCCGTGGCCGGAGTGGTTCGCCCGGTGCCGGCTGCTGCCGTACCTTCGGATGTCGGTCGACAACGGCGCGCTCACCGGCGCCGCGACGGCGCTTGTCGAGCAGGTCGTCGACCGGGTCGGCGAGTGGGGCGGCGACGAGCCGCCGGCCCGGGTGCACGGCGACCTCTGGTCCGGCAACCTGCTCTGGGGCGCCGACAGCCGGGTCTGGTTGATCGACCCGGCCGCGCACGGCGGCCACCGCGAGACCGACCTGGCGCAGCTCGCGCTCTTCGGCGGCCCACCGCAGTTCGAGCGGGTCCTGGCCGCCTACCGGGAGGCCTGGCCGTTGGCCGACGGCTGGCGCGAGCGGGTGCCGCTGCACCAACTGCACCTGCTGCTGGTGCACACCGCGTTGTTCGGCGCGGCGTACGCGGAGGCCGTCGTCTCCACCGCCCGCGCCGCGCTCGGCGGCGTCCGACGCGCTACCGTCGACGGATGACCGCCCCCCGGACGACGGCCGACGGGGTCCTCACCGACCGGTACGGCCGCGTCGCCCGGGACCTGCGGGTCTCGCTGACCGACAAGTGCAACCTGCGCTGCACCTACTGCATGCCGGCCGAGGGCCTGCCCTGGCTGGCCGGTCCACAACTGCTCACCGACGACGAGATCGTCCGGCTGGTCGGTGTCGCGGTGCGCCGGCTCGGCGTCACCGAGGTGCGCTTCACCGGTGGTGAGCCGCTCATCCGGCCCGGCCTGCCCGGCATCGTGGCGGCCGTGGCCGCGCTGTCGCCCCGGCCGCGCATCTCGCTGACCACCAACGGCATCGGTCTGGCCCGGCTCGCGCCGGCGCTGCGCGCGGCCGGGCTGGACCGGGTCAACGTCTCGCTGGACACGCTGGACCCGGCCCGGTTCGCCACGTTGACGCGGCGCGACCGGCACGCCGACGTGCTCGCCGGGTTGGCCGGCGCGGTGGCGGCCGGGCTGACCCCCGTCAAGATCAACTCGGTGCTGATGCGCGGCGTCAACGACGGCGAGGCGCCGGCGCTGCTCCGCTTCGCCCTGGCGCACGGCTACGAGTTGCGGTTCATCGAGCAGATGCCGCTGGACGCCCAGCACGGCTGGGACCGGTCGACCATGGTCACCGCCGACGAGATCCTGGCCGCCCTGCGCGCCGAGTTCGCGTTGCGGCCCGACCCGACCGAGCGGGGCGCCGCGCCGGCCGAGACGTGGCTGGTGGACGACGGCCCGGCCCGGGTCGGGGTGATCGCCAGCGTGACCCGGCCGTTCTGCGGCGACTGCGACCGCACCCGGCTCACCGCCGACGGCCAGGTGCGCAACTGCCTCTTCGCCACCGACGAGTCGGACCTGCGGGCCGCGCTGCGGGCGGGCGTCGACGACGACGAGTTGGCCCGGCGCTGGCGGGCCGCGATGTGGGGCAAGCGGGCCGGGCACGGCATCGACGATCCGACCTTCCTCCAGCCGGTCCGGCCGATGTCCGCGATCGGAGGGTGACGGTGGAGCTGACCGTCCGTTACTTCGCCGGCGCGCGGGCCGCCGCCGGCCGTGCCGAGGAGACCGCATCCGCCGGCCGGTCGCTGGACGAACTCCTCGACGACCTGTCCGCCCGCCACGGTGAGCGACTGACGGTGGTGCTCAGGGCGGCGAGTTTCCTGGTCGACGGCGTCGCCTGTCATGATCGTCAGGCACCGTTGCCGGCCGGGGTCACGGTGGACGTGCTGCCACCCTTCGCGGGCGGCTGAGGGAGGCCGACGTGCTGGCGATGGCGACATTCGTGGGTTTCGTCGTGCTCGTCATCGGCCTGATCCACTACTACCTGTGGCGACGGTTGGTCCGGGACACCACCCGCCCGGGGCGTGCCCGCCGGGTCGGGGCGGTGGTGGCGATCCTGCTCGTGCTGCTCGTGCCGGCGACCATGGCCGGTACCCAGAACGGCTTCTACTGGCTGGCCTGGCCGGGCTACCTGTGGCTGGCCCTGATGTTCTACCTGCTGGTGCTGCTGCTGGTGCTGGAGGTGCCGACCGCGGTGGCGCGGCTCGTCCTGCGCCGGCGGGCCCTGTCGGCCACCGGCCCGACGCCGGAGCCGGCGCTGGTCGGCGCCGGCAGCGCGTCCCCGACGGTGGACGCCGACGACACGTCACCGGCCGGCACCGCGGACGACACGTCGCCGTCGGGCGACACCGGGGACACGCCCGCGGGAGCCGACACCGGTGAATCGTCCCCGGCCGACGCCGTGATGCCGGACCACGACCAGTCCCGCCGGCTGCTGCTCGCGCGCGGCGCGGCGATCTTCGCCGGGCTCACCGCCGCCGGTGTCACCGGCTACGGCGTCCGCACCGCGATGGGACCGCCCCGGCTGGACCGGGTGCGTATTCCGCTGGCGAAGCTGCCGCGGAGCATGGACGGGCTGCGGATCGCGACCGTCTCCGACATCCACCTCGGGCCGCTGCGCGGCCGGGCGCACACCGAGCGCATCGTCGCCATGATCAACCGACTGGACGCCGACCTGGTGGCAGTGGTCGGTGACCTGGTCGACGGCTCGGTGGCCGAGTTGGGCAGGGCGGCCGAACCGCTGCGTGACCTGCGCTCCCGCTACGGCAGCTTCTTCGTGACCGGCAACCACGAGTACTACTCCGGCGTGGAGGAGTGGGTCCGCGAGGTGGACCGGCTCGGCCTGCGGGTGCTGCAGAACGAACGGCAGGAGATCCGGGCCCGGGGTGGCGTGCTGGACCTGGCCGGCGTCAACGACGTGACCGCCGACGGCACCGGGCTGGCCGCGCCCGCCGACTACGCCGCCGCACTCGGCGACCGCGACCCGAGCCGCCCGGTGGTGCTGCTGGCCCACCAGCCGGTGGCCGCGCACGAGGCGGCGAAGTTCGGCGTCGACCTCCAGCTCTCCGGGCACACCCACGGCGGCCAGATGGTGCCGTTCAACCTGGCGGTGAAGCTCCAGCAGCCGGTGGTCTCCGGTCTGGGCGAGGTGGACGGCACCAAGGTCTACGTCACCAACGGGGCCGGCTTCTGGGGGCCGCCGGTGCGGGTCGGCGCCCCGCCGCAGGTGACGCTCGTCGAGCTGCGTGCCCCATAGCGGGTCGGGGGCGCGCAGTCCAGCACCGCATTGCTCAGGTCACGCGTACGCGTGGCGGCGGGCGGGTAGGCAAGCGGACGTGACAGGATGCGGCGTGCCTCCGTTCAGTGCCGCACCCCCCGGTGGCCTCCCGCCCTACGTCGCGGATCTGCACATCCACTCGAAGTACTCCCGCGCGTGCAGCCGCGACCTGACCCTGCCGAACCTCGGCCGGTGGGCCCGGCGCAAGGGCATCGGGGTGCTCGGCACCGGCGACTTCACCCACCCCGCCTGGTACGACCACCTGCGCGAGACGCTGCACCCGGCCGAGCCCGGCCTCTACCGGCTGTCGCCGGAGGCGGAGCGGGACATCGCCCGGCGGCTGCCGCCCCGGCTGGCGAGCGAGGCGGAGGCGGACCCGGTCCGGTTCATGCTGAGCGTGGAGATCTCCACGATCTACAAGCGGGACGACCGGACCCGGAAGGTGCACCACCTGATCTACCTGCCGGACCTGGACGCGGTGGGCCGGTTCAACGCCGCGCTGGGCCGGATCGGCAACCTCGGCTCGGACGGCCGGCCGATCCTCGGGCTGGACTCCCGCGACCTGCTGGAGATCACGCTGGAGGCCAGCGGGGACGGCTTCCTGGTGCCGGCGCACATCTGGACTCCCTGGTTCTCCGCGCTCGGCTCGAAGTCGGGCTTCGACGCGATCGCCGACTGCTACGCCGACCTGGCCGAGCACATCTTCGCGGTGGAGACCGGGCTCTCCTCCGACCCGGAGATGAACTGGCGGGTCGGCAGCCTGGACCGCTACCAGTTGGTGTCCAACTCGGACGCCCATTCGCCGCCGGCGCTGGCCCGGGAGGCCACCGTCCTGACCGCGGAGCGCGACTACTTCGCGATCCGGGAGGCGCTGCGCACCGGGGACGGGCTGGCCGGCACCGTCGAGTTCTTCCCCGAGGAGGGCAAGTACCACGCCGACGGGCACCGGCTCTGCGGCGTGAACTGGCCGCCGGAGCGGACCCGCGAGGCGGGCGGACGCTGCCCGGAGTGCGGCAAGCCGCTGACCGTGGGTGTGCTCAGCCGCGTCGAGGCGCTGGCCGACCGGCCGGCGGGGCACCGGCCGGCGCACGCCCGCGAGGTGGCCCACCTGGTGCCGCTCGCCGAGATCCTGGGCGAGATCAACAAGGTCGGCGCCCGGTCGAAGAAGGTCGAGGGCAAGCTCAACGAGCTGGTCGCGGCGCTCGGCCCGGAGTTGGAGATCCTCACCCGTACCCCGGTGGAGGAGATCGGCCGGGTCGGCGGCGAGCTGCTCGCGGAGGGCATCGGCCGGCTGCGTCGCGGCGACGTCCGCCGGGTGCCGGGTTACGACGGCGAGTACGGCGTGATCACGCTCTTCGATCCGGCGGAACTGGGCGCGTCGGGCGGCGGGGCCGGGCAGGAGACGCTGTTCGACGTACCCGTGCCCGCACAACGGCGACCCGCGGAGCCGGCGCCGAAGCCGAAGGCCAAGCGCCCGGCGGCGGTCCGGCCGGAGCCGAAGCGCAAGCCGCCCGCGCCGCCGCTGGCGCCGCCGCCCTCCCCGCACGAGCCGTTCGAGCCGATGCTCGCCGGCATGGAGGAGGTCGGCACCGGCCTGCTGGACCGGCTGGACGCGATGCAGCGGGTGGCCGCCTCCGCGCCGGGTGGCCCGCTGCTGATCGTGGCCGGTCCGGGCACCGGCAAGACCCGCACGCTGACCCACCGGATCGCCTACCTCTGCGCGGAGCTGAACGTCTTCCCGGACCAGTGCCTGGCGATCACGTTCACCCGCCGGGCGGCCGAGGAGCTGCGGCACCGCCTCGACGCGCTGCTCGGGCCGGTCGCCGAGGACGTCACGGTGGGCACGTTCCACGCACTCGGGCTGACCATCCTGCGGGAGAACGCGGAGGCGGCCGGGCTGCCGGCGGAATTCCGGATCGCCGACGACGCGGACCGGACGGCCGCCCGGGCCGAGGCCGGCGAGGACGACGCCCGCTACGCGGCGCTGCTGCGCAAGCGGGACCTGGTCGACCTGGACGAGCTGCTCACGCTGCCGGTGGCGGTGCTGAAGGGCGACCGGAAGCTGCTCCGGGAGTACCGCGAGCGGTGGAAGTGGATCTTCGTCGACGAGTACCAGGACGTCGACGCGGTGCAGTACGAGCTGCTGCGGCTGCTCAGCCCGGCGGACGGCAACCTGTGCGCGATCGGCGACCCGGACCAGGCGATCTACTCGTTCCGGGGCGCCGACGTGGGCTACTTCCTGCGCTTCTCGCAGGACTTCACCGACGCCCGGCTGGTCCGGCTGAATCGCAACTACCGTTCCTCCGCACCGATCCTGGCCGCCGCCGTGCAGGCCATCGCGCCGTCGTCGCTGGTCCGGGGCCGCCGGCTCGACCCGGCCCGGCTCGACCCGGAGGCGCCGCTGGTCGGCCGGTACGCCGCGACCTCGGTGGCCGACGAGGCGGACTTCGTGGCCCGCACCGTCGACGAGCTGGTCGGTGGCCTGTCCCACCGGTCGCTCGACTCGGGGCGGATCGACGGGCGGACGACCACGCTCTCCTTCTCCGACATCGCCGTGCTGTACCGCACCGACTCCCAGGCGGCGCCGATCGTGGACGCGTTGACCCGGGCGAACATCCCGGTGCAGAAGCGCTCGCACAACCGGCTGCGGGACCGTCCGGGCGTCGCGGCCATCGCCCGCGAGCTGCGGCACGCCGGTCTCGACGGCTCCCT
Organism: Micromonospora sp. DSM 45708; assembly: GCF_039566955.1. Lineage (NCBI taxonomy): Bacteria > Bacillati > Actinomycetota > Actinomycetes > Micromonosporales > Micromonosporaceae > Micromonospora > Micromonospora schwarzwaldensis. The sequence goes on along the minus strand of NZ_CP154796.1, from coordinate 6,618,265 downwards.
GACCGCCCGGGTACGCGAGGCCGGCCGGCTGGTGGCCGAACGCTTCGCCGTGCCCACGCTCGACGGCTCCGGCGCGGTACGCCCCGACGACGTCCGCACGGCCGTGGACCTGCTCACGCCGCTGGCCCGGCGCTGCGGTGACGACCTCGGGCTCTTCCTCAACCAGCTCGCCACCGGCGCGGAGGTGGACGCGCTCGACCCGCGCGCCGAAGCGGTCACGCTGCTCACGCTGCACGCCGCCAAGGGCCTGGAGTTCCCGGTGGTGTTCCTGGTCGGCGCCGAGGACCGCCTGCTGCCGCTGCGCTGGCCCGGCACCGAGCCGGACGACGACGCGGTGGCCGAGGAACGCCGGCTCTTCTTCGTCGGCCTGACCCGGGCGCAGGACCGGCTCTACGTGAGTCACGCCGCCCGGCGCAGCCGGCACGGGGCGGAACGGGACACCCGCCCGACCCCGTTCCTCGACGCGATCGACCCGGCCCTGTTCGACCGGCTGGGCACCGCCGAGCCGCGCCGCCCCAAGGACCACCAGCTCCGGTTGATGTGAAAGGCGGGGGCCCCGCTTAACGCATTCGGTAGAGGTGGGCGCCCCGCTTGACGCCCCCTGTGCAGGCGGGGCGGGACGGTCAGGTGAGCACGGCGGCGAGCCAGGCGCCGGCGAGGAGCGCCGGGCCGAACGGCAGCGGCGTGTCCCGGCGGATCCGGCCGGTGGCGAGCAGGACGAGGAAGGTCACGCCGCCGAGCAGGTGCGGGAGGAGCAGTCCGAGCCGGAGCGCCGGCCAGCCGAGCCAGCCCAGCGGGAACCCGAGCGCGGCGGCCAGCTTCACGTCGCCGAAGCCGAGCCGGGCGCCGGGCAGCAGCGCGAGCAGCAGGTAGCCGCCCAGCGAGAGACCGACCCCGGCCAGGGCGGTCGTCGGGCGGCCCGGCTCGCCGGTGGTCAGCGCGATGCCCGGCAGGCCGAGCGCACCGCCGAGCGCCACCGCGCCGACCAGCGGGTCGGGCAGCCGCAGCGCGATCAGGTCGGTCACCGCGAGCACCAGCCCGACGGCGGCGACCAGCAGCAGCGCCGGCAACGCGCGCTCGTCCCCACGCGCGGCGGCCAGCCCGCCGAACACCACGGCCCCGGCCACGGCCACGGTGGACCGGCGCGGCACGACGCGGCCGACGCCCACGGCCTGACCAGGGCCGACGACATGGCGGCCGATCGGCACCGCGACCAGGCCGGCCACCGCGCCGAGCACCGCCGTTCCCGCCACCGTCACCGCCGACACGGGCCGGGACGCTACCGGCCGTCGCGCCTCGGGGCCGTCCCGTCACCGGCAGCCGGCCGGGTCCGGGCCGGCCGCTCGGTGCTCACCACCACGGCGACGCCGGCCACGATGACCGCGCCGCCGAGCAGCACCTGCGTGGTGACCGGCTCGGCGACGAGCAGCGCGCCGAGCGCCACCGCGACCGCCGGGTTGACGTACGCGTACGTGGAGACCAGCGAGATCGGCGCGTGGGCGAGCAGCCAGACGTACGCGGTGAAGGCGACCAGCGAGCCGGCCACCATCAGGTACGCCAGCGCCGCCCAGGACCGCCCGGTCACCTCGGCGGGGGCGAAGTCGGCCAGTTCGCCGCGTACGACGGCGACCAGCGCGAGCGCCGACGCGCCGGCCACCATCTCGTAGACGGTCGCCACGAACGGATCGGCCGGCATCCGGATCCGCCCGGACAGATAGGAGCCGATCGACCAGCTCGCGGCAGCCGCGACCACGGTCAGCGCACCCACCAGCGGCACCCCGTCCACCCCGTCGCGGGGCAGGACGAGCAGGACGAGCCCGGCGAAGCCCAGCGCGACGCCGACGAACGTCCACGGGCGGGGCCGGTCCCCGCCGGCCGTACGCAGCACCACCACCAGCAGCGGGACGGTGGCGATCAGCAGTGCGGCGACACCGGAGGGCACCGCGTCGCCGGGCGGGCCGGACTCGGCGAGCACCACCAGCCCGTTGCCCCCGGCCAGCAGCAGCACCCCGACCAGCGCGGCCCCGCCGAGGCGACGCGCTGGCACGCGGAGCGACCCGGGCCCGCGACGGAGCCGCAGCACGAGCGCGAGCACCACGGCGGCGGCGGCGAACCGCATCGCGGCGGAGGTGAGCGGCGGCAGGGACTCGACGGCGACCCGGATGCCCAGGTAGGTCGAGCCCCACAGCAGGTAGACCAGCACCAACGCGGTCCAGATCAGGGCGGCACGGGCCGGCGGCGCCGGAGAGCCGGCGACGTCCGTCGTACTCGGGGGGCGTGAGCTCATCGGTGGACCACGCTACGGTGACCACGGCGTCGGCGTCCCGTGTTGGTGGCCGGCCTCTCAGGACCGGCTATGCAGGAGGCGTTCATGTCGAACTTCGGACCACCGGGCGGCGGCGCACCCGAGCCGTGGGAGGCACGACGTCCCGACGACGGCTACGCCCCCGACCCGCACCACGGTCCGAGGCCCGGCGGCCCGCAGTACGGCCCGCCCAATCCGCCGTACGGCCCGCCCCACGAGCAGTACGGCCCGCCGACCGAGCAGTACGGGCCACCCGCCGAGCAGTACGGACCACCCCACGAGCAGTACGGCCCACCCGCCGAGCGGTACGGGTCGCCCCAGCAGTACGGGCCGCCCGGCGAGCAGTACGGCCCGCCGCAGCAGTACGGGCCGCCGGACCAGCGCTTCGAGCCGGCCCCGGGGTGGCCGGACGGTCCGGGTGCCGCGCCCCGGCAGGGCTATCCGGCCGGTCCCGACTACGCCGGCCAGGTGCCGTATCCCGGCGGACAGCAGCCCTATTCCGGCGGACAGCAGCCCTACGCCGGCGGGCCACCGCCGTACGGCGCGGGGCAGCACCCCTACGGCGAGCCGACGCCGCCGAAGCGGGGCAGGAGCCCGTTGCTGGTGGTGGTGATCGTGCTGGCGGTGCTGCTGCTGGGGGGTGCCGGGGCGTACTGGCTGCTCGGTCGGGACGGGGACAGCCCGCCGGCCGGGACGACGGCCGCCACCGCGCCGGCGCCGACCGACGCGGCGCCGAGCGACCCGGCGGAGGCGACGCCCACCACGGCGGCCCCGGCCTCCTCGACCGATCCGCGTTTCGTGAAGGCGGGTCAGTGCGTCGCCAACCAGGGCGGCGGTGCCCAGCCGAAGCTGGTGATCGCCGACTGCGCCCCGAAGACGTACGAGGTGCTGCGCCGGATCGACGGCGCGACCAGCGGCAAGAAGGACGCCGAGGCCAAGTGCGGCAAGGTGGCCGGCTACACCGACTGGTACTTCTTCGACAGTGAGCTGGACACGCTCGACTTCGTGCTCTGCCTGAAGCGTCGATAGGCCGCTAGCCGACTCTAGGGCTGTCTGGGATGGACGCTAGACAGACCTAGATTCGGCTCGAAGCCGACACGCGGTAGCCGCCTCTACGCACGTCTAGCCTGGTCACTAGACGACCGGATACTGTGCGATCGTGGATCCGGTCCGCAACCCGTACGCTCCCGGCGCCGGTCAGCGCCCGCCCGAACTCGCCGGGCGGGGGCGGGAGCTGGACGTCTTCGACGTGGTGCTGGAACGCATCGCCCGGGGCCGGCCGGAACGCAGCCTGATGCTCACCGGGCTGCGCGGGGTGGGCAAGACGGTCCTGCTCAACACGCTCCGCTCGGAGGCGATCAACCACCTCTGGGGCACCGGCAAGATCGAGGCCAGACCGGACCAGTCGCTGCGCCGACCGATCGCCGCCGCGCTGCACATGGCGGTCCGCGAGCTGGCCCCACGACACCGCGCGCCGGACCGGATCGACGGCTTCCTCGGCGTGCTCAAGGCGTTCGCGCAACGGTCCGCGCCGGCCGGGCGGGGCGGGGCGGCGCCGAAGCTGCGCGACCGCTGGCAACCGGGCATCGACGTGCCGGCCAGCAGCGGCCGGGCCGACTCCGGCGACATCGAGATCGACCTGGTGGAACTGCTCAGCGACGCGGCGGCGGTCGCCACCGACGTGGGCACCGGCATCGCGATCTTCATCGACGAGATGCAGGACGTGGGCGCCGAGGACGTCTCCGCGCTCTGCGCCGCCTGCCACGAGCTGTCCCAGCTCGGTGCGCCGCTCATCGTGGTGGGCGCCGGGCTGCCGCACCTGCCGGCCGTGCTCAGCGCCGCCAAGTCGTACTCCGAACGGCTCTACCGCTACCAGCGGATCGACCGGCTGGACCGGATCGCCGCCGACCAGGCACTCTGCGCGCCGGCCGAGCGGGAGGAGGTCGAGTACGAGCAGAAGGCGCTCGACCTGCTCTACGAGAAGTCCGGTGGCTACCCCTACTTCGTCCAGGCGTACGGAAAGGCGACCTGGGACCACGCGCCCCGCTCGCCGATCACCGCCGCGGACGTGCGGGTCGCCGCGCCCGAGGCGGAGGCGGAGCTGGCGGTGGGCTTCTTCGGCTCCCGGTTCGAGCGAGCCACCCCGGCCGAACGGGAGTACATGCGGGCCATGGCGACACTGGCGCTGGTGGGCGGCGAGGACGGCGCCCGGGACGACATGGACGCCGCGGTGCCCACCGCGGAGATCGCGCGGTCGCTCGGCCGCAAGCCGGCCAGCCTCTCCCCGGCCCGGGACGCGCTGATCAAGAAGGGGCTGATCTACTCCGGCGAGCGGGGGACGGTCGCGTTCACCGTCCCGCACTTCGGCCGTTACCTGCGCACCCAGCCGGCCTGAGCGGCGGCCGGGCCGGCGGGTGAGCGGTGCCCACCTTGGCCACGACTGCGGGGCTCGCAAGCTCACTCCTCGCGTGGCCGGTCACACCCGCGACCAGGGCGACGGGAAGACCACCTCACCGGCCGGCGGTGGCGGCTCCCCGCCGGTGGACGGCGGCAGCACCAGCGCCTGCCACGGCTCCCCCAGCCCGGACCACGGGCTGGTCAACCCCAACCGGTCCGCCGGGCCGAACCCGAAGCGCCGGTAGTACGCCGGGTCGCCCAGCACCACCACGAGCCGTTCCCCCAGCTCCGTGGCGGCGTCGAGCGCCGCCTGCACCACCGCCGTGCCGTGCCCGACCCGCTGCCGGTGCGGGGCCACCGCCACCGGCCCGAGCGCCAGCGCCGGCCAGCCGCCGCCGTCGACGCGTACCCGCACGCGGGTGAGCAGCGCGAAGCCCACCACCTCGCCGCCGTACTCGGCGACCATGGCCAGTTCCGGGATCCACGCGGCGCTGTGCCGCAACTCCTCGACCAGGCCGACCTCGGGCGGGGTGGCCACGTCGGGTCGGGCGAACGCGGCGGCGAGCACCCGGGCCACCGGCGCTTCGTCGGCCGGGTCCTCCGGGCGCAGTCGCAGCGTCGTCACTCGCGCGACCTTACCGAACGCAACGGGTCCATCCGCGACGGTCGCTGAAATCGATACCGGACGGACGTCGATACCTTTCGTGTGTTGCAGGGGTGACCGGGCCCACGACGGGGTAAGACTGAACCATGAAGCCCGTGCGCTCCCTCGCCCGAGTCATGTTGAGCGGCATCTTCGTGGTCAGCGGCGCCCGCAACCTGCGCAACGCGGAACGGCTGGTGCCCGCCGCGAAGCCGGTCACCGACCGGGTCGCCCCGCTGATCCAGAACCTGCACCCGCGCATCCCGACCGACACCGAGACGCTGATCCGGGCCAACGCCGCCACCCAACTGGTCGGCGGTCTGATGCTGGCCACCGGCCGGTTCACCCGCCCGGCCGCGCTCGTCCTGGCCGGCACGCTGGTGCCGGCCACCGTCGCCGGCCATCCCTTCTGGAACAACGACGACCCGGCCGCGCGCAACAACAACCAGATCCACTTCCTGAAGAACCTCGGGCTGCTCGGCGGGCTCCTCCTCGCCGCCGCGGACACCGAGGGCAAGCCGGGGCTGCGCTGGCGCGCCGGCCACCGGATCGACCACTCACGCCGGTCGGTCAAGCGCGCGGTCCGCACGGCCCGCCGCGAGGCGAGGATCGCCGTACGCTCCGCGGCGACCGCCCGCCGGATGCCCGGCTGACCCACATCCGCACAGCCCCCACCCCCCGCAAGGCCACCAATCACCTGAACCGTCCGACACCCGTTAACGCGGTGGAAATGTCGCAAACACGTGTGGGATCGGACACGGTCGTGTAACGCGGGAGGCAGCAACGTGAGGCGCCGTTCTAGGCTCCGTTCTGGACCTGGACGGGCACGACGACCTTGGTACGGGGGTGGCCACGCCATGCCGACGACAGTCGGTAGACGGACCAACCGCCTCCCACCGGCCCCCCGCGTCGTCCTCGGGGTCGACCAGCGGCTCGTGGTGCGCATCGGCATCGTGGCCGCCGTGTCGTACGCGGCCTGGCTCGCGATCGGCGCCTTCGGCCGGCCGTACAACTTCTTCGACATGAAGATCTACCACGGCGCGGTGCTGTGGTGGGCCAACGGCAACGAGCTGTACGACTTCGTCGCCCCCTCGACGACCCTCGGTTTCACCTATCCACCCTTCGCCGGTCTGGTCATGCTGCCGATGTCCTGGCTGCCGGTGGACGCCGCCGGGTTCGTCAACGCGCTGGCCAGCATCGCCGCGCTCGCGGTCGTGCTGGCCGCGTTGCTGCGCCCCATCGTGGACCGGCTCGGCTGGTCGCTCTGGTTCACCGTCGGCATCGCCACCCCGCTCGCCGTGGCGATCGAGCCGTCCCGCGAGACGCTCGGCTACGGCCAGGTCAACCTGCTGCTCTTCGCGCTGATCATGGCGGATCTGGTGGGCCTGCGGTGGCGGGCCAAGCGGGGCACCCACCACGAGACCGCCGAGTCGCCGCTGGCCCGCTTCCTCTACAGCGGCGCCTGGGCCGGGGTCGGCATCGGGCTCGCCACCGCCGTCAAGCTCACCCCGGCGCTGTTCATCGGCTACCTGATGCTCACCCGGCAGTGGCGGGCCGCCTGGATCGCGGTCGCCACCACGATCGGGGTGACGCTCGCGACGTTCGGTGCCGTCGGTGAGGAGTCCCGCGCGTACTTCACCAGCGTGCTGTGGCAGACCGAACGGGTCGGCGCCGCCGACATGACCGCCAACCAGTCCCTCGCCGGGCTGCTGGCACGGCTCTACGACTCGATCGAGACGCCCGGGCTGCTCTGGCTCGCGTTCTCGGTGCTGGTGCTGGCGCTGGGCCTGTCCCGGGCGCTCAGCGCCCGCGCCGACGGCGACGAGCTGACCGCGTTCACGCTGGTCGGGCTCACCGCCAACGTGATCAGCCCGATCTCCTGGTCGCACCACCTGGTCTGGGTCATCCCGGCGATCGTGGTGCTGGCCGACGCCGCGGTACGCCGCCGCGAGGCCAGCCGCGGGCTGCCGCTGCGGACGAGCGGACCGGCCTCGACGAACGGCGTGCCCACGTTGCGCCCGCCGATCTGGTACCCGACGCTGACCGGGTTCCGGCACGCGGCCGGCGCGCTCGGGCTCTATCTCCTATTCCTGATCTCACCGATCTGGCCGTACGAGCACCAGCTCCCCGAGGTGTCCCACTACCAGGACGGCCTGTTCGGCGCGCTGATGGAGAACTCCCTGGCCATCGCGCTGATCGTGCTGGTCGCGGCGCTGCCCTGGCGCCCCGGCGCCGAGCCGGCGTTCTACCACGACCGGCTGGGCCGTACGGCCCAGCTCGCCGCCCGACGCTGACCCGCCCCGCTCAGGGGCAGTTCACCCACTCCTCGGTGCCGTCGTCGAAGACCTGCCGTTTCCAGATCGGCAGCCGCGCCTTCACCTCGTCGACCAGCCGGGCGCACGCCGCGAACGCCGCCGCCCGGTGCGCGGTGCTGACGGCGGCGACCAGCGCCACGTCACCGATCTCCAGCGGGCCGACCCGGTGGGAGACCGCCACCGCGTGCACCGCCGGGTCGGCGGCGATCTCGGCCGCCACCTCGCGCAGCACCGTCTCGGCGGTGGGGTGGCCCTCGTACTCCAGCCGGGTGACCGTCCGCCCGTGGTCGTGGTCGCGGACCACGCCCTGGAAGGAGACCACGGCACCGGCCCGGCGGTCGGCGACCGCCGCCTCGTGCGCGGCCAGGTCGAGTGGCTGGTCCGTCACCGCGCCGAACACCACACGCGTCTCCGTGCTCACGAGCGCTCTCCGGGGGTCAGGGGCAGCGGAACGAGCGGGACCCGGTCGCCGGCGGCGCCGCTGGTGCCGGGCCGGATCACCGCGAAGCCGTCCGCGCCGGCCAGCCCGCGCAGCATCGCCGAGCCGACGTGCCGCACCGGGTGCGCGGTGCCGGCGACCCGGTCCCAGCGCGCCAGCGCCAGGTGGGTGTGGTCGCCGCGCCCGGGCACCGGCTCGGCCAGCGTGACCTGCGGCAGCACCGGCATCGGCCGGCCGGTGAGACCGGCGAGCAGGGGAGCGACGAGCGAGACCAGCGCCACCACCGCGGACTGCGGGTTGCCCGGGAGGCCGGCCACGAAGCGCACCCGGCCGTCGCCCTCGACCAGCCGGGCGAGCAGCATCGGGAAGCCGGGGCGCACCGCCACGGTGTTGACCACGTAGTCCGCGCCGAGCGCCTCCAGCGTCGGGTGCAGATGGTCGACCGGCCCGTGCATGGTGCCGCCGGTGGTGCAGACCAGATCGGCGTTGGCGAGCGCGCCACGCAGCGCCGCGACGTGCGCGGGCAGCGTGTCGGCGACCGGCCCGACCACGTCGGCGCCGCGCACCTGACAGCCGTAGCGGCGTAGCCAGGCGGGCACCGAGGGACCGAGCGCGTCGCGCACCCGGCCGGCGCCGGGCGGGCCGGAGGTGAGCAGCTCGTCGCCGAAGACCAGCAGCGCCGCCCTGGGTGGGCGGCGGACCCGCAGCGTGTCGTGCCCGCAGGAGGCGGCCAGGCCGATCACCGCCGGGTCCACCGGCGTGCCGGCGGGCAGCAGCTCCTCCCCGCGGTGCGCCTCCTCGCCCGGCTCGCGCCACTCCGGCTGCGGCCGGGGCGTGCCGGTCACCCGACCGTCCGTCGTCCGGGTGGAGTCCTCGATCCGCAGGATCGCGGTGGTGCCCGCCGGCACCATCGCGCCGGTGGCGATCTCCACGGTGGTGCCGTCCGCCTCCAGCGGGGACGCGGTGTGCCCGGCGAGGAGCCGGCCCACCACCCGCCACGGCCCCGACCCGCGCACCGCCCAGCCGTCGACGCTGGAGGTGGGGAACGCCGGCAGGTCGGTGCGGGTGGTCAGCGGCTCGGCCAGGGTGTGCCCGTCGGCGTCGGCCAGCGGGCGGGCGACCGCGGGGAGCGCGGCGGAGAGCCCGACCGCGTACACCCGGGAGCGAGCCTCCTCCCACCCGGCCGGCGGGGGCGTGCCCACCTCGACCGTGGCGGCTCCGGTTTCCGTGCTCATCCGGCGAGCCTAGCGTCGGCGCGCCCGGCCCGCGGGCTCAGTGGTCACCGCCGCGCAGCTGGTCGACCGCGTGCCGCAGGATCGGCCCGAGCACGGCCAGGCCGTCCCGCGCGCCGCCGCGCGAGCCGGGCAGGTTAACCACGAGCGTCCGGCCGGCGACACCGGCCCGGCCCCGGGACAGCGCGGCCGTGGGCACCGCCTCGCGGCTGTGCGCGCGGATCGCCTCGGCAATGCCGGGGATCTCGTAGTCGAGCAGCGCGCCGGTCACCTCGGGCGTGCGGTCGGTCGGGGTGATGCCGGTGCCGCCGCTGGTCAGCACCACGTCGACGCCCTCGTCACGGGCGGCACGCAGCGCGTCGCCGACCGGCTCGCCGTCGGGCACCACCACCGGGGCGTCGACCGTGCAGCCCAGCTCCCGCAGGCCGGCCACGAGCAGCGGACCGCTGGTGTCCTCGTAGACCCCGGCGGCGGCCCGGTTCGAGGCCACGATCACCCGGGCCCGGATCACGGCCGGTCCTCCGGCCGGAGCCACTCGCCGGTCTTGCCGCCCTCCTTGCGGAGCACCCGGACGGCGTCCACCGACGCGGCCGGGTCGACCGCCTTCACCATGTCGACCAGGGCGAGCCCGGCGACCGCCACCGCGGTGAGCGCCTCCATCTCCACCCCGGTGCGGTCGGCCGTCCGCGCGGTGGCCGTGATCTCCACGGTGTCAGCGGTGAGGCGCAGGTCGACGGTGACGCCGTGCAGGGCGATCGGGTGGCAGAGCGGGATCAGGTCAGGGGTCCGCTTGGCCCCCATGATCCCGGCGAGCCGCCCGACCGCGAGCGCGTCGCCCTTGGGCAGGCCGTCGCGGCGCAGCAGCTCCACCACCTCGGCGGTGGTGCGGAGCCGGCCGGCGGCGACCGCGAGCCGGCCGGACACCGGTTTGGCGGAGACGTCGACCATCCGGGCCGCGCCGGCCGGGTCGACGTGGGTGAGCTGCGCGGGATCGGTCACCGCCCGACCCTATCCGCCGGGTACGACGGCACGGCGTCGCCGCCCGGGCCGCAAATCCGGATGTCAGCCGTGCCCGCGACCCATTCGGACAACCTGGTCGCAATTAACGCCGGCGGGATCACCATTCATCGCCGGAAAGCCACTCCGATTTCATCTGCCGTCGACACCGCCCGCCGGCCCGTCACCGGCCGCACGTCCGACGCGACATCGAGTTGCCCCGGAGGGTATCTTCCCCTGATTCGAAGCCGAACCCGACTGAACTGTGGATGAGACGCCGCCGGGATGCGGTGAGACTGATGGAGCGCTCCGGACCGAGCAGGTAGCGACGTTGCAGTCCGCAATGGATCGCGCACGGAAAGGAGAGGTATAGACGCGCTCCGCACTCTTTTGCAAACGCAAAGTTGCGAAAAGCCAAGCTATTCGCTCATATTGCATATAGTTACATATTTGCCTTCTAAACGCCACGTTCCTGACCTAACCTCTTTTTCGTCAGAAAGATGCGCCGAAAGATACGGGCGCCGACGATCGAAGGAGGCAGGGACATGCGCGGGACCGACTGGAACTGAAAGCAGGACCGGCACCACGGAGCGTCCGCGGTAGGCTCTTGCCACAGCCGGCGCAGCAACTGGGAGCGGCGTGACTTCTTCCCAGCGACGTGAGATCGAGACCGACAGGCGGCTACGGCTGCTGGTCGGTCTCGTCGTCGTGGCAGCCGCCGTGGTGGTGCTGACCTCGCTCCCCGGCGCCCTCGTCGACGCGCCCCCCACATCGGTCTACGACGCCGCCACCCTGATGATGCTGACCTTCATGATCGCGGTGGGGACACTCGTCAAGGCCCGCATCCGGATCCGTTCCACCACACAGTCCATCAGCTGGAACGAGACCGCGATCGTCATCGGCGCCGCGGTCATCCCCCTGCCCTGGGTGGTGCTGTGCACCGTCGTCGGGATCACGCTCGCCTCGCTGCAACTGACCCCGATCAAGATCGCCTTCGGGATCGGCAAGAACACCCTGGTGGCCTTCGGCGCGGGTCTGACGCTCACGCTCCTGGACTGGACGTGGCCGTCCCCCCACCCGCTGGAGATGCTGGTCCCGCTCGGCGTCGCCTACCTGGCCGTCGCCGTCATCGACGACCTGCTCGCAATCCCGGTCATCGCGCTCGCCTCCGGCACCCGCGTACGCCGCCAGTTCCTCACCAACCTCGACCTCCGGGTGGCAGGCTTCGTCGTCCGCTTCGTGGTCGCGGTCTGCACCCTGGCGATCCTGTCGATCGACCCCCGCCTGCTGCTCGCCGTACCGCCGCTGGTGCTCAGCCTGCACCTGGCCTACTCCACCCGGATCCGCACCCGCACCGAACAGCAGGCCTGGCAGCGACTCGCCCGCACCACCGACGCGCTCAACGTCGTCGACCTCGGCCAGGTGCTCACCACCGCCGTCACCGAGGCCGCCGAACTCTTCTCCGCCGACGAGGTCGAGATCGAGCTGCGCGAGGGCGGGCGCACGGTCCGCGGCGGCGCGGCCGGCATCGCGTACGACGGAACGTCGCCACGGCCCAGCGGCACCGACGGCCGCATCATGCCGGTCTCGCTGGAAGGACACGACCGGTCCGAGGACATCGGCGAGCTGCGGCTCCGCTTCGCCGGGCCGGTCGAGCTCTCCGAGCGGGAGCAGTACACCCTGCGTACCTTCGCCTCCGCCCTGTGCACCGCGGTCCGCAACGCCCAGGCGTACGCCGAACTGGCCCGCGTCGCCGCCGACCACGCCTACGCCGCCACCCACGACGCGCTCACCGGCCTGTCCAACCGCCGGCACCTGCTGGACGAGGGAACCGCCCAGCTCACCACCCGGCACGCCGACGGCATCACCGCCCTGGTGCTGATCGACCTCAACCACTTCAAGGAGGTCAACGACACGCTCGGGCACGGCGCCGGCGACCGGGTGCTGATCCAGGTCGCCGAGCGGCTACGCGGCGCGGCACGCGCCGACGACCTGGTCGCCCGGCTCGGCGGCGACGAGTTCGCCGTCCTGCTGCGCGGCCTGCCCGCCCCGGCGGTCGCCGCGCACCGCGCCGAAACCCTGCTCGCCGCGCTGCACGACCCGCTCGACCTCGACGGCATGCGGATCAGCGTGGAAGCCAGCGGCGGCATCGCCGTCGCCCCCGCCACCGGCGGGATGCCCGAGCTGCTGCGCCGCGCCGACGTGGCGATGTACCAGGCCAAGCGCGCCGGCCAGCGGATCGCCACGTACGCGGCGGCCCGCGACACCGCCGACCTCAACCGGCTCACGCTCGGCGGGGAGCTGCCCCGGGCCGTCGCCGATCACGAGTTCACCGTCAACTTCCAACCCATCGTCGACCTGGGCAGCGGCCAGGTCACCGGCGCGGAGGCGCTGGCCCGCTGGCACCACCCCACCCACGGCCTGATCGACCCGCTGCGCTTCCTGGAGGCGGTGGAACGCTCCGGGCTGCTGCCCGCGTTCGCCGAGGCCATCCTCGACCAGGCCCTGATCGCGGCCGGCTCCTGGCACGACGCCGGCTTCGACCTGCCCGTCTCGGTGAACGTGTCGCCCCGCAGCCTCCTCGACGCCCGCTTCCCCGGCGCCGTGCTGGCCCGGCTGCGCGCCCACGACCTCCCACCCGACCGGCTCGTCCTGGAACTCACCGAGACGCTCACCCTCAGCCAGCTCGACGTGGTCGACCGGGTGCTCAGCCGGCTCCGCGACTCCGGCGTCCGGCTGGCCCTCGACGACTTCGGCACCGGCTACTCGTCGCTCTCCCTGCTCTCCCGCATCCCGGTCCACGAACTCAAGATCGACCGCAGCTTCGTCACCGCGATGGAAACCGCACCCGAGGCCGCCGCCGTGATCCGCTCCACCCTCGACCTGGGCCGCAGCCTCGACCTCACCGTGGTCGCCGAGGGCGTGGAGAGCGAACCCCAACGCCGCACGCTCTGGGAGCTGGGCTGCACGGCCGGCCAGGGCCATCTGTTCGCCCGGCCGCTGCCGGCCGGCGCGCTGCTCGCCGCCCTCCAACGCGGCGCCGGCGGCCGGCCCGGCGCACTCGCCGCACCGCTGCACGACACCGGCGCCGTCATCCGGCTGCCCGGCCGCCGCACTGCGGGCACCCGTACCCGCCCGGCCTCCGCCACCGACGTCCGCCACCCCTGACCGACCGGCCCGACCCGGCCGGACCGCACCCCCGGTCTGCCAGACTGGCCCGCGTGACCGCCCACGCCGACCCGGCCACCGCCACCACCCGCCGCTGGTCGGCGCTCGACACCGCCGCCGGCGGTCTCGCCCTCGACCTGGGCCTCTACGCCGCCGCCACGATCTTCGCCGCGGTCACCGCCGCCACCTCCACCCTGCCCCCGCACCGCGCGTGGGGCACCGTCGCCACCATCGGGTACGCCCTCGCCACGCTCGCCGCGACCACCCAGCTCCTCGCCCGCCGCCGACGCCCCGGCACCCCGCTGGCCGGCCTGCCCGCCCGCTGGACGGTCACCGGCCTGACCTGGGCCACCACCGCGCTGCTGCCGGTCGTCGTGCAGAGCGTCCAGCGGGCCGGCGGGCACCCCGGCCGGGCCCAGGAGGAGGTGCTCGTGGTGGAACACGCCGGCACCCGTCTCGCCGAGCACGGCACCCCCTACCTCGGCCCCGACGCCATCGCCGCCCTGCCCCCCGGCGAACAACTCCTCGGCTACACGCCCTACCAACCCGGGATGGCACTGTTCGGGCTGCCCCGGGCCGCCGCCGACGCCTGGTGGACCGACGCCCGCGTCTGGTTCGCGGTCGGCACCGCGCTCGCGCTCGCCGCCCTGGTCACCACGCTGCGCACCGGCACCGGCCCCACCTCGCCCCGCCGCTGCGCCGCGCTGCTGCGCGTCGTGCAGGCCGCCACCGTCCTGCCCGTCTCCGCGCTCACGCTCGCCACCGGCGGCGATGACCTCCCCGTACTCGCGCTCTGCCTGCTCGCCCTCGCGCTGGCCGCCGCCGACCGGCCCGGCCGCGCCGGCCTCGCGGTCGGCGCCGCCGGCGCGCTGAAGCTCTTCGCCTGGCCGGTGGCGGTCGTGCTGGTCTGCTGGGCCGCCACCCGCCGGGCCGCGCCCCGCACCGCGCTGGGCGCCCTCGGCCTCCCCGTCCTCGCGCTGCTGCCGGTCCTGCTCGTCGACCGCGACGCCCTCGTCGAGAACGTGCTCCGGTTCCCGCTCGGCCACGGCCTGGTGACCAGCCCCGCCCAGTCCCCGTTCCCCGGCCACCTGATCGCCGAGACGCTCCCCGCCGGCCGGGTGATCGCCGCCGCGCTGCTCGTCGCGGTCGGCCTGGCGATCGCCGTCCGGCTGCTGCGCCACCCGCCGCGCACCGCCGCCGCCACGGCGCTCGTCAGCGGGTACGGGCTGCTCGCCGCGATCCTGCTGATGCCCTCCACCCGCTTCGGCTACCTGCTCTACCCGGCCGCGCTCCTCGTCCTCGCCCCGGCGCTGGCACTCGCCGAGGCACCGGCCGGCCGGCATTCCCGGCAACCGCCCGACGCGAAGCGGCCGGAAGGCGTACACCTGAGGCATGACCACCTACCGTGACCGGGCCGAAGCGGGACGGGACCTCGCCGAGCGACTCACCGACCTCGTCGACCGGCCCGACGTCGTCGTCCTCGCGCTGGTCCGCGGCGGCGTACCCGTCGCCCGGGTGATCGCCGACCGGCTCCACGCCCCCCTCGACGTGCTGGTCGTCCGCAAACTCGGTGTGCCCTGGGCGCCCGAGGTCGCCTACGGGGCGCTCGGCCCCGGCGGCGTGCAGGTCCTCAACGACATGGTCGCCGGCCGGATCAGCGAGAACGACCGGGCCCAGGTCCGCCGCCGCGAACAGGCCGAACTGGACCGCCGCGAGCAGCGCTACCGCGCCGGTCGCCCCCCGCTGGACCTGACCGGCCGGACCGCCCTGATCGTCGACGACGGGCTCGCCACCGGCGCCACCGCCCGCGCCGCCGTCCAGGTCGCCCGCCACCTCGGCGCCGCCCGGGTGGTCGTCGCCGTCCCGGTCGGCTCCCCGCAGGCGTACGAGATGCTCGCCGCCACGGCCGACACGGTCGTGAGCAGCCAACTCCCGGCCGACTTCGCCGCCGTCGGCGCCTACTACGACGACTTCCACGAGGTCTCCGACGACGAGGTGACGCACGCGCTGACCGCCGCCGCGTGAAAACACCCGGTACCGTCGGTGTCATGCAGCTCACCTGTCCCAAATGCCGTGGAGAGATGCGCCAGTACGAGCGCAGCGGAGTAGTCATCGACCAGTGCGGCGAATGCCGCGGGATCTTCCTCGACCGAGGCGAGCTCGAAAAGCTGTTCGAGGCCGAGGCCAACTGGAACCGGCAGCAGGGCGGCGCCCCGCAGGCCGCACCCGCCGGGGCCGGCTACCCGCCGCCTCCGCCGCCCCCGCCCGCCGCCCCGCACCAGCCGGGCTACGGCGCCGTCCCCCCGCCCCCTCCGCCGCCGCCCGGCCACGGCTACCCGCAGCCCGCGTACGGCCACGGTCAGCAGCAGCACTACGGCTACCACGGCCACTACCGCCGCAAGAAGAAGCACGGCTTCCTCGGCGAGCTGTTCGACTGACGAGCGTGTAAAGGAGGGGCCCCTTCTTAACGCCTGGCGATAAGAGGGGGCCCCCGCCTGACCGTGCCGACCGCCGCGCGCCGTGGCAGGCTGCACCCCATGAGCCCGATCCGGCCGCACGAGGCGCTGGCCCAGGCGTACGACGGCATCACCGCCGTCGTCAGCCCGCTCGACGACGCCGGCCTGCAACGACCGACCCGCTGCCGGGGCTGGCTCGTCGCCGACCTGCTCTTCCACGTGCTCTGCGACGCCCAACGCGCGCTCGTCGCGCTGGCCAGCCCGGTGCCCGGTCCGGCCGACGTCGACGACGTCAGCTACTGGCGCGCGTTCGGCGCCGACGGCGAGGACGGGGCCGACGCGCGGCACGCCTGGTGGGCCCGCCGCTCGGCCGCCGCGTTCGACCGGCCCACCGGCGTGGTCCGGATCTGGTCCGACACCGCCCCGGCTGCCGCCCGCGCCGCCGCCGCAGCGGACACGGGCGGGCACGTCACCACCCAGGGCCACGTGCTGCGCGTACCCGATCTGCTGGCCACGCTGACCACCGAGGCGGTCGTGCACCACCTCGACCTGGTGGTGGACCTGCCGGACGCGCCACGGCCGGCGACCGGCCCGACGCGGGTCGCGGTGACCACGATGGACGGCCTGCTGTGCGACGACGCGGTACGCCCGGCCGCCTGGGACGACCACGAATATCTGCTCAAGGCCACCGGGCGGGTGCCGTTGACCGACCGGGACCGGTTCGAGCTGGGCGAGGCGGCGGGCTGGTTCCCGCTGCTCGGCTGACGGGGCCTCCCGCCTTGATCAGCGAGTGTGGGGCGTGCGGTCCAGCCGACGAAGCGGTCGAACAGTTCCTGCGGGTCCGGGTTCTGCCTCAGCAGAACGGGGGTGGCGTCGAACAGGCAGGCCGGCGGTGACCATGAACCTGACGGCATCAACGTAAATCAACAACGCCGTCAATCTCATGATCACGGCCTCGGAGGAGAACCCCGTACAAGGCGGTCGCTCAGACGATGGCCATGTCCACGAAGCGCGACAGGTGCAACTGCGCGGCGACCGTCACCGTGTCGGTCGGCCCATTCCTGTGTTTGGCGATGATGAAATCCGCCTCCCCGGCCCGCGGCGACTCCTTGTCATAATAGTCATCGCGGTGCAAAAGGATTACTACGTCAGCATCCTGCTCAATAGATCCCGATTCACGCAGATCGGACAATTGCGGTCGCTTGTCCGTACGCTGCTCCGGGCCACGGTTCAGCTGACTCACCGCGATCACCGGGCACTCGACCTCCTTGGCCAGCAGCTTCAGGCCACGGGACAGATCCGCGACCTCCTGCTGCCGGCTCTCGGTGCGCTTCGGTGAGGTCATGAGCTGGAGGTAGTCGACCACGATCAGCTTCAGGTCGTGCTTCTGCTTGAGCCGTCGTGCCTTCGCCCGGATCTCCATCAGGTTCATGCTCGGGGTGTCGTCGACGAAGAGCGGCGCCTCGCTGATCTCGCCCATGCAGCGGGCCAGCTTGGTCCAGTCGTCGTCGGAGAGCTGCCCGCTGCGCAGCACGTGCAGCGGCACCCGCGCCTCGGCCGAGAGAAGTCGCATGACGATCTCGACCTTGCTCATCTCCAGCGAGAAGATCGCCGCGGCCTGGTTAGCGCGAATAGCCGCATTTCGGGCAAAGTCCATAGATGCGGTCGACTTGCCCAGACCAGGTCGGCCGGCCACGATCACCAACTGCCCCGCGTGCAGGCCGTTGAGCAGGCGGTCGAGGTCGGTGAAGCCGGTCGGGACGCCGGTCATCACGCCGCCCTGGGCGCCGACCGCCTCGATCTCGTCCAGCGTGGGCTGGAGCATGTCGGCCAGGATCGCGAAGTCCTCGCTGACCCGCTTCTCGGTGATCTCGTAGACGGCCTGCTGGGCAAGGTCCACGATGTCGTCCACGTCCCGGCTGCCACTCGGGCCGGTGCCGTAGCCGAGCTGCACGATCCGGGTGCCGGCCTCGACCAGCCGGCGGAGCACGGCCCGCTCGCCCACGATGCGGGCGTAGTAGGCGGCGTTGGCGGCGGTGGGCACGCTGGCGATCAGGGTGTGCAGGTAGGGCGCGCCGCCGATGCGGGCGAGGTCGCCGGAGTCGGCCAGCGCCGCGGCCACCGTGATCGGGTCGGCCGGTTCACCCCGACCGTAGATGTCGAGGATCGCGTCGAAGATGGTGGCGTGCACCGGGCGGTAGAAGTCGTTGGTCTTGAGGATCTCCACGACGTCCGCGATGGCGTCCTTGGAGAGCAGCATGCCGCCGAGGACGCACTGCTCGGCGGCCACGTCCTGGGGTGGTGTCTTCTCGAA